>NZ_CP109007.1:5562500-5887500 GCF_036226665.1 Streptomyces sp. NBC_00691 | reverse complement strand
TGTGTTAAGCACGCCGCCAGCGTTCGTCCTGAGCCAGGATCAAACTCTCCGTGAATGTTTACCCGTAATCGGGTGACACTCGCGTTGAGCGGGACAGTCATGCCGGAATAAGGCCGACTGTCCACAGCGTCCTCGCTGTGTATGTTGCCTGCAGAACCACAAGGGCCCGCAGGACTTTCAAAGGAACCTCGCCATCCGAAGATGGACGGGGTATCAACTAATCTGGCGTTGATTTTTGGCACGCTGTTGAGTTCTCAAGGAACGGATGCTTCCTTTGTACTCACCCTCTCGGGCTTTCCTCCGGGCTTCCCTTCGGTCTTGCGTTTCCGACTCTATCAGATCTTTTCGATCCGATTTCCTCGGTGCTTTCCGGTCCCTTTTGTTTTCACTTCGGGGGCCTTTCGGCGGTTCCGACTTTATCAGAAGATCTGAGTCGGTTTTCCTGCCTCCCGGTGAAGCGTTCGGGCGCACGTCGGCGCTCGGGCTTCCCGTTCTGGCGGAGCCGTAAACGTACTGGAGCGGGGCGCCCCGATGCAAATCGAGGGGCCCCGCTCCGGTGCTGCGCTGGTCAGGCTGTCGGACCTGTCAGACCTCGACGACGACCGGGAGGATCATCGGGCGCCGGCGGTAGGTGTCGGAGACCCACTTGCCGACGCTGCGGCGGATCAGCTGCTGGAGCTGGTGGGGTTCCACGACGCCGTCCTGGAACGACTTGTTCAGGGCCTGGTCGATCTTCGGGAGCACCGCGTCGAACGCGGAGTCGTCGATGCCCGAGCCACGGGCGTGGACGTGGGGGCCGCCCACGATCTTGCCCGTCGAGGAGTCGACCACGACGAAGACCGAGATGATGCCCTCCTCGCCGAGGATCCGGCGGTCCTTGAGGGAGCTCTCGGTGACGTCGCCGACCGAGAGGCCGTCGACGTACACGTAACCCGCCTGGACCTTGCCGGTGATGCGGGCGCGGCCGTCGACCAGGTCGACGACGACGCCGTCCTCGGCGATGACGATGTGGTCCTTGGGGATACCCGTCATCGCGCCGAGCTCGGCGTTGGCGCGGAGGTGGCGCCATTCGCCGTGGACCGGCATGAGGTTCTTCGGGCGGCAGATGTTGTAGAAGTACAGCAGCTCGCCGGCCGAGGCGTGACCCGAGACGTGGACCTTGGCGTTGCCCTTGTGGACGACGTGGGCGCCCCAGCGGGTCAGGCCGTTGATCACGCGGTAGACCGCGTTCTCGTTGCCCGGGATCAGGGACGACGCAAGGATCACGGTGTCGCCGGGGACGATCCGGATCTGGTGGTCGCGGTTGGCCATGCGGGACAGGGCCGCCATCGGCTCGCCCTGGGAACCCGTGCAGACCAGCACGACCTCGTCGTCCGGCAGGTCGTCGAGGGTCTTCACGTCCACGACGAGACCGGCCGGGACCCGGAGGTAGCCCAGGTCACGGGCGATGCCCATGTTGCGGACCATCGAGCGGCCGACGAAGGCGACCCTGCGGCCGTACTCGTGGGCGGCGTCGAGGATCTGCTGGATGCGGTGCACGTGGCTGGCGAAGCTGGCCACGATGATGCGCTTCTGGGCGTTCGCGAAGACCGTGCGCAGGACGTTGGAGATGTCCTTCTCCGGCGGGACGAAGCCCGGGACCTCGGCGTTCGTGGAGTCCGAGAGAAGAAGGTCGATGCCTTCCTCGCTCAGCCGCGCGAAGGCGTGGAGGTCGGTGAGGCGGCCGTCCAGCGGGAGCTGGTCCATCTTGAAGTCGCCGGTGGCGACGGCCATGCCCGCGGGGGTGCGGATCGCGACCGCGAGCGCGTCCGGGATGGAGTGGTTGACCGCGATGAACTCGCAGTCGAACGAGCCCAGGACCTCCCGGTCGCCCTCCTTCACCTCGAGGGTATAGGGGCGGATGCGGTGCTCCTGGAGCTTGGCCTCGATGAGCGCGAGGGTCAGCTTGGAGCCGATCAGCGGGATGTCCGGCTTGAGCCGGAGCAGGTAGGGGACGGCACCGATGTGGTCCTCGTGGCCGTGCGTGAGCACGATGCCTTCGATGTCGTCGAGGCGGTCCCGGATGATCGTGAAGTCCGGGAGGATCAGGTCGACGCCCGGCTGCTCCTCTTCGGGGAAGAGGACGCCGCAGTCGACGATGAGCAGACGGCCGTCGAATTCGAAGACCGTCATGTTCCGGCCGATTTCGCCGAGCCCGCCGAGCGGGATGACGCGCAGGGCGCCCTTCGGCAGCTTCGGCGGGGCACCGAGTTCAGGATGCGGATGACTCAAAAGACTCTCCTCACCACGCACGCCACGTACCTCTTGGCACGTGGCGCGCATGACATTCGTGCACTTGCTGTTGTCAGTGTTCAGTTGTGAAGTCCGTTGTCAGAGCTCTACCCCGCCGGCGGCCAGGTCGATCTTGAGCTGCTCGGTCTCCTGGGGAGACAGCTCCACGAGGGGCAGCCGCAGGGGGCCGGCCGGGAGGCCCTGGAGGGCGAGGGCGGCCTTGGTGGTCATGACGCCCTGGGTGCGGAACATCCCGGTGTAGACCGGGAGCAGCTTCTGGTGGATCTCGGTGGCCTTCTGGATCTCGCCGCCGAGGTGGGCGTCGAGCAGGGCGCGGAGCTCCGGGGTGACGACGTGGCCCACGACGGAGACGAAGCCGCAGGCGCCGACGGAGAGCAGGGGCAGGTTGAGCATGTCGTCGCCGGAGTACCAGGCGAGGCCGGAGCGGGCGATGGCCCAGCTGGCGCGGCCGAGGTCGCCCTTGGCGTCCTTGTTGGCGACGACGCGCGGGTGCTCGGCGAGCCGGACGAGCGTCTCGGTGTCGATGGGGACGCCGCTGCGGCCGGGGATGTCGTAGAGCATCACCGGGAGCTCGGTGGCGTCGGCGATGGCCGAGAAGTGCCGGTACAGGCCTTCTTGCGAGGGCTTGTTGTAGTACGGGGTGACGGCGAGCAGGCCGTGCGCGCCGTCGCGCTCGGCGGTGCGGGCCAGCTCGAGGGAGTGGTGGGTGTCGTTGGTGCCGACGCCGGCCACGACGTGGGCGCGGTCGCCGACCGCGTCCAGTACCGCTCGTACCAGCTCCGATTTCTCCGCGTCGCTGGTGGTGGGGGACTCGCCGGTGGTGCCGTTGACGACGAGGCCGTCGTTGCCTGCGTCCACCAGATGGGTGGCCAGTCGCTGGGCACCGTCGAGGTCGAGTGCGCCGTCCGCCGTGAAGGGCGTGACCATGGCGGTGAGGACCCGCCCGAAGGGGGTCTGCGGAGTGGAGATCGGAGCCATGGGTAACACGCTACTCGCTGCTCAGCGCCGGGTGTCCCTGAGGGGGACAGGAGAAAGGGAGCCCGGCGCTGCCTGCTCGGGGGTTCAGGCAGCGCCGGGTCCGTTTGATCAGCCTAGATGAACTTCGTGAAACGTCGCAATACGGACACTTCACTCGAGGGTTCGGACATCTGTGCCCTATGGGGCCACACGGCCGTTCTTGTTGAAGGCCGCGTGGGTCAGTGGCATCAGCCGTGCCCAGTGCTCTTCCATCTTCTCGCCGACCATCTCGATCTCCCGCTGCGGGAAGGACGGGACCGCGGCCAGCTCGTGCTGGGTGCGCAGACCGAGGAAGTGCATCAGCGAGCGCGCGTTGCAGGTGGCGTACATCGAGGAGAAGAGACCGACGGGAAGGACCGACCGGGCGACCTCGCGGGCGACGCCGGCGGCGAGCATCTCCTGGTAGGTGGCGTACGCCTGACGGTACGAGTCCTCCATCGTGCGGCTGACCAGGTCGTGCTGCTCCTGGGTGCCGTCGACGAAGACGTACTTGCCGGGGCGCCCCTCCTGGACGAGCTTGCGGGAGGTGTCCGGGACGTAGAAGACCGGCTGGAGCTCCCTGTAGCGGCCCGATTCCTCGTTGTACGACCAGCCCACGCGGTGCCGCATGAACTCGCGGAACACGAAGATCGGCGCGCTGATGAAGAACGTCATCGAGTTGTGCTCGAACGGGCTGCCGTGCCGATCGCGCATCAGGTAGTTGATGAGGCCCTTCGAGCGCTCCGGGTCCTTCTGGAGCTCCTCGAGGGACTGCTCGCCCGCCGTGGAGACCCGGGCCGCCCAGAGGACGTCGGAGTCGGCCGCCGCGCTCTTGACCAGGTCGACGGTGACGTCGCTCCGGAAGTCGATCTTGACGTTCTCGGTGGGGCTGTCGCTCACCAGCGGTCCTTCCAATCGGCTGTTGCAGTCGCCCACTCTAACGACGTCCTACCGGAGGATGAGATTCGGCTGCTTTGGTGAAATAGGGCACCAAAACCTCGGTTCTGTCGTCTGTACCTGTGACGCATGACGACGACCCGAGGAGAGTGGCCCTGATGTTCAGCCGGCGAGAGGCCGTACCGTTCGCGTTCGTCGCGGAGGCCGACCACTTCCGCAGTAACGTCACTCCACCGCCCCGGGAGCGTCTCGGCGCCTCGCAGATCGTGGGCCGTACCCTGCTGGGGCTGACCGTGGTGGCCGGCCTCGTGGGCTCGTTGATCTTCGGGATGCCGTCCCTTCAGGCGGGCGACTCCGCCACTCGTCAGCAGCAGTCCGAAGCCTCCGACAACCGCTGAGGTAGCCTCACCGGGCATCGCCCCTTCGAGCGTGCCTGTAAGTGAGGACCTGTCGTGCCCCTGCCCTTTCTGACGGCCGACCGTGCTTTTGACACGACCGACCACATCGCCCTGCCGTTCGACGACCACGACCAGTGGCGTCGTCCGTACCGTCCGGGGTCCTGGCGGGTCGGGGCGGCGGCGCTCGCGCTGCTGCTGGCCTCGTTCGTCCTCCTGGCCGCGGTGATCATCACCGCGGCCGGGGGATTCAGCGGTGGGGCCGCCACCCTGGCCACCGCCGTACTCGTCATCCTGGCCGCCCTGCGGATGCTGCGCATGGGCACCTGGGTGAGCCGCGCCGGCATCCGCCGCGCGGCCTTCTTCACGACCGTCACCGTGCCCTGGGCGAAGGTGACCTCCGTACGGACCGTCCAGCAGCCGGTGCGCTGGCTGGGGCTCCCCCGTACGGTCCAGGGCCAGGCCCTGGTGCTCGGCCGGCGGGGCGGTGAGGAGCTGATGCTGCTCACCGACCACAACGCCGACTTCCTCTCCCGTGTCGAGGCCTTCGACCGGGCGGCCGACACGGTCGAGGCCTGGAACGCCGAGTACGGCGTCACCCCGCCCGCTACATGCTGACCGGACGCCCTTCGTGGAGGGCGATGGCCCGCTGCATCGCCTTCCGGGCCCGCGGGGTGTCGCGGGCGTCGTGGTAGGCGACCGCGAGCCGGAACCAGCAGCGCCAGTCGTCCGGCGTGTCCTCCGTCTCGGCCTTGCGCCGGGCGAAGACCTCGTCGGCCGAGTCGCGGTCGATCCGGCCGCCCTCGGTGCGCTTCAGCTCGTCGACGGGCAGGCCGCCCTCCGCCTCCAGTTCGGTGGCGAGGCGGCCCGCCTGACGGGCGAACCGGGTGTTCTTCCAGAGGAACCAGCCGCCGACCGCGGGCAGCAGGAACGCCACCGCGCCCATGCCCATGGCGGCCGGCTCGCCCGTGAGGAGCAGCAGGACGCCCTCCATCGCCACCACTCCGAAGACGAGTACGAGCACGGTGGAGAGGAAGACGTACGTGATCTTTCCGCCCATCGCCGTCAGCCCAGGTCCAGGAAGTTCTCCAGGCCGAAGGTGAGGCCCGGAGTGCTGATGACACGGCGGGCGCCCAGAAGGATGCCCGGCATGAAGCTGGAGTGGTGCAGCGAGTCGTGCCGGACGGTGAGGGTCTCGCCCTCGCCGCCGAGCAGCACCTCCTGGTGGGCCAGAAGGCCCGCCAGGCGCACCGAGTGGACCCGCACGCCGTCGACGTCCGCGCCGCGCGCGCCGTCCAGGGCGGTCTCGGTCGCGTCGGGCTGAGGGCCGAGACCCGCCTGGGCGCGGGCCGAGGCGATCAGCTGGGCCGTCCGGGCGGCGGTGCCGGAGGGGGCGTCCACCTTGTGCGGGTGGTGCAGTTCGACGACCTCGACGGACTCGAAGTACGGGGCCGCGATCTGGGCGAACTTCATGGTGAGGACCGCGCCGATGGAGAAGTTCGGAGCGATGAGGACGCCGGTCTCCGGGGAGGCGGCGAGCCGGGTCCGCAGCTGCGCGAGGCGCTCCTCGTTCCAGCCGGTGGTGCCGACGACCGCGTGGATGCCGTGGCTCACGCAGAAGTCGAGGTTCTCCATGACCGAGGCCGGGGTCGTCAGCTCGACGACCACCTGGGCGCCCGCCTCGGTGAGCGACGTCAGCTCGTCCCCACGGCCGAGGGCCGCGACCAGTTCCATGTCCTCGGCGGCCTCGACGGCCCTCACGGCCTCGGAGCCGATACGGCCCTTGGCCCCGAGGACCGCCACGCGCAGCTTGCTCATTGCTCTTCCTTAAAGGGACTCGTGGGTCAGGAGACCGCTTGGTGGAGGCGGTCCGCCTGCTTGTCCTTCAGCGGGCCGATCACCGAGAGCGAGGGCCGCTGGTCCAGTACATCGCGGGCGACCTGCCGGACCTCGTCCGGGGTGACGGCGGCGATCCGGTCCAGCATGTCGTCGACCGACATCTGGGTGCCCCAGCACAGCTCGCTCTTGCCGATGCGGTTCATCAGCGCGCCGGTGTCCTCGAGGCCGAGCACGGTGGAACCGGAGAGCTGGCCGACGGCGCGGGCGATCTCGTCGTCCGTGAGGCCGTCGGACGCCACCTTGTGGAGCTCGTCGCGGCAGATCTTGAGGACGTCGTGGACCTGGCCCGGGCGGCAGCCCGCGTACACCCCGAAGAGGCCGCAGTCGGCGAAGCCCGAGGTGTACGAGTACACGCTGTAGGCCAGACCGCGCTTCTCACGGACCTCCTGGAAGAGGCGGGAGGACATGCCGCCGCCGAGGGCGGTGTTCAGCACGCCCAGGGCCCAGCGGCGCTCGTCGGTGCGGGCCAGACCCGGCATGCCGAGGACGACGTGGGCCTGCTCGGTCTTGCGGTTCAGGAGCTCGACGCGGCCCGCCGTCCGGAGGGTGCGCAGGCCGTCGCGCGGGGCGACGGGTGCGGCGTCGGTACGGGTGAGGGCGCCGGCCTTCTCGAAGGCCCGGCGGACCTGGCGTACCACCGTGGCGTGGTCGACGTTGCCCGCCGCGGCCACGACCAGGTGGGTCGGGTCGTAGTGCTTCTTGTAGAAGCGGGCGATCTGGCCGCGGCTGAGCGCGTTGACGGTGTCGACGGTGCCGAGGACCGGGCGGCCCAGCGGGGTGTCGCCGAACATCGTCTGCGCGAAGAGCTCGTGCACGACGTCACCGGGGTCGTCCTCGGTCATCGCGATCTCTTCGAGGATGACGCCGCGCTCGGCGTCCACGTCCTCGTCGAGGATGAGCGAGCCCGTGAGCATGTCGCAGACGACGTCGATCGCCAGCGGCAGGTCGGTGTCGAGGACCCGGGCGTAGTAGCAGGTGTACTCCTTCGCCGTGAAGGCGTTCATCTCGCCGCCGACCGCGTCGATCGCGGCGGAGATGTCGAGGGCGGACCGCTTGTGGGTGCCCTTGAAGAGGAGGTGCTCCAGGTAGTGGGTGGCGCCGTTGAGCGCCGGGGTCTCGTCGCGGGATCCGACGTGCGCCCAGATGCCGAAGGTGGCGGAGCGCACGGACGGAAGGGTCTCGGTGACGATCCGGAGGCCGCCGGGGAGGGTCGTGCGACGGACCGTGCCGATGCCGTCCCTGCCCGGGAGAAGCGTTTGGGTACGGGCGACGGCCCGCCCCTCCGAGGAGGGGCGGGCCGTCGCGCGGGGACTACGGGACGTCACTGGTCGGTGTCGCCCTTGTCGTCGGCGGCGGCGTTCTCGTCGTCCGCGATCACGGGGATCAGGGACAGCTTGCCGCGCTGGTCGATCTCGGCGATCTCGACCTGGACCTTGGAGCCGATCGCGAGCACGTCCTCGACGTTCTCCACGCGCTTGCCACCGGCGAGCTTGCGGATCTGCGAGATGTGCAGCAGGCCGTCCTTGCCCGGGAGCAGGGAGACGAAGGCACCGAAGGTGGTGGTCTTGACGACCGTACCCAGGTAGCGCTCGCCGACCTCAGGCATGGTCGGGTTGGCGATGCCGTTGATCGTGGCGCGGGCGGCCTCGGCCTGCGAGCCCTGCTGGGCACCGATGTAGATGGTGCCGTCGTCCTCGATCGTGATCTCGGCGCCGGTGTCCTCCTGGATCTGGTTGATCATCTTGCCCTTGGGGCCGATGACCTCACCGATCTTGTCCACCGGGATCTTGACGGTGATGATGCGCGGCGCGTTCGGGGACATCTCGTCCGGAACGTCGATCGCCTCGTTCATCACGTCGAGGATGTGCAGACGCGCGTCGCGGGCCTGCTTCAGCGCGGCGGCCAGGACCGAGGCGGGGATGCCGTCGAGCTTGGTGTCGAGCTGGAGCGCGGTCACGAACTGCTTCGTGCCGGCGACCTTGAAGTCCATGTCGCCGAAGGCGTCCTCCGCACCGAGGATGTCGGTGAGGGCGACGTAGTGCGTCTGGCCGTCGATCTCCTCGGAGATCAGACCCATGGCGATACCGGCGACGGCGGCCTTGAGCGGCACACCGGCGTTCAGCAGCGACATGGTGGAGGCGCAGACCGAGCCCATCGACGTCGAGCCGTTGGAGCCGAGGGCCTCGGACACCTGACGGATCGCGTAGGGGAACTCCTCGCGGGTCGGCAGGACCGGCACGATGGCGCGCTCGGCGAGGGCGCCGTGGCCGATCTCGCGGCGCTTGGGCGAGCCCACGCGGCCGGTCTCACCGACGGAGTACGGCGGGAAGTTGTAGTTGTGCATGTAGCGCTTGCGGGTCACCGGGGAGAGGGTGTCCAGCTGCTGCTCCATGCGGAGCATGTTGAGGGTGGTGACGCCCAGGATCTGGGTCTCGCCACGCTCGAACAGCGCCGAGCCGTGCACGCGCGGGATGGCCTCGACCTCGGCCGCGAGCGTACGGATGTCCGTGAGGCCACGGCCGTCGATGCGGACCTTGTCCTTGATGACGCGCTCGCGGACCAGCTTCTTGGTCAGCGCGCGGTAGGCGCCCGAGATCTCCTTCTCGCGGCCCTCGAAGGCCGGGAGGAGCTTCTCGGCGGCGAGCTCCTTGATGCGGTCGAGCTCGGCCTCGCGCTCCTGCTTGCCGGCGATGGTGAGCGCCTTGGAGAGCTCACCCTTGACGGCGGCGGTGAGCGCCTCCAGGACGTCGTCCTGGTAGTCCAGGAAGACCGGGAACTCGCCGGTGGGCTTGGCGGCCTTGGCGGCGAGGTCCGACTGGGCCTTGCAGAGGGTCTTGATGAAGGGCTTCGCGGCCTCGAGACCGGCGGCGACGACCTCCTCGGTCGGCGCCTCGGCGCCGCCCTTGACGAGCTCGATCGTCTTCTCGGTGGCCTCGGCCTCGACCATCATGATCGCGACGTCGCCGTCCTCCAGGACGCGACCGGCGACCACCATGTCGAAGACGGCGTCCTCGAGCTCGGTGTGCGTCGGGAAGGCGACCCACTGGCCCTTGATCAGGGCGACGCGGGTGGCGCCGATGGGGCCGGAGAAGGGCAGGCCCGCCAGGATCGTGGACGCCGAGGCGGCGTTGATCGCGACCACGTCGTACAGGTGGTCGGGGTTGAGCGCCATGATCGTCTCGACGATCTGGATCTCGTTGCGCAGGCCCTTCTTGAAGGAGGGGCGCAGCGGGCGGTCGATCAGGCGGCAGGTGAGGATCGCGTCCTCGGAGGGGCGGCCCTCCCGGCGGAAGAAGGAGCCGGGGATCTTGCCGGCCGCGTACTGCCGCTCCTCGACGTCCACCGTGAGGGGGAAGAAGTCGAGCTGGTCCTTGGGGCGCTTCGAGGCGGTGGTCGCCGAAAGGACCATCGTGTCGTCGTCCAGGTAGGCGACGGCGGAGCCGGCGGCCTGCTTGGCCAGACGGCCGGTCTCGAAGCGGATGGTGCGGGTACCGAAGGCGCCGTTGTCGATGACGGCCTCGGCGTAGTGGGTCTCGTTCTCCACTAGCGGTTTCTCCTACGTGTTCGTCTTTGCGTCCGGGGCCCGTGTGGCCGGGGACGGTGTGCGACGGTGGCGGAGAAGCGCGCCTCGGGTGCTGGCCGGTCTTCGATCGAAGCACCCGGGGATTCGTTCCGGGGGCCACTACCGAGGACCGGCGGCGAGCCGGCGGCTCCTCGCTCGTCGTTATGGGGGTTGTGCGACCAGCCTACGGGCCGATGCGCACTTTGTGCACGTACAGCAAAGGGAGCGGCCCCCTGAAAGGGGGAACCGCTCCCTCAACGGCGACTTACTTGGCGCCGCCGGCCGCACCGCGGCGGATGCCGAGCCGGTCGACGAGCGTACGGAAGCGCGCGATGTCCTTCTTGGCCAGGTACTGCAGCAGGCGGCGGCGCTGGCCGACCAGGATGAGCAGACCACGACGGGAGTGGTGGTCGTGCTTGTGCTGCTTGAGGTGCTCGGTCAGGTCCGAGATGCGACGGGACAGCATGGCGACCTGGACCTCGGGGGAGCCGGTGTCGCCCTCCTTGGTGCCGAACTCGGTCATGATCTGCTTCTTGACAGCGGCGTCGAGAGCCACGCGGATCTCCTCTAGGTATTCGTGCGCCCGTGAGTGCCCCTGGTCTTGATCTCAGGGGAAGCTTCCGTGACTCGACGGGCGAAGGTCCGATGGGCGCAGCTTCCAGAGGATTCCGGGAGCGCGTACACAAACGGCCGTCACACAGCGTACCAGCTCGCCGGAGCGCCCCCGGAGCAGACCTCTACTTGCTGGTCAAGGACCGGACGGTGGAGAAGACGTCGAGGACGGCGAGGCAGAGCGGGACCAGGGAGAGCAGGACGAAGCCCTCGGCGAGGTCGAGGAGGCGGCCCCAGAACGGGGAGAGGCCCTTCCTCGGGATGATCAGGCCGATCGCGGTGATCAGCGCGGCTCCGGCGGCGACGGACGCGGTGAGCCAGATCGTACGGATGTCGAGGCCGCCCCGGTCGCCGTACATGAGGAGGTCCTTGACCAGGTCCGCCGGCGGGTTCAGGGAGAGGCCGAGGACGAGCAGCGCGATGGCGGCGATGCCGGCGACCAGGACGCAGACGACCTGCGAGGTGTAGCGGAAGAGGCGGGCGCGCAGCAGCATCGCCAGGCCGGCGGCGAGGGCGAGGAGCTGGCCCCAGACGTTTCCGGCGAAGCCGAGGACCGCGGCGGAGCCGACGACGACCGCGGCGCAGCCGCCGACGAGGCCGAGGAGCATCTCGTGGCCGCGGCGGGCCTGGAGCGCGATGCGCTCGCCGTCGACGGGCTGGTGGTCGTCGCCGGACGGCTGCTGCGGGTCGCCGTGGAACTCGTCGTCGGCGGCGCTGCGGGGGGCGGCGTAGCCGATGGGGAGCCGGGCGAAGCGGGCGGAGAGACCAGGAAGGAAGGCGACGAGGCCGATGGCGACGGGGGCGCAGGCGGCGGCCGTCTCGGTGGCGGTGGACTCGGTGAGGATCGCCGCGAAGGTCGCGAGGGTGCCGACGGTGGCGAGGAAGGTGGCGGCGACGAAGGGTGCGTCGCCGCTGGGGGTGAGCGCGACGAGCGCGACCGAGGCGACCAGGACGGTGACGCAGCCCAGCAGGAACTGGAGGCGGCCGGGTCCCTGGCCGGCGTCGGGGCCGACGATGCCGGAGCCGGCGATGAGCAGCAGCGGCAGCGCGCCCAGGCCGAGGGCGACGGCGGTGGCCCGGTCGCCGTACACGCGGGCGCGTACTCCCGCGAAGGCGGTGAGGAGGAATCCGGCGGCGCCCGCGATGATCCCGGGCAGGCTGTGCATGTCGTGCCGGACCGGGTCGGCGAACCAGAGCACGAAGCCCATCAGGACGAGGAGCAGCACTCCGCCGAGGAGTCCGGCGCCGCGCAGCAGCTCGTCGCTCCACAGGTGCCGGTCACGGGTGACGGCGGAGGCGACGGCGTCGGACACGTCGTCGTAGACGGCCGGCGGCAGGGACTGGGCGAACGGGCGCAGGGAGAGCACCTCGCCGTCGAGGACCTGCTGGGCCGCGAGGGTGCGGGCCCCGTCGAGGACGGATCCGTCCCGGCGGACCAGGTGGTAGCCCGTGGGCGTCCCGGCGGGCTGTGTCTGTCCGGTGAGGCGCAGGATCTCCGGGTAGACGTCGGCGACGGCGATGTCCTCGGGGAGCGCGACGTCGATGCGACTGTCCGGCGCCACGACGGTGACGCGGCAGAAACCGGTCGCTGCGGTCGTACTCACGTGTCTGGACCCCCTGATTCGCGGTTGCGCACGATGCGCGCGCCACCCTACCGGGGACGGCGGGTGAGGGCTGCAAGTAGGATCGCCGTCCCATGGGGGAAGTCCGTGTGCCCGGCTGCCGACAGGGGTGCCGGGCGGATGCTCCCGCCACGAGCCCGCCTCCAACGAGGGATTGATGCGCCGGTGAGCCAGATCGTCGTCAAACGCCCGCCGAGGTCTCTTCCGCCGGAAGTGCCCGGTGGGGAACTGGTCCTGGAGTCTCCGCCGGAACTCCCGCGGGGACAGCAGGAGTCGGCGTTGATGCAGCTCCTGCCGATGCTCGGCATGGGTTCCTCGGTGGTGTTCTTCTTCATGACGCCGTCGCCGATCATGCGGATCATGGGCACGCTGATGCTCGCCTCGACGGTCGCGATGGCCGTCGCCCAGTTCGTGAGATTCCGTCGCGGTACGCAGGGGCAAATGTCCGATGTCCGCCGCGACTACCTCAAATACCTCGCGCAGACCCGGCGTACGGTCCGGCGCACGGCCCACAAGCAGCGGGACGCGCAGTTGTATCTGCACCCGTCGCCGGAGCAGTTGTGGTCGGTCGTGGCCGAGGGCTCCCGGGTGTGGGAACGCCGGGTCGGCGACCACGACTTCGGGCAGGCGCGGATAGGGCTCGGGGCGCAGCAGTTGGCGACGCCGCTCGTGGCGCCGGACACGGCTCCGGTGGACGAGCTGGAGCCGCTGTGCGCGGGTGCGATGCAGCAGTTCCTCGCGGTGCACGGCACGCTGGACGGGCTGCCGATGGCCGTCTCGATGCGGGCGTTCTACCACGTGACGGTCTCCGGTGAGCCGGAGTCGGCGCAGGCGGCGGCGCGGGCGCTGGTGACGCAGCTGGTGACCCTGCACTCCCCCGAGGACCTGATGCTCGCGGTGGTCGCCGCCCGTCCGGCGCAGGAGCGCTGGGACTGGACGAAGTGGCTTCCGCACACACAGGTGCCGGGGCAGGTCGACGGGGCGGGTACGAAGCGTCTGTTCGGCGACGACCTCGCTGAGCTGGAGCAGTTGGTCCGCTCGAAGCTGGACGGCCGGCCGCGGTTCTCCCGGGAGAACCAGCCGGTGCTCGACCAGCCGCACGTGGTCGTGGTCCTGGACTCCGACTCCACCCGCGGTGGTCTGGTGCCGCCGGACTCGCTGCTCGCGGCGGCCGAGGGCCTGCAGGGCGTGACGATCGTGGAGGTCGTCTCCGGTGACCTCGACGAGCCGCGCGGTGGCCTCTCGGTGGTCGTACGGCCGGGCCGGCTGCGGCTGGAGTCGGGTGGGGGTTTCGCGTACGAGGGTCTGCCGGACGGTATTTCGCTGCCGGCCGCGGAGGCGCTGGCCCGTCAGCTGGCCCCGCTGAAGATGGGCGGCGGGGACGACGACGAGCCGCTGCTCGCCAATCTGGACTTCACGGATCTGCTGAACCTGGGCGACGCGGCGTCGGTGGACGTGGCGCGGACCTGGCGGCCCCGTTCGGTGGCCGAGCGCCTCCGGGTGCCGATCGGTGTCGGCGAGGACGGCCAGCCGGTCATGCTCGACCTCAAGGAGGCCGCGCAGGAGGGCATGGGCCCGCACGGTCTGTGCGTGGGCGCCACGGGTTCCGGAAAGTCGGAGCTGCTGCGGACGCTGGTGCTCGGTCTCGCGGTGACGCACTCCTCGGAGACGCTGAACTTCGTCCTCGCGGACTTCAAGGGCGGTGCGACCTTCGCGGGCATGTCGCAGATGCCGCACGTGGCGGCGGTCATCACCAACCTGTCGGACGACCTGACGCTCGTGGACCGCATGGGTGACGCGATCCGTGGTGAGCTGCAGCGACGGCAGGAGCTGCTGCGGTCGGCCGGCAACTACGCCAACATCCACGACTACGAGAAGGCGCGCGCGGCGGGCGCCCCGCTGGAACCGCTCGCCTCGCTGGTGCTCGTGATCGACGAGTTCTCCGAACTCCTCACCGCCAAGCCGGACTTCATCGACATGTTCATCCAGATCGGCCGGATCGGCCGCTCCCTGGGTGTGCATCTGCTGCTCGCCTCGCAGCGCCTGGAGGAGGGCAAGCTGCGCGGCCTGGACACGTACCTCTCGTACCGGATCGGTCTGCGGACCTTCTCGGCGGCGGAGTCGCGTACGGCGATCGGTGTGCCGGACGCGTACCACCTGCCCTCGGTGCCGGGTTCGGGCTATCTGAAGTTCGGCACGGACGAGATGACCCGCTTCAAGGCGGCGTACGTCTCGGGCACCTACCGGACGGGCGGGCCGCGGCTGGAGATCGGGCACATGCCGGTGGAGCGGCGTCCCGCGCTGTTCACCGCGGCGCCGGTGCCCGTCGTGTACGCGGCCCCGGACCCGGCGTACCTCGCGCAGCAGCGGGCGGAGGAGGACGACGCGCTCGCGGACACCGTCCTCGACGTGATCGTGCGCCGGCTGGAGGGCCAGGGCGTGCCCGCTCACCAGGTGTGGCTGCCGCCGCTCGACCAGGCGCCGTCGCTCGACCAGCTGCTCCCGGGGCTCGCGCAGACCGCGGACCGGGGGCTGACGGCGACCGAGTACACGCGTCAGGGCGGGCTCACGGTGCCGCTCGGCCTCATCGACAAGCCGTTCGAGCAGCGCCGCGAGGTGCTGTACCGGGACTTCTCCGGTGCGGCGGGCCACATGATGGTGGTGGGTGGTCCGCAGTCCGGCAAGTCGACGATCATGCGCACGCTCATCTCCTCGTTCGCGCTCACCCACACCCCGGCCGAGGTGCAGTTCTACTGCCTGGACTTCGGTGGCGGCGGCATGGTGTCGCTCGCCGACCTGCCGCACGTCGGCGGAGTGGCGTCGCGCCTGGACCCGGAGCGGGTGCGGCGTACGGTCGCCGAGGTGATGGGCGTCCTGAACCGGCGCGAGGAGTTCTTCCGCTCGCACTCCATCGACTCGATCGCGACCTACCGGCGCAAGCGGGCCGCGGGCGAGCTGCCCGGCGAGGCCTGGGGCGACGTCTTCCTGGTAGTGGACGGCTGGGGCGGTTTCCGCAACGACTACGACGTGCTGGAGCCGATCGTCTCCGACATCGCCGCGCGCGGTCTCGGCTACGGCATCCACGTGGTGATCACCGCCTCCCGGTACATGGAGGTGCGCGCGGCGCTGAAGGACCAGATGCTGGGCCGGCTCGAACTGCGGCTCGGTGACGTCATGGACTCCGAGTTCGACCGCAAGGTCGCGGCGAACGTGCCGCCCGGTGTCCCGGGCCGCGGCCAGGTGCCCGAGAAGCTGCACTTCATGGGCGCGCTGCCGCGGATCGACGGATCGAGCTCGGGCGCCGACCTGTCGGACGGCACGGCTGCCTTCGTACGGTCGGTACAGGCGTCCTGGACCGGGGCTCCGGCGCCGGCGGTTCGGCTGCTGCCGCGCAAGCTGCCCGCGGAGCGGCTGCCGAAGGGCTTCGAGTACCCGCAGCACGGCATCGCGATCGGCATCGACGAGACGAACCTGGAGCCGGTGTTCGTCGACTTCGAGTCCGACCCGTTCTTCCTGATCTTCGGCGAGAGCGAGTCCGGCAAGACGGCGCTGCTGCGGCTCATCGCCAAGCAGCTGTGCGAGCGCTACACGCCGGAGCAGGCGCGGATCGTGGTGGGCGACTACCGCCGGACGATGCTGGAGGCGGTCGCGCCCTCGCACCTCCTGGAGTACGCGCCGATGGCCTCCGCCATGCAGATGCACATGGAGGCGATCAACACGGTGATGACGAAGCGGGCGCCCAAGCCCGACATCACACCGCAGCAGCTGCGCGACCGCAGCTGGTGGACGGGTCCGCAACTGTACGTGCTGGTCGACGACTTCGAGCTGGTGGCGACCAACTCGGGGAACCCGCTGGCGGCCCTGGTGGAGAACCTGCCGTTCGCGCGGGACGTCGGCATCCGGTTCATCGTGGCGCGCAGCGCCGGTGGCGCCTCCCGGGCGATGTACGAGCCGTTCATGCAGCGCGTGAAGGAGCTGGGCGCGCAGGGCGTGATCCTCTCCGGCGATCCGCAGGAGGGCGACATCCTCGGCAACGTCCGGGCGCGGCCGATGCCTCCGGGCCGGGGCACGTTCGTGTCGCGGAAGCGGGGCGCGCCGCTGGTGCAGCTGGGCTGGCTGCCGGAACAGCACTGACGGAGCGGGCCGGACGGGCGGGGGCATTCCCGCCGACCGGGTACGGCGGTCCCACTACTGTGGGAGGGACCGCCGTACCACCGCGAAGGGAACGCGCCGATGACCGACGCAGACACGAGGACGACCGGGGCCGACGGCGCCGCGGACGCCGCTCTGGCCGCCGAGAAGCAGCGTCAGAAGGACGAGCTGTACGCGCTCGACATCTCCGGCGTCGTGTGGGAGGGCGCTCCCGGGACGAGCCCGGACGAGGAGCGCGTGGAGATCGCCCGGCTGCCCGAGGGGGCGGTGGCGATGCGTTCGTCCCTCGACAAGGACACGGTGCTCCGGTACACGAAGGCCGAGTGGGACGCGTTCGTCCTCGGGGCCAGGGACGGCGAGTTCGACCTGCGGTAGCTCCCGGACACGCGTGAGGGGGTGGCCCGTCCGGAGACGGGCCACCCCCTCATGTACGTCCGCGGGATGTCACATGCGGAACCGGGCGGCGTTGCCCCGGTCGGTGTCCTGGTAGCCGATGACCGACTCGTCGAGGAGCTGGGCGATGCGCGCCAGGTCCTGGTTCATGCCGGCCATGTCGCGGGTCAGGCGGTCCTGGGTCTCGCGGTACGCGATCTTGGCCTCACCCTCCCAGTTGTTGGCGACGCGGTTGACCTCGGCCATGAGGTCGTCGAGCTTCTGGGTGAGGGTGGTGGAGGTCAGGCGGGTGTCGGCCGCCGCCTGCGTCACGGTGTCGTAATTGACCGCAGTGGTCATGGTGTTGACTCCTGGAGTGAGAGTGGCGCGGAGGACTGGTCGAGTGGCTCAGACGCCGAGAATGGCGCTCTGGTTGCCGCCGCCGCCGGCACCGCCGCCGGTGTCCATCGAGCGGAAGGACCGCAGACGGTCCTCCTCCTCGCGCGAGAACCCGTCGGCGCTCATGCGCATCATCTCTTCGAGGTTCGAGAGCTCCTGGCGCATGCTGCGCAGCCGCTGGTTCAGGTCGTTCTGGACCCGGTCGTACTCCTTGCTCGCAGCACCCTGCCAGCCCGCCTGAACGCGGTCCACCACGCTGTTGAGGGACGTGATGCGGGACTGCAGCTCGTCGGAGAAGTCCTGGATCCGGCCGGCGAGCTTGACTTGTTCGGCACTGGTTACGTTCAGGTCTTTCGACATCTTGCCCCTTCTTCCTTCGGTGACGTCGACGGCGGGGCCGTCGGGCCATCCGGTCGTGATGCGGACGGGAATCTTCTGATGCCGCCCCCGTGCTGGGATCGCACTGCCGTGCGCCCAGCGGTCACTTTAGCCATTGACGGCGGCAGTTCCAACTGCAAAGGAGGGTCGGGATACTTGACCGACACGCCGGTCAACGAGCCCCCCTCCGACGTCGGCTGTCGCGGATCACGGTGGCGGTCCCGGCGACCACGGCCACCAGGACGACACCGATCCCCAACGTGTAGGTGGCGAGCCGTTCGGAGCGCTCCTGGGGCGTCTCCGACAGCGACAGGGCCGCCGGCTCGGGAGCCGCCGGCCTGGGCGGCCGCGGGTCGGGCGTGGGCGCCGTGGGCGGCGTCCCCGGGGTGTCGGCGAGCGCCCGCACCGGGTCGACCACACCCCAACCGACGTAGTTGTCGCGTCCGTCGACCGAGCGGACGGCCGTCTGCTCGATCCGGGCGACGATCTGGGCCGCGCTCCAGTCCTTGTGCTCGGCGCGGAGCAGGGCGGCGACACCGGCGACGTACGGCGCGGAGAAGCTGGTGCCGTTGTCGACGCACTGGCCGCCGCCGGGGACCGTGGAGACGACGTCGACGCCGGGTGCGGCGACCCCGACGAAGTCGCCGGCCTGGGAGAAGGCGGCGCGCTCGTTGTTCCGGTCGGAGGAGGCGACGGCGAGGACGCCGGGGAAGGCGGCCGGGTAGGTCTTCTTGAAACTGCCGTCCATGCCGTCGTTGCCGGCGGAGGCGACGACGACGACGTCCTTCCTGATCGCGTCGGCGACCGCCTTGGCCATCGGCGAGTCGGGGCCGAGCGGCTGGGTGGTGTCCTGCGAGATGTTGATGACGTGGGCGCCCTTGTCGACGGCCCACTTGATGGCCTGCGCCATCGTGTCGGACTTGCCGCTGTTCTTCTCGTCGTTCTGCCGGATCGGGATGATCGTCGCCTCGGGCGCGAGCCCGACGAACCCCGTGCCCTGGCGGGGGCGGGCGGCGATGATGCCGGCGACCTTGGTGCCGTGGCCGACCTGGTCGACGGTGCCGTCGGTCTTGCCGCGCTGCTCGTCGCCGAAGCCGGGGTTCTCCTTGTCGGGCTTGAGGTAGTCCTTGCCGGCCTTGACGTCGACGGCCGTCCGCAGCTGGGGGTTGACGTCGTCGACGCCCGTGTCGATGACCGCGACCCGGACGCCCTTGCCCTTGGTGTCCTGCCACAGCTCGTCGAGGAGGACCCGCTGGAGCGGCCAGGGGATGTCCGCGATCTGCTTCTTCATGGGGAAGGTGCACTCGCCGCTGCCGTCGAGGACCGGGCCGCCGCCGGGAGCGTCACGGGGCTCCGCCGCGGCCGAGGCCGCGCCGGGGGCCGCGAGCAGCGCGGTGAGGGCGCCCGCCGTCAGCAGCGCTGCCGTGCGGGACGAGATCCGGGACGGTGTGGGGGACGGCGTGCGGGACACGCCGCGGGTCGTCGCGCGGTGGTTCTTCGTCACCGGTGCCACCCCCTAGGAACCCTGCGGCTGACGCGCGCTGTTGGCATCGAGCCGGGGGCCCTTCGAAAGGAACTCGGACCATTCGATGGGGACCCGGGCCGGCACGACCTTCTCGTAGCCGAGACGCTTCTGGGCGTCGCTGGGTTCCGGGCGCCCGTCGGTCGGCTTGTCCTTGGCCCCGGTGCCGATCTCGGAACGGGCGGAATCACTGTCGCCGTTGGCCTGGACCGCGTAGCGCAGGCCCGTGTCGGTGACGAGGAACAGCGAGCCGCCGGGCGCCTTCTGCTTGCCCTGGATCTGGGTGTAGAGCAGGCCGGTGCCGGGGGTGACGTACGTGCTGCTGCCGCCCGCGCTGATGTCGGCGGGGTACTGGGGACCGGCCCAGGTCGTGAGGGTCGTCTGGCCCTGTTCGCCGACGTGGGTGAGGACGCTGCAGACGGTGTCGCGGGCTTCGGTGCCCGCGACGGAGTTGGCCTTCTTGGACCTCGCCTTCGGCCAGTTCGCGCCGGCGTGGAAGACGGTCGGGTCGGGGACGAAGTCGGAGGCGTTGGCGGGGGTGGCCTTGCCGTCCATGTCGAGGGAGCTGGTCTGCGGGGAGTTGATGAGCAGCCAGGCGGTGAACGGCGTGACCGGCTGCACCTTGCCGGCGAGGACGACGTAGTGCTGGGGCCCCGAGCCGGTCGGCGCGACGAGGACGTTGCCGATCCGGCTCTCGGTCTCGGACAGGGTCGAGCCCGGGATCTCGGTGGTGCGGCCGACCTGGTCGCTCTCGATGCGCGGGAAGTCGATCGGGTCGCCGGTCTTCAGCGTGGCGAGCCAGTCGTCGGTGACCGGCTGCGGCTCCTCGTGGAGGCCGAAGAGCGCGGTGAGAAGTCCGGTGGTCTCCGTCTTCAGCGGGTACTTGGTGCCGGTGTGGTCGACGAGGAACTGGGCCGCGCCGGTCTGCCCCCTGACGTACAGGACCTCGCCGTCCTTGAGCCGGTGGCCGTCCTCGGTGAGCTTCAGGTCCCGCTCGGCGAAGAGGAAGGTCGCCTTCTGGACGCTGGCGCCCGCGCCGCCGCCGGGCTGCTCGCAGACCGCCCAGCGCTTCGCCTTGCCCGCCTCGTCCGCACTGGGCAGCCGGTCGGGGGCGTACGGGATGCCGAGGATCGGGCCGCGCGGCGGCGTGCCCTTGCCGCTGTCGAGCGTCTCGTCCGCGACCTGGACGACCTGGAACTGCTCGGGGTCGAGGAGGAGCCGTGCGGAGGCGAGGTTGAGCACGGGGTGGAGCAGGGTCTTGGCGTCCTTGTCCTTGCCCGTCTGCAGGATCACGTACCGGGTGGTCGACTGCTTGCCGACGATGACCCGGGTGCCGGGGGTGTCCCAGCCCTTGGGGGCCTGCGGCTTGAACATGCCCCAGGCGCCGAAGCCGGCCACCACGAGCGCGGCGACGATCAGCCCCGGAAGGACCGCGCGCAGCGGCTTCGGTGCCCCCTCCTCCGTACCGGAGGGCGAGGGTTGGAGGAATGCCGCCACCGTGCGCTTCTTCGCAAAGGTGTACGCGTTGAGCTCGTCCCGCCGCGATGCCATGAGTCCCCATTCTCGTCAGGCGCGATCTTCGCGCGGGAGCCGGGGGAGGTGACACCCGGGCCCCGGCTGTCGGACCGGCCCCCTACTATGCCTGCTGTCCCGTGGGGTTCGTGGGGCGGGTAGGGTGATCCGGCCGCCAAAGCCCTGGCGGGCCAGGGTGATCGGGATGAATTGAGGGGGATTCTCCATCATGGTTTCCGCGACGCGGACGCGGCCCGCCGCGGCCACCGCCCCAGCACCCCCGTCCACGGGGCCTGTTTCCTCGGTCTCGCCGAAGCTCCAGGCGCGCCCGGGACACTTCGGTTCGTTCCAGTTGCAACAGCTCGTACTGATCGAGGTGGCGGCGGCACTGATGCTCGTCGCCTGGGTCGTCGAGCCGATGCTGATGGTCCCCGCGGGCGTGGTCGCCGTCGTACTCCTGCTGATGGCGGTCGTCCGTCGGCACCGCCGCTCGCTTCCCGAGTGGCTCGGAACGTTCTTGGCGCTGCGCACGCGCACCCGCAAGGCGTCCTCCTTCACGGTGCCCGAGGGCACCGAGCCGGGGCTCGCGCCGGTCGTCGAGTGCGACCCGGCCCTGCGGACCTACGCGTACAGCGATCGTGACCGCCGGCCGGTCGGGATGATCGGCGACGGCACCTTCCTGACGGCGGTCCTGCGGGTCGAGGCGGAGGGCACGGCGCTGCGCCCGGACCGCGCGGCCGCGCCGCTGCCCGTCGGACTCGTCCGGGACGTCCTGAGCGTGGACGGCATCCGCCTGGAGTCGGCGCAGATCGTGCAGCACACGCAGCCCGCTCCCGCGCCGCACCTGCCCGCGCAGTCGATGGCCGCGCGCAACTACGGGCCGCTCCAGGCGCAGACGGGTTCGCCCGCCGTTCGCATCACCTGGATCGCGCTCAAACTCGACCCCGAACTCTGCCCGGAGGCCGTATCCGCGCGCGGCGGCGGCCTCAAGGGCGCGCAGAAGTGCGTGGTGCGGGCGGCGGACCAGCTGGCGAGCCGGCTGGCGGGCGCCGGGTTCGCGGCGAGCGTGCTCACGGAGCAGGAACTCGTCTCGGCGCTCGCCACCTCGACCTGCGCCAGCCCGATGGCGATAGCGCAGGCGGGCCGGGGGCAGACACAGAGCCGCCGGACCCAGGAGACCGCGCGGACCTGGCGGGTGGACGACCGGCGGCACACGACGTACTGGGTGGGGCGCTGGCCCCAGCTCGGCGGGCAGGGCGGCTCGGGGGCCTCGATGCCGCAGCTGGTGGCCCTGCTGACCTCGCTGCCCGCGCTCGCGACGACGTTCAGCCTGACGCTGAGCGGCGGGGACCGGCAGGAGGTGACGGTGGCCGGACACGTACGGATCACCGGGCGCAGCGACGAGGAACTGGTCGCCGCACGGCACGAACTGGAGCGCGCCGCGCGCGGGGTGAGGACGGGACTCGTGCGACTCGACCGTGAACAGGTGCCGGGCATCCTCGCGACGCTTCCGCTGGGGGGTGCGCGCTGATGTCCCACGCCGCCTCCTCCTCTTCCTCCTCCTTCGGTACGCCGGCCCGTCCGGGTGCCGGTGGCACCGGCCGGGCCTCCTCCCGGGGCACCGGCTCCCGGGGTACGGGCCGGGCCGTGAAGCCCCGCTTCGGATTCGGGCTCGTCGGGCCCCGCCGCGACCGGCACGCCGTCCCCCTCGACCAACTCGAGGCTCTGGCCCTGCCGGTCGGCGACGACGGCATGGTGATCGGCGTCGACGCCGAGAGCCGGCCCGCCGTGCTCGGCATCAACCGGCCCGTGCCGTACGACATCACGCTCATCGGCGGTCTGTGGACCGCCCAGGTGCTGGCCCTCCGGGCCGCCGCGACGGGCGCCCGGGTGGCGGTCGAGACGGGCCGCGCGCAGGCCTGGACGGCGCTCGCGCAGGCCGCCGGCGGCGGCCAGCCGTGCATCGCGCTGCATGACGTGGGCCGTGTGCCGCCGCAGGGAGCCTCCGCGGGCAGCCCGGTGGTCGTGATCCGCGACTGCGGCATGCGGCCGCCGCGCGGCCGTGTCGTGTCGGCGCCCTGGCAGTCGGTGGTCACGCTGCTGCCCTATCTGAGCCCGGTCGCGCCCCGGCTCCTGGAGAAGTCCTCGCTGGTCGGCGTCCAGCGGGTCTCGCCCGACGAGGCCACGCAGATCGGCCGCATCATGAGCCTGCCGCGCCACGAGTACGAGGCGCTCTCCACGCTCGCGGACGGAGTGACGCTCTGGTGCACCCCGAGCGACCGCCAGTTCGTCATGACGCAGGGCACCGACGCCGAGACCGGATTGTTGGGCGCCGCGCGCAGGATGGACTGAACGGCACGGAACGGCATGAAGTCGTTCAACTACGTCCGTTTTTACACCGTTTTGAACGGTCGGGGTTCT
Organism: Streptomyces sp. NBC_00691; assembly: GCF_036226665.1. Lineage (NCBI taxonomy): Bacteria > Bacillati > Actinomycetota > Actinomycetes > Kitasatosporales > Streptomycetaceae > Streptomyces > Streptomyces sp. NBC_00691. The sequence continues at coordinate 5,864,469 of NZ_CP109007.1, read as the reverse complement.
CACTCAGCGACGCGGTCAGGTCACTTGGCGACCGGACCGGGTCATGGGGTCGGGCGCGGAGGGGCCGTCGGGCCTGCCCGGGGGTTGCCCGCGCCGATTAGGGTGGAAGAGCCCCGCCCACAACGGCACAAGGGTGCTCGACCACACCAGGAGGCAAAGTGAACGGCGATCGCGACGAGATCCACGGGGGTTGGAGTCCGCCCGCCGACGATCAGTCCGACGCGGATCCCGCCGAGATGACGGGTGAGTTCACCATCGACTACACCCCGCCGGCCTGGTACACGCAGAACGCGTCGGGCGGTGCGGGGGCCGGCGGTGCCACTCCCCCGCCGCCGAGCGGAGCCCCCGTCCCGGTCCCGGGCCTCCCGGCGGGCAGCGGTTTCGAGCCGAGCTGGAACGCGGGAGCGCCCGCGATGGGCACGCCGGCCGGGGGTACGCCCGTGGCGGGTACTCCGGCGGCGGGCACGCCGGTGACGGGCATGCCCGGGGCGGGTGCGCCCGCGATGGGCACACCGCCTCCCGCCGCCGGGCAGGTGCCGACGGCGGGGATGCCTCCGGTCGGGATGCCTCCCGTGGCCGGGCCTCCGGCTGTCACGCCGCCTCCCGCGGTGACGCCCCCGGTGGCCGCCCCTCCGCTCGCCACACCCCCGGTCGCCGCACCCCCGGTCGTCACACCCCCCGTCGTCGCGCCTCCCGTGGTCACGCCCCCTGTCGTCGCGGCTCCCGACGCCCCGGTGCCGGGTGCCTATCCCCCGCCGGCACCGCTACCGGGTGCCGCCGCGCCCGCGCCCGCGGCGCCGTTCGGGGGCGGGGACGTCGAGAGCGGCTCGACCATGCGCTTCTCCCCCGCCGCCCTCCAGCGCGAGATCGCGGAGCGTGCGGCGGAGGCCGCCGCGGCCTCCCCGGCGACGCCCGCGGCGGGTCCCGAGAAGCCGGCAGCACCCGCCGACGACAGTGCACCGGCCGAGACCCCGGCGTCCGACGCCGAGGCGGCGGACCCGACGGACTCCGGCACGGAGGATGCCCTCTCCGCCACGTCCCCCGAGGCACCCGAAGCGGCGGAGGCACCCGACGCCCACGACGAGGCCGCGCCCGACCGGGTCGCCGACTCCGCGGCGGACACCGACCCGGGCCCGGAGGGCGCCGAGGCGGACTCCGCACCGGTCACCGACGCCGTACCCGCGGACGCCTCCGGTGACGCGGCGCTGCCGGACCCCGTCGCGGCCGCTCCCGAGGCGCTGACGGAGCCGATGGCGCCCGTCTCCTACCCGCCGGCCGACGCCGCTCCGCAGGGTTTCGCCCCCGACCCGGCTCCCGGTCCGTACCCCGGTGCCGCTCCGCCTCACGCCCCCGTGCCGGGGCAGCCCTTCCCGGCCGCCGGACCGCAGGCGGGCGCCGGCCTGCCGCCGCTGCCGCCGTCGTTCCAGCCGGCCGCTCCCGGGCCGGCCCAGCAGTGGCCCGCGCAGCCGGGTGCGCAGCCGCAGGCCGCTCCGTTGCCGCCCGCCGCCGCCTGGCCGCCGCCCGCGACGCCGGGCGCACCCGGCCCCGTCCCGCCGCAGGCCCAGGCGCCCGGCGCGTACGGCTACCCGCAGGCCGCGCAGGCTCCGCACGCCCAGCAGGCGCCGCACGACCAGCCCCCGGCCCCCGGCGGTTACGGCTACCCCCAGGCTCCGCACGCTCCCCAGGCCACCCAGCCCCCGGCTCCGGCCCCCCAGGGCGGCTACGGCTTCCCGCAGCCCGGGGCGACGCCTCCGCCGCAGGCCGGTTACGGCTACCCGCAGGGTCCGGGGGGACAGCCCGGGGTCCCCGGTGGCGTGCCGCCGCAGGCCCAGGGCGGTTACGGCTACCCGCACCCCGCCGCCGTACCCCCGCAGGCCCCGGCCCCCCAGCCGCCGCACGACGGGCAGCCGGTCGACCCGCGGACCGGGGCCGCCTGGCCCTCGCCCGTGACGCACGACCAGCGGGAGCGGTCCGTGCCGGGCGCCCCGCTCGGCTACAACGCGGCCGTCGAGCTGTCCTCCGACCGTCTCCTGCGGAACAACAAGCAGAAGCCCAAGTCCAGCCGGACGCCCGGCGGCGCCGCCGCCCGCTTCAAGCTCGGCGGCAAGAAGGAGGAGGCGGAGCGGCAGCGCAAGCTGGAGCTGATCCGGACCCCCGTCCTCTCCTGCTACCGGATCGCGGTCATCTCGCTCAAGGGCGGTGTCGGCAAGACCACCACGACCACCGCGCTCGGCGCGACGCTCGCGACGGAGCGGCAGGACAAGATCCTGGCCATCGACGCCAACCCGGACGCCGGCACGCTGGGCCGACGGGTGCGGCGCGAGACCGGGGCGACCATCCGTGACCTGGTGCAGGCGATCCCGTACCTGCACTCGTACATGGACATCCGCCGGTTCACCTCGCAGGCGCCGTCCGGTCTGGAGATCCTCGCCAACGACGTGGACCCGGCGGTCTCGACGACGTTCAACGACGAGGACTACCGGCGGGCCATCGACGTCCTGGGCAAGCAGTACCCGATCATCCTCACGGACTCGGGCACGGGTCTGCTGTACAGCGCGATGCGCGGGGTGCTCGACCTCGCCGATCAGCTGATCATCATCTCCACGCCCTCCGTGGACGGCGCGTCCAGCGCGTCGACGACGCTGGACTGGCTCTCCGCGCACGGCTACGCGGACCTGGTACAGCGCTCCATCACGGTCATCTCCGGGGTCCGCGAGACCGGCAAGATGATCAAGGTCGAGGACATCGTGCAGCACTTCCAGACCCGCTGCCGCGGCGTCGTGGTCGTGCCCTTCGACGAGCACCTGTCGGCCGGCGCCGAGGTGGACCTCGACATGATGCGCCCGAAGACCCGGGAGGCGTACTTCCATCTCTCGGCGATGGTGGCCGAGGACTTCGTACGGGCGCAGCAGGCGCAGGGCCTGTGGACCGGCGACGGCCAGGGCGCGCTGCCGCCGCACATGGCCCCGCCGATGCCGGGCCACCAGATGCCCGGTCAGCCGATGCCCGGTCAGCCGGTGCCGGGTCAGTTCGCTCCCGGTCAGCCCGTACCGGGGCAGCCGTACGGGGCCCAGCCCCTGCCCGGCCAGCCGGTCCCCGGGCAGCCGGTGCCCGGACAGCAGCCGCCCGGTCAGCCGTACCCGCCGCAGCAGCCGTACGGTCAGCAGCCGGCGCCGGGACAGCCGTACGGCGCGCCGCCCGCGCCCGGACAGCCGTACGGCGCGCAGCCCATGCCGGGGCAGCAGCCGATGCCGGGGCAGCCCGCGCCGGGTCAGCCGTACGGAGCACCGCCCGCGCCCGGACAGCCGTACGGGGCGCAGCCCGGCCAGCCCGGTATGCCGCAGGGCTGGCAGCAGCCGCAGCCGGGGCAGCCGTTGCCTCCGCAGGCGGATCCACACGAGCACGGCCAGGGGCAGCCGCAGGGTCATGACCAGGGACAGGCGCAGGTCCCGCCGCCGAACTGGTCCCAGGAGCAGCCTCCGCAGGCTCCGCCAGCCCCTCAGCAGTAAGGCGTCACAGGAGTAGACCAATGAGGCCCCGTACCGGTTCACCGGTACGGGGCCTTTTGGCATTCCCGCAGCCCACAAGGGGTTTGAGGGATCGTTGACGACGGCAGACCACCGCTGATAAACCTTCGCTTCACTCCCCGTCAGCCCAAGATCCACGACAGATCCCCCGACGCGAGGTCACGTCTCATGGTCATGGTCACGAAGGTTCCGCCCCGTCACACCCCCACCCGCAGAGCGCTCCGTCTGCTGCTCGCCTCCGGTGTCACCGCCGTCTCGCTCGTGGCCGTCCCCGGTACCGCCGCCGCGGAGGACGACAAGTCCCCGGGCAACACGCTCACCGTCGCCGTCTCGCAGAGCATCGACTCGCTGAGCCCGTTCCTCGCCCAGAAGCTCACCTCTACCAGCATCCACCGGCTGGCGTACGAGTACCTCACCAACTACGACGCCAAGGACGCCCGGACGGTCCCGGGCCTGGCGACGGCGTGGACCCCCTCGGCGGACAAGCTGACGTGGACGTACACGATCCGCGAGAACTCGAAGTGGTCCGACGGGCAGCCGGCCACCGCCGAGGACGCGGCCTGGACCTTCAACAAGATGATGACCGACCCGAACGCCGCCACCGCCAACGGCAGCTTCACGGCGAACTTCGCACAGGTCACCGCACCCGACCCGAAGACGCTCGTCATCCGGCTCAAGAAGCCGCAGGCCACCATGACCGCGCTCGACGTGCCGATCGTGCCGAAGCACGTCTGGGAGAAGGTCGGCGACTTCTCCAAGTTCAACAACGACAAGCAGTTCCCCATCGTGGGCAACGGTCCGTTCGTCATCACGGACTTCAAGGTCGACCAGTACATCAAGCTCAAGCCGAACAAGACGTTCTGGCGGGGCGCGCCCAAGTTCGACGAGCTGGTCTTCAAGTACTACAAGGACGGGGACGCCGCCGTCGCCGCCCTCCAGAAGGGCGAGGTGTCCTTCGTACCGAACCTGACGCCGGCCCAGGCCGCCGCGCTGAAGACCCAGAAGGACGTCAAGGTCAACGACGCCCCCGGCCGGCGCTTCTACGCCATCGCCACCAACCCGGGCGCGAAGGCCCAGGACGGCAAGGCCTTCGGCAACGGCCACAAGGCGCTGCTCGACCCCGAGGTGCGCAAGGCGCTCTTCCTCGCGGTCGACCGGACCACCCTCGTCGACAAGGTCTTCCAGGGTCACGCGGTCGAGGGCGAGGGCTACATCCCGCCGCGCTTCGGCTCGTACTACTGGAAGCCCGGGGACGCCCAGAAGCGCGCGTACGACCCCGCCGCCGCCGCGAAGGTCCTCGACGCGGCCGGCTACCGGAAGAACGCCGACGGCAAGCGGGTCGGCAAGGACGGCAGGCCGCTGGACTTCCGGATCCTCTGTCACGCCACCGACCCGAACGACAAGGCGGTCGGCAAGTACCTCCAGGAGTGGTGGGGCGAGCTGGGCATCGGCCTGAAGGTCGACTGCCTCGACAGCGTCTCGGACCCGTGGGTCAAGGGTGACTACGACCTCGCGTTCGACGGCTGGTCGGTCAACCCCGACCCGGACTACGTCCTGTCGATCCACACCTGCGGCACGCTCCCCGCGACGCCGAAGGACTCCGGGGCCACCGACAACTTCATCTGCGACAAGGAGTTCGACGGGCTCTACGCGCAGCAGGCGGTGGAGTACGACACCGCCAAGCGGGCGGATCTGGTGAAGCGGATGCAGTCCCGGCTGTACGACACGGGGTACATGAACATCATGGCCTACCCGAACGCCCTCGAGGCGTACCGCACGGACCAGATCGCGTCCATCACGACCATGCCCGAGGCCGCCGGAAACCTCTGGGGCCAGGACGGCTACTGGAGCTGGTGGTCGGCCACGCCCACGGCCTCCGCGTCCGGCGGCGACGACTCCGGCTCATCGACGGCCCTCTGGCTGGTCCTCGGCCCCGTCGCGCTCGTCCTCGTCGCCGTGGGCGTCTGGACCGCCCGTCGCCGTCGTACCACCGCCGACGACCGCGAGTAGTCGGTGACGACCGCGAGCACCCCCGCCGACGTGGTGCGGGCCGAAGAGGCCCGCGCCACGGACGGCGCACCCCGCACCGGTTCCTCCCTCGGCTATCTCCGCCACGCGGCGGGCAAGCTGGGCGGCGCGCTCGTCTCCCTCTTCGCCGTCCTCGTCACCAGCTTCTTCCTGTTCCGGATCATCCCCGGCGACCCGGTGAAGGCGATGACACACGGCGTGCCCACCTCCGCCGAACAACTTGCCACGCTGCGGCGTCAGTTCGGCCTCGACCTGCCGCTGTGGCAGCAGTTCACCGACTACTGCGCCAAGGCGCTGAGCGGCGACTTCGGCACCTCGTTCCAGTTCCGCGCCCCGGTCGGCGACCTCATCGCGGAGAAGCTGCCCGCGACGCTGCTGCTCACCGGTGTCGCCGTGGTGATCTACTCGATGCTCGGACTCTGGCTCGGCACCCGCTCGGCCTGGCGCCACGGCGGGCTCGGCGACAAGCTGAACACCGGGATCGCGCTGACGCTCTGGTCGGTGCCCTCCTTCTGGCTGGGGCTGCTGCTCATCATCGTGTTCTCGGTCGGCATCGGCCCGGTCCCGGGCCTCTTCCCGACCGGCGGCATGGAGTCGGGCACCGGCGAGACCGGCTTCGCCCACGTCCTCGACGTCGCCCACCACCTCGTCCTGCCGGTCGTCACACTCGTGGCCGTCGGATACGCGCAGACCCTGCTCGTGATGCGCTCCTCGCTCCTCGACGAGATGGGCGGCGACTATCTGACGACGGCGCGCGCGAAGGGGCTGCGCGACGACGACGTGCGGCGCCGGCACGCCGTGCCGAACGCCCTCCTGCCGACCGTGACCATGATCTTCATCAACCTGGGCCATGTGGCGGCCGGTTCGATCCTGGTGGAGACGGTGTTCTCCTGGCCGGGGCTCGGCGGGCTCTTCTACCAGGCCCTGAGCGTGCCCGACCTGCCGCTCGTCCAGGGCCTGTTCGTGGTCTTCGCCGGAGCGATGATCCTGATGAACCTGATCGCCGACCTGCTGTATCCGCTGCTCGACCCCCGGGTGGGCCGATGACCACGACCGAGCCGACCCTGCCGTCGGCCGCCTCGCTGCGATGGGAACGCCGCCGCGGCTCGGTGTCCCGCTTCTGGAAGGCGTACCGCACCCACCGCGCCGGACTCCTCGGCCTCGCCGGGCTCGCCGTCATCGCGCTTCTCGCGCTGACCGCCCCGCTGACCGTCGGTGCCGACGTGCAGTCCGTGACCCAGGCTCCAGGCACCGCCCTGGAATCTCCGAGTGCCGAATTCCCCCTGGGGACCGACCAGTTCGGGCGCTCGCTGCTCGGCCTGCTGATCTGGGGGGCGCGGATCTCGCTGCTCGTCGGACTGCTGGCGGCGGCGCTCTCCGTCGCCATCGGCACCCTCGTGGGGATCATCGCCGGGCACTACGGCGGCTGGTTCTCGACCGTCGTCATGCGGATCACCGACTGGTTCCTGGTGATGCCGACCCTGGTCCTCGCGATCGTGCTCGCCACCGTCATGTCCCGGTCGATGTGGACGGTCGTCCTGGCCATCGGGGTGACCTCCTGGCCGACCACGGCCCGCCTGGTGCGGGCCCAGACCATCGCCGTCGAGTCCCGCCCGTACATCGAACGGGCGACCGCGCTCGGCGGCGGCCACGGGCACGTCATGACCAGGCACGTGCTGCCGAACGTGATGCCGCTGGTGCTCGCGCAGACCACGCTCGGCATCTCGACCGCCATCCTCACCGAGGCGACCCTCGCCTTCCTCGGGCTCGGCGACCCGACGGTGGTCTCCTGGGGCGGCATGCTGCAGGACGCCCGCGAGGCCGGCGCGGTCTCCTCCGGGCACTGGTGGTACCTGGCACCGCCCGGCATCGCCATCGCCCTGGTCGCGCTGGCGTTCACCCTGTGCGGCCGGGCGGTCGAGTCCGTGCTCAATCCGAAGCTGGGGGTCAGCCGATGACCGCGCGGAACCTCCTGGAGGTACGGGACCTCAGGGTGACGTACGGGTCGGGCGCGGCCGCCGTGCCCGCCGTGCGCGGGGTCGACCTGACCCTGGAACCCGGCCGCAAGCTGGGTGTGGCGGGCGAGTCCGGCTGCGGCAAGTCCACGCTCGCCCTCGCGCTGCTGCGCCTGCTTCCGGCGTCGGCGCGGATCGAGGGGCGGATCCTGCTCGACGGCGACGACGTCCTCGCCATGAAGTGGGGCCGTCTGAGGGCCGTGCGCTGGGCCGGAGCGTCGATCGTCTTCCAGGGCGCGATGCACTCGCTCAACGCCGTGCACCGGATCGGGGACCAGATCGCCGAACCGCTGCTGGTCCACGGCCGGGCGACCCCGGCGGCGGCCCGCAGGAAGGTCGGCGAGCTGCTCGAACACGTCGGTCTGCCCGCCGCGCGCGCCGCCGCCTATCCCCACGAGCTCTCCGGCGGCCAGCGGCAACGGGTGATGATCGCGATGGCGCTGGCCTGCGATCCGCGGCTGATCGTCGCGGACGAGCCGACCACCGCGCTCGACGTGATGATCCAGGCGCAGATCCTCCGGCTGATCGAGCGACTCGTCGCCGAGCAGTCCATCAGCCTGCTGATGATCAGCCACGACCTCGCGGTCCTCGCCGACACCTGTGACCGGCTGGCCGTCATGTACGCGGGCCGGGTCGTCGAGGAGGGTCCGGCCCGGGCGGTGTACGAGGCCGCCCGGCACCCCTACGGCCGTGCCCTGTCCTCGGCGTTCCCGCGTGTCGGGGACCTCGCGTCCCGGCGTGCGCCGCGCGGACTGCCGGGAGACCCGCCGGACCCGGCGGACCTGCCGGGCGGCTGCACCTTCCATCCGCGCTGCCCCGTGGCGGTGGACGCGTGCGGGGAGATCGATCTGGAGCTACGCGAGGCGGGCCCGGACCACCGGGCCGCCTGCGTCCACGTGGGGAGCGCGTCATGAGTACGGAGACGGCAGCCGAGCGGACGGAGACGAGGGCGGCGTCACTGCTGTCGGCGCGGGGGCTGCACGTCACCTTCCCCGGGCGGCGGGGCGCACCGCCCGCGCGGGCGGTCGACGGGGTGGACCTGGACATCGGCGCGGGCGAGATCGTGGCCCTCGTCGGGGAGTCGGGCTGCGGCAAGACGACCCTGGCCCGCTCGCTCCTCGGGCTGGTGCGGCCCACGTCGGGGTCGGTCGCCTTCGACGGGAAGCCGCTCTCGTACGGCGCGGGGGCCCTCAAGGCGTACCGGAAGCGGGCCCAGCTGGTCCTCCAGGACCCGAGCGGCTCGCTGAACCCCCGGCACACCGTGTACGACGCGGTCGCGGAGGGCCTGCGGATCCACGGATACACCGGCGACGAGCGGGAGGCGGTCGCCGGGGCCCTCGCGCGGGCGGGGCTGCGCCCGCCGGAGCGCTTCTTCCTGCGCTACCCGCACGAGCTGTCCGGCGGGCAGCGGCAGCGCGTCGTCATCGCGGGCGCGCTGGTCCTGGAGCCCGAACTCATCGTCGCCGACGAGCCGGTGGCCTCACTGGACGCTTCCGTACGGGGCGAGATCCTGGCGCTGCTGCTGCGTCTGAGGGACGAACTCGGGCTCTCCGCCCTGGTGGTGACGCACGACCTGGGTCTCGCGTGGAACATCGCGGACCGGGTCGCGGTGATGTACCTGGGCCGGGTCGTGGAGACCGGCACGGTGGAGTCCGTCCTGACCCGGCCCCGACACCCGTACACCCAGGCGCTGTTGTCGGTGCTCCCGGAGTCCGGGGGCACTCCGGTGGTGCTGACGGGCGAGCCGCCGGACCCGTCCCGCATCCCGTCCGGCTGCCGCTTCCACGCCCGCTGCCAGATCCTCGCCTCGGGCGAGGCGACGGCGGTCGCGGACCGCTGCCGCGGCGAGAGCCTGCCGGTCCTGGGCGGCGGCGGGGAGCAGGAGGTGGCCTGCCACTGGGTGGCGCGGGACTAGGGCCTGTCGTCAAACTCCCGTCGTCGCCCGGAGGGCGGCCCCGCGGCGTCTGGTGCGTGCTCTCGGTGTGCCGGGAGGAAGCCCTCGTACTGGACGTACTCGGGCTTTCGCCCGGTGCGGCGAGAGTGCGTGCCAGGCGTCGCGGGGCAGACGGGAGCTTGACGACAGGCCCTAGGGGGTCTGCTCCGGGTCTCGCCGGTCGGGCACGGTCCGGAAGGGCCGGCCTAGCCGGCCTGGGGGTGCTCCAGGTCGTACGCCTCCGTCAGCTCCCGGCAGCGCTTCACGTCGCCGGCCATCGCTTCGAGCAGGTCGTCCAGGGTGTCGAACTTGAGCATCCCGCGGACGTACGCGAGGAAGTCCACCGCGACGTGCAGCCCGTACAGGTCGAGGCCCTCGCGGTCGATCGCGTACGCCTCCACCGTCCGCTCCGTGCCGTCGAACTGCGGGTTCGTGCCGACCGAGATGGCCGCCGGCATCCGCTCCCCGTCGGCCGTCAGCCAGCCGGCGTAGACGCCGTCGGCCGGGATGGCGGTGTGCGGCAGCGTCTCGACGTTGGCCGTCGGGAAGCCGAGCTCGCGGCCGCGCTGCGCGCCGCGGACGACGATGCCCTCGACCCGGTGCGGACGGCCGAGGATCTCGCCGGCCCCGGCCATGTCGCCCTCGGCGACCAGCCGGCGGGTGAGGGTGGAGGAGAAGGGGTCGCCGCCGCCCGCCGTACCGCTGACGTACAGGTCGATGACCTCGACCTCGTAGTCGTAGGTGGCGCCGAGCTCGGAGAGGAAGGCGACGTTGCCGGCGGCCCGGTGTCCGAAGCGGAAGTTGGGGCCCTCGATGACGGCCTTCGCGTGCAGCTTGTCGACGAGCACCTTGACGATGAAGTCGGCCGGGGACAGCTGGGAGAACTCGGCGGTGAACGGCAGCACGAGCACCGCGTCCACGCCCAGGCCGGACACCAGCTCGGCACGCCGGTGGTGCGGGGCGAGCAGCGGCGGGTGACTGCCGGGCCGCACGACCTCGGAGGGGTGGGGGTCGAAGGTGACCACCACGGAGGGGACGCCGAGTTCCCGGGCGCGCTCGACGGCCCGCCCGATGATCAGCTGGTGCCCGCGGTGCACACCGTCGTAGGAGCCGATGGTGACGACGCTGCGCCCCCAGTCCTGGGGGATGTCCTCCAAGCCACGCCAGCGCTGCACTGTGACCGCTCCTCGTCCGCCTGTTCGCCGATTACGCAGGTCTAAGACTGCCATGCCCACGGCCGTCGGTTCGCATCGGCATGGAAGTGCCGTGCGTCCGCAGGGCCCGGAGGGTCTCCGGACCGAGCAGCGGAGCCCACTCGGCGGGGTCGCCGACCGTCCAGCGGGCGAGCAGCGTGGCGAACGCGGGCCACGCGCCGACGTGTCCCGCGAGGGCCGGGTCGAGCAGCCGCGCGCCGTCGGGGGTCCGGGCCCACAGGCCGCCGACGCGGTGGGTGAGGGCCCGGGTGCGCGGCTCGCTGCGCCGCTCCGCGCCCTCCGCGGCGGCCTCCAGGAGGGCGTCCAGGACGGTGAACTCCCCCGTCTCGGCCTCGTACCGCTCGTGCTCCAGGAGGACGTCGAGGAGTTCGGCCCGCAGATGGCGGGAGGCTCCGGTGCCGGGCGCGGCGAGCACCGGGGCCAGGGCGCGGCGGACCCGGGCGGGGCGGCCCCGGATCAGGCCGGAGACCAGGGGGAAGAGGACGGCTCGGGCGGCCGGGCCGTACTCGAAGCGCCGGTCGACGAAGGCGGCCACGTGTCCGGCGCCCTCCGGGTGGCGGGCGACGTATCCGCGGACGAGGGAGGCGACCCTGCGGGCGAGCGCGGGCGTGTCGACGTCGGCGAGCGCCCGCAGGGCGGCGGCGGGGGCCTCGCCGATGCCGTCCAGCCGGGCTCCGAAGGCGGCGAGGACCGGTCCGGGGTCGGCCGCGAGGGCCTCGGCGAGGGCGCTCGCGGGCACCCGGGGCTCGGCGAGGGCGCGCGGCAGGTGGCGGTCGCGGCTCTCCGGGTCCCGGATGAGCAGGCCGAGGGCGGCGCCGTGGAGGGCCTGGTCGCCGGGGCGGGCGAGCAGGGCCAGGGCGGCGAAGCGGAGGAGTTCCCGGTCGGGGGGCCGGGTGGCGTGGCCGGCGGCCAGATGGCCGTACGTGGCGGCCGCGACGCGCCGCTCCGGGCGCCCGTCGTCGTGGGCCCATCGGTCCACGGCACGGCAGACGGCGGAGGGCTCGTCCTCGGCGAGGGCGGCGAGGAGGCCGTCGGCCATCGGGTGGGCGGTGGCGACGAGTGCCTCGCACAGATCGTCGACGGCGAGCCCCCGATGGGTGTGCAGCAGGGCCTGGGCGGCGGTGGCGACGGTCGCGCCGGGGGCGGCGGGGAGGGTGCGGTCGTCGCCGAACCAGCGGCAGAGCAGCGGCTGCACGCCCCGGGGGTCGGCGGCGAGCAGCCCGGCGACGGCGGCGAGGGACCGCTCGCCGCCGGGGTCGTCGGCCGGCGCCGGGTCGGCGGGGACGGTCCGGCGCAGCAGGTCGATCCGCTCGTCCTCCCCGAGCGGCAGCCCCAGCCAGAAGCCGGGCCCGAACGCGGCGAACACCGCGTGTCGTCCGACGCGGGCGCCGGTCCGGCCGGCGCCCGGCCGGTCGTGCGGCGCGGAGCCCGCCTCGTTCGGCGCGCCGACCGCCCCGATCCGGTCGGCGAGCAGTCGCAGCACGGGCAGGTACGGCCGGGGATCCGGCAGCCTCCGCACGCTCTCGCCGAACAGCCGGGCGGCCCACCACGGCCCGTCGCCGGAGGCTCCGCCCTCACCGTCGGCGTACCGCCCGAGGGTCTCGGCGAGTACGGCGAGCCGGGGAGCGAGGGCGGCCGGGCCGCGCTCCCGGTGGAGCAGCAGGAGTGCCTGGAGGACGGGGCCGATGCGGTGACGCGGGACCGGCGGGGGCGCGTCGTCGGGGGTCCGCTGCCGGGGGACGGAGGGCGGCGCGGGAGGGGCGGCGGAGTCGGCGGGTCGGGTCGCGTCCTGCGGACCCGCCCCGGTCTCGGCACCCGTCCCGGTCTCGGCACCGGCGAGCGAGCCGGGCCCCAGCGAGAGCAGCGCCTCCAGGGCGCCGTCCAGGTCCAGGTGGGACGCCTGCACCCAGTCCGCGAGTTCCTCGTGGGCGAAGCGGTACCCGGAGCCCGCAGGGACGAGGAGGCCTTCGGTGAGGACCGCCGAGGCCCAGCCCTCCCGCCAGGGGAAGAGCTCCTCGAAGGAGGCCCGGTCGAGGACGCCGTGCCCGGGCCCCAGACAGCGACGGGCCGCCTCGTGGACCTGACCGGTGACACGGGCGGCGAGGCGGCGTACGGCGGTCCCCGGCGGCAGGGGCCGGGAGCCCGCGGCGATCCGGACGGCGATCCGCAGGCACATCAGGTCGAGGTACGCGGTGAAGATCTCCTCGCGCCCCGGCCGGCCGGGGACGTCCGGCGGCAACGCCGCCCGCACCTCGGCGAGCAGCCGCAGGGCCAGCGGATGGCGGGCGTCGGCCTCGGCGAGGTCCGCCTCCCTCAGCCCGTACCCCTCGCGTACGGCCTGGGCCTCGGCCGCGGAGTAGGAACCGAGGACGAGGGCGGCGGGCGGTCCGCCGGGCGCCCCGTCCCGGGGGCCCGGCGTCGGCCGGTGCAGCGCGCCGGGGCGGTAGAGGGCGCCCGCGCGTTCCCAGTGCTCGGGGCGGCAGGCGGTGACGAGGTGGGCGTGGTGGGCGCGGAGCCACTCCTCGGTGGCGGTCGTCCAGTCGGCGAGCCGGTGGGCGAGGTGCGGCGGCATCTCCTCGGGACCGTCGAGGACGACGAGGAGCGGGCGGCCCGCCTCATGGGCGAGGGCCGCGGCCCGTTCGGGCGTGGCGGTGGTGGTGTCGCCGAGCGCCCCGGAGGCGGCGACGATCCGGCTGGCCTGCTGGAGGGCGCGGCCGACGGCCTCGGCGAGCGAGCGGTCCCCGGCGCGCAGGTCGGCGCCGCGCAGCCGGACGGTGGGGGCGGGCGCGACGCCCCGGGCACGGCGGGCGCAGAGGGCGGCGAGGGCTGTGGTGCGACCGGTGCCGGGGGCGCCGACGAGGCCGAGGACCGGCGCCTCGCCCGCCGTGAAGCGCGCGAACTCCCGGACGCACTCGGGGCGTTCGACGGGCTCGGGCCAGGGGCCGGGGTCCCGTACGGGGCCGGTGGAGGTGGCGGTGAGTTCCAGGATGCCGGCGAGGTTGAGGTCGGGACCGTAGGCGGGGACGGTGGCCGCGTTGCGCCGGAGGAGGGCGGTGAGGGGGCCGTCGGGGCGCAGGCGCACCGCGTATCCGGCGGCGGGGCGGTCGCCGTGCAGGGCGGTGCCGAGGACGGCGAGGACGGTGCCGGTGGTGGTGTCGAGGACGGGGCCGCCGGCGGCCTGCCCGCCGAGCCGGAGGGCTTCGGCGCCCTCGGTGCCGATGGCCAGTTCGAGGGCGTCGGCGACCGCGTGGAACCGGTCGGCGGCGGTGTACGTGACGCCCACGGGGCCGAGTACACGAGCCTCGCGCCAGCCGTGGGCGGCGATCCGTACGTAGGTGCCGGGTTCGATCTCGGTGCGGGTCGCGAGCGGCAGCGGCCGGACGTCGAGGCCTTCGGTCCGTACGAGCGCGAGGCCGCGCTCCGGCAGCGGGGTGACGGCTTCGGCCTCGGCGAGCCAGGTCCGGTCGCCGGGGGCGTGCAGGACGACACGGCTGAGCCCGTCGACGGCTTCGTGACTGGTGACGACCGTTCCGTGGTGGTCGGCGAGAAAACCGGTGCCGCGAGGCCGGCCCGCCAGATCGCAGATCCGCACCAGCGTCGCCAGGTCCCCGCGTCCCATGGGGTCGACGGTAGGTCGCCGGTGATCACACGGCGGACCACGACAGGGGAACGCGCCCCCTGGCACTCCCCCCTTCACTCCGAGCGCCTCCCTGATCGGGTGATTCTTCGGCGTTCCCCGGGACAGGCTCTCGCGGGGGGAGACGAGTGGGGCGGGCACGCGCGCGTGCCCGCCCCACCACGAAACGGAGGATGATCTCCGGAGCGCTCGGATCAGCCGAAGACGGCGAGGCTCCTGGCCTTGCCCCGCTGGTCCTCCACGAGCGCCAGCAGGGTCCCCTCGGGCCCGAAGACCGCGACCGGACCCGCCGGGTACTCCGGCATCTCCAGGCGGACGCCGTTGAGCAGCAGCTTGGCCCGCTTCTCGTCGACGTCCCACCGGGGGAACGCCGCCGAGGCGGCGTCGGCCACCGGCATGACCGTGAGGTCCTCCTGGAGCTGGTCGAGCGTCTTCGCCGCGTCCAGCTTGTACGGCCCGACCCGGGTGCGGCGCAGCGCGGTCAGGTGCCCGCCCACGCCGAGGCCCGCGCCCAGGTCCCGGGCGAGCGCCCGGATGTACGTACCGGAGGAGCAGACCACGGAGACGACCAGGTCGACGACGGGGGTGCCGTCCTCGGCGGTCGCCTCACGGACGTCGTACACCTGGAAGGAGGAGACGGTGACCGGGCGTGCCGGGATCTCGAACTCCTCGCCGCCGCGCACGCGCGCGTACGACCGCTTGCCGTCGATCTTGATCGCGGAGACCTTGGACGGCACCTGCATGATGGCGCCGGTCAGCTCGGCGACGCCCGCGTCGATGCCCTCGCGGGTCACCTCGGAGGCGTCGACGGAGGCCGTGATCTCGCCCTCGGCGTCGTCGGTGACCGTCGTCTGGCCCAGGCGGATGGTGCCCAGGTACTCCTTCTCGGTCAGCGCGAGGTGACCGAGGAGCTTGGTCGCCCGCTCCACACCGAGGACGAGGACGCCGGTGGCCATCGGGTCGAGCGTGCCGGCGTGGCCGACCCGGCGGGTCTTGGCGATCCCGCGCATCTTGGCCACGACGTCGTGCGAGGTGAAGCCCGACGGCTTGTCGACGATGACAAGGCCGTCGGGCGTCTTTGCTGCGTTGCTCATTCGGCGGCTTCGTCCTCGCCCGGCTTCTTGTAGGGGTCGGCGTCGCCGGCGAAGGCGGCGCCCGAGGACGCCTCCCGCACCTGCTCGTCCGAGGCCCGCGCCCGGTCGAGGAGGTCCTCGATGGTCTTGGCGTTCTCCGGGAGGGCGTCGGCCACGAAGGCCAGGGTCGGGGTGAACTTGGTCCCCGCCGCGCGGCCCACGGCCGAACGGAGGATGCCCTTGGCGCTCTCCAGGCCCGCGGCGGCGCTCGCGCGCTCCTCCTCGTCGCCGTAGACCGTGTAGAAGACCGTGGCCTCCCGCAGGTCGCCGGTGACGCGGGTGTCCGTGATGGTCACGTGCGTGCCCAGGCGGGGGTCCTTGATGCCGCGCTGCAGCTTCTCGGCGACCACCTCCCGGATGAGGTCTGCCAGCTTCTTCGCCCGCGCGTTGTCGGCCACTGGTCCTTCTCCTTCTTTGCCTTGCTCAACATCAGTCTTCATCAGTGTGGAGCCTGCGGCGCACCGACAGCAGCTCCACCTCGGGACGGGCGGCGACGAGCCGCTCGCACCGGTCCAGTACGTCGCTGAGGTGTCCCGTGTCCCCCGACACCATCGCGACGCCGATCTCGGCCCGTCGATGGAGGTTCTGGGCGCTGACCTCCGCCACGCTCACCGCGAATTTCCGCTGGAGCTCGGCGACGATCGGCTTGACGACGGAGCGTTTCTCCTTCAACGAACGAACGTCGCCGAGGAGCAGATCGAAGGACAGTGTCCCCACGTACATGTATGTCCGGATGTCCCGCCGGTTCGGGTTCGGTGTGCCCGCCGACCACTCGGCGGGGACATCCGAAACCGTACACGCAACGGCCGGGGCCGATCGACGGAATAGTTTCCGCCGACCGGCCCCGGCTCACTGCTGCGATCGGACGCGATCAGGCGCGCGGCTTCTCGCGCATCTCGTACGTCGCGATGACGTCGTCGATCTTGATGTCGTTGAAGTTTCCGAGGTTGATACCGCCCTCGAAGCCTTCGCGGATCTCGGTGACGTCGTCCTTGAAGCGGCGCAGACCGTGGATCGTGAGGTCCTCGGCGATGACCTTGCCGTCGCGGACGAGGCGCGCCTTGGTGTTGCGCTTGACCTCGCCGGAGCGGATGAGGACACCGGCGATGTTGCCCAGCTTGGACGAGCGGAAGACCTCGCGGATCTCCGCCGTACCGAGCTCGACCTCTTCGTACTCCGGCTTGAGGAGGCCCTTGAGCGCCGCCTCGATCTCCTCGATCGCCTGGTAGATGACCGAGTAGTACCGGACGTCGACGCCCTCGCGCTCCGCCATCTGCGCGGCACGGCCGGCCGCACGGACGTTGTAGCCGATGACGATGGCGTCGGAGCCCATGGCCAGGTCGATGTCCGACTCGGTGACCGCACCCACACCGCGGTGCAGGACACGGATGTCGACCTCTTCGCCGACGTCGAGCTGGAGCAGCGAAGCCTCCAGGGCCTCGACCGCACCGGACGCGTCGCCCTTGATGATGAGGTTGAGTTCCTGGACGAGACCGGCCTTGAGCACCTTGTCGAGGTCCTCGAGGGACACCCGGCGGACGCGCTTGGCGAAGGCGGCGTTGCGCTCACGCGCAGCGCGCTTCTCGGCGATCTGACGGGCCGTACGGTCCTCGTCGACAACCAGGAGGTTGTCGCCGGCACCCGGGACGTTGGTGAGACCCAGGACCAGGACGGGAGTCGACGGGGTCGCCTCCTCGACGTTGTTGCCCTTGTCGTCGAGCATCGCCCGGACGCGGCCGTACGCGTCGCCGACCACCACGGTGTCGCCGATGCGCAGCGTTCCGCGCTGGACCAGGACGGTCGAGACGGCACCGCGACCGCGGTCGAGGTGGGACTCGATCGCAATACCCTGCGCGTCCTGGTTCGGGTTGGCCCGAAGGTCGAGCGAGGCGTCGGCGGTGAGGACGACGGCCTCCAGCAGGGAGTCGATGTGCAGACCCTGCTTGGCGGAGATGTCGACGAACATCGTGTCGCCGCCGTACTCCTCGGCCACCAGACCGAACTCGGTCAGCTGACCGCGGACCTTGGTCGGGTCAGCACCCTCGACGTCGATCTTGTTGACCGCGACGACGATCGGGACGCCGGCGGCCTTGGCGTGGTTGAGCGCCTCGATCGTCTGCGGCATGACGCCGTCGTTGGCCGCGACCACGAGGATCGCGATGTCGGTCGACTTCGCACCACGGGCACGCATGGCGGTGAACGCCTCGTGACCCGGGGTGTCGATGAAGGTGATGCGACGCTCTTCGCCGTTGACCTCGGTACCCACCTGGTAGGCACCGATGTGCTGGGTGATGCCACCGGCCTCGCCCGCGACGACGTTCGTCTTGCGGATCGCGTCGAGAAGTCGGGTCTTACCGTGGTCGACGTGACCCATGACGGTGACGACCGGCGGACGGGAGACCAGAGCCTCTTCGCCGCCCTCGTCCTCGCCGAACTCGATGTCGAAGGACTCGAGGAGCTCGCGGTCCTCCTCCTCCGGCGAGACGATCTGAACGGTGTAGTTCATCTCCTCGCCGAGCATCGTCAGCGTGTCGTCGGAGACGGACTGCGTGGCCGTGACCATCTCACCGAGGTTCATCATCACCGCGACGAGCGACGCCGGGTTGGCGCCGATCTTCTCGGCGAAGTCGGTGAGGGAGGCACCGCGCGACAGGCGAATGGTCTCGCCGTGGCCGCGAGGCAGCATCACGCCGCCCACGGACGGGGCCTGCATGGCCTCGTACTCCTGGCGCCTCTGACGCTTCGACTTGCGACCGCGACGCGCGGGACCGCCGGGACGACCGAAGGCGCCCTGCGTGCCACCACGGCCACCCGGACCGCCGGGACGGCCACCGAAGCCACCGGGACGACCGCCGAAGCCGCCGCCACCGCCGCCGGGACCACCCGGACGACCGCCGCCGCCACCGGGACCACCGGGACGACCGGCGAAGCCGCCGCCGCCACCGCCGGGACCGGCCGGACGACCGGCGAAGCCGGGACGACCGCCGCCGCCACCGCCGGGACCACCCGGACGGCCGCCGGGGCCACCGGGACCACGGCCACCGCCGCCGGGACCGGGACGCGGGCCGGCAGCGGGACGCTGCGGCATCATGCCCGGGTTGGGACGGTTACCGCCGGGCGCGCCGCCCGGACGGGGAGCCTGCGGACGAGGCATGCCACCGGGGGTGGGACGAGCGCCGCCGCCCTGACCCTGCGGACGCGGGGCGCCGCCGGGGCCACCCTGCGGACGCGGGGCGCCGGGAGCGCCGCCGGGGCCACCGGGACGGGGAGCACCGCCACCGGGACGGGGCGTCTGCGGACGCGCCATGCCGGTGGAGCCACCCGAGGTGAAGGGGTTGTTGCCCGGACGCGGACCGGCCGGACGGGCACCGCCCGGACGGGGAGCACCCTGGCCCTGCGGACGCGGGGCACCCTGGCCCTGCGGACGCGGTGCGCCCTGACCCGGACGGGCCGGACGCTCGGAGCGCTCGCCGGCGGGACGGGGTCCCTGGGCGGCGCCACCGGGACGCTGAGCGGCGGCGGGAGCCGCCGGCGGCGCGGTGAACTCGGGCGCGGCCGGAGCCGGCGTGACCGGCTTGGGCGCGGGCTTCGGGCCCGGGCGGGGGCCCGAGGCGGCCGGAGCCGTAGAGGGGGTGCTGCTCGCGGGCGCGGCCGCCGGAGTGACCGGGGCCGGCGCCGCAGGCGCGGCGGGGGCCGGCTTGGGGGCCGGGGCGCCGGGCTTGGGGGCAGCGGGACGTGCCGCGGCGGCCGGGGACGGCGCCGCGGGCGAGGGGGCGGCCTTGCGAGGCGCGCCGGGCTTGGCAGCGGTCTTGCCGGCGTTGCCGCCGGGACCCTGCAAAGCGTCAGTCAACTTGCGCACGACCGGCGCCTCGATAGTCGAGGACGCCGAACGGACGAATTCACCGAGTTCTTGGAGCTTGGCCATGACGACCTTGCTCTCTACGCCGAACTCCTTGGCGAGTTCGTATACCCGGACCTTAGCCACTTCGCTCCTTTGAGGTCCGGGTTACCGCCGGACCGTCGCTACTTCATGGGCGTACTCATCGCGTACTCATCGAGTGCTCATCGCAATCTCGACCTACTTCCAACTCGCGAGGTACCTGACCGCACGGTGTTCCGTGCCGTACTTCTTCACTGCGGTGCCGGCCGTTCGACGTGGTGACGTAGTTCCGCTGTTTCGAGCGGGCCCTGGACCTTGAAGGCCCTCGGGAACGCTCGGCGGCGGACCGCCAGGTCGAGACAAGCCACGGCGGGGTGCAGGTACGCACCCCGGCCGGGCAGCGTACCGCGATGATCAGGAACGCACTCGTCCTTGTTCACCACGATCCGCAGCAGATCGCTCTTGGCCGCTCGCACCCGGCATCCCACACAGGTTCGCTCAGGGCACGCGCGGGCATGCGTCCGGCCAGACACGATTAAGTCTACCTCCCCGTACCGACCTCACCTGTTTGGGGCAAGAATCGAACAGTTGTTGGCCAAAAACGGTCTCAGTCCTCGGGACCGCTCGGCTCGGTGTCGGGACGGATGTCGATCCGCCAGCCGGTGAGGCGCGCGGCGAGGCGGGCGTTCTGGCCCTCCTTGCCGATCGCCAGCGACAGCTGGTAGTCCGGCACCGTCACGCGCGCGGACCGGGCCGCCATGTCGACGACCTCGACCCGGGACACCCGCGCCGGGGAGAGCGCGTTCGCCACCATCTCGGCCGGGTCGTCCGACCAGTCGACGATGTCGATCTTCTCGCCGAGCAGCTCCGCCATCACGTTGCGGACGCGGCTGCCCATCGGGCCGATGCAGGCACCCTTGGGGTTCAGGCCCGAACGGGTGGAACGGACGGCGATCTTGGTGCGGTGGCCGGCCTCACGGGCGATGGCCGCGATCTCGACCGAGCCGTCGGCGATCTCCGGCACCTCCAGGGCGAAGAGCTTCTTCACCAGATTGGGGTGGGTGCGCGAAAGGGTGACGGACGGACCGCGGACACCCTTCGCCACCCGGACGACGTAGGTCCGCAGGCGCAGACCGTGCGTGTAGTCCTCGCCCGGCACCTGCTCCTGCACCGGAAGAATGGCCTCCAGCTTGTCGTCCAGCCGGACCAGGACGTTCTTCGGGTCCTTGCCCTGCTGCACGACACCGGCGACGACATCGCCCTCGCGGCGCGCGTACTCGCCGAACGTCACGTCGTTCTCGGCGTCCCGCAGACGCTGCTGGATCACCTGGCGGGCGGTGCTCGCCGCGATCCGGCCGAAGTCCGACGGGGTGTCGTCGAAGTCCTTGGGCTCCTGACCCTCCTCCAGGTCGGAGGGGTCTTCCTTCGCCCACACCGTCACGTGACCGGTGAGCCGGTCCAGCTCCACACGCGCGTGGCGGCGGGCGTCGGGGGTGCGGTGGTAGGCGATGAGGAGGGCCGACTCGATCGCCTCGACCAGCAGGTCGAAGGAGATCTCCTTCTCATGCGCCAAGCCCTTGAGCAGCTTCACGTCGATGTCCACGGCTACGCCTCCTCTTCCTTCTTGTCCTTGCGGTTGAACTCGATCTCGACACGCGCCTTGACGACGTCGGCGAACGCGACCCGGCGGGCGGTGGGCTTGCGCCCCTTCACGCCCGGCACTTCGAGGTCGAGGCCGTCCTCGTCCACGGCCAGGATCCGCGCGACGAGTTCCTCGGCGGCGCCTTCGGTGGTCAGCTGGAGCTTGGCGAGGCGGCCGACGGCCCGCACGTAGTGGCGGTGCTCGGTCAGCGGGCGGTCGGCGCCGGGGGAGCTGACTTCGAGGACGTACTCGCCCTCGCCCATCGCGTCGGTCTCGTCGAGCTTCTCGGAGATCGCGCGGCTCAGCTCGGCACAGGCGTCCAGTTCCACGCCCTCGTCGGAATCGACGACGATCCTCAGCAATCCACGGCGGCCGGCCCGCGACACCTCGATCTCCTCGAGATCCAGGCCCCTCGCCTGGACGAGCGGCTCCACGAGTTCGCGCAGCCTGTCGCTCTGGGTGGTGCTCATCCGGGTGACTCCTCGGCCGCGTGTGCTGTTGTGGGTTCGTCGCGTCTTCTCGCGTGTCAGACCAAAGGGTATCCGGTCCCGGAGGGTGTTGCCGTCCATCGCCCCGGGGCCCGCGGGTACGCTCGCCTGCGGTGATCCCGACGATCTTCGACGACGTACCACGGCCGAGGGAGAGAGAGTGACGACGACGGGCAGGCGCGCGCTCCTGGCGGCGGGGGTCTCGGCCGCCGCCGCGGCGGCGCTCTCGGGCTGCACCGCCTCCGAGGATCCGGGGACCCGGAAGCCCGGCGCGGCCGAGGTGGAGGCCGAACGGGTGGCACGCGCCGAGGCCGCGCTGCGGCTACGCTCCGTGACCGCCTCCAGGGTCCTGCTGGAACGTTACGACGCCGTCCTCGCCGCCCATCCGGCCCTCGCGCCCCGGCTGACCCCGCTGCGACGCTCCGTGACCGCCCACGCCCGGGCGCTCGGCGAGGGCGGTACGACGGTGCGCCCGGCGACGGCCCCGCCGACCGCCTCCCCGACCGCCACCGCCACTGCCACTGCCTCCGCCGGCGCCTCCGCCCGGCCGGCTTCGCCTCCCGTCCCCGTCACCGTCGCGGCCGACCCCCGGACGGCGTTGAAGGAGCTCGCGGCGGCCGCACGCACGGCCTCCGACGCCCACACCGCCGCCCTGGTCACCGCCCCGCCCGAGTACGCCCGGCTGCTGGCCTCCGTGGCCGCCGCCGGCGCCGCCCACGCCTATCTGCTGACCGAAGGAGCCCGGGCATGAGCGCCCTCGACGCGACCCAGGCCGCGCTGGCCGCCGAACACGCGGCCGTGTACGGGTACGGAGTCGTCGGCGGCCGGATCGGTACGGAACGGCGGGCCGAGGCCACCGCCGCGTACGAGGCGCACCGGGCCCGCCGGGACGCCCTGCGCCGGAGCGTGCGCGACCTCGGCGGGACACCGGTGGTGGCGGAGGCCGCGTACGAGCTGCCCTTCCGGGTCGCGGACCCGGCCGGAGCCGTCCGGCTCGCGGCCGTCCTGGAGGACCGGGTGGCCGGGGTCTACTCCGACCTCGTCCGGGCCGCCGAGGGCCCCCGACGCCACGAGGCGGCCGCCGCGCTGCGGGAGGCGGCGGTACGCGCGGTCCGCTGGCGCGGCAGCGACGTAACCTTTCCTGGGCTCGCCGAGCGGGTGTGAGCCCCGCCCCGACCGAAGGAACAACGTACGCATGGGTTTCGAACCGCCGCAGCGACTGATCAGGACGCTCGGTGAGACGTACGGGGACGCCGTGGCGGCCGAGTGGCTCGAGGCACTGCCCGAGCGGGCCGGTCAGGTGCTCGACCGCGCCTCCCTGGAGAGCGAACGGGTGATGGCGCCCGGCGGACGCAGCAGCCTGGTCGTGCTCGTCCGGCGGTCCGACGGCTCCCCCGCCGCGCTCAAGATCGCGCCCTCGTTCGCCCGGCCCGACCTGGAGCGGGACGCGCTCGCGCACTGGAACGGCTGGGGCGCGGTCCAGCTCCTGGCCGAGGCCGCGGAGGACGCGCTCGTCCTCGAACGACTGCACCCCGAGGTCTCCCTGCGCTCGCTCCCGGAGGCGAAGGCGCTCCTGGAGGCGGCCGGGACCGTACGCAAGCTGTGGGTCGAGCCGGCGGCGGAGCACGGCTTCGAGACGGTGGCCGGGCGGACCGCCCGGCAGGCGGCGGCGATGGAGCCCCACCGCGCCGACGCGGCGACCGCCGAGCTGACGACGGCGGCGCTCGCGGCCCGCGAGGAGCTGGTGACCGGCGCCTCGGAGACGCTGCTGCTGCACGGGAACTTCCGGCAGGGCAAGGTGCTCGGCGGTGACCGGGCGCCCTGGCTGGCCGTGGGACCCGAGCCGCTGGTCGGCGAGCGGGCGTACGACCTCGCCCGGCTCGTACGGGACCGCGTCGAGGATCTGGTGGCCGCGTCCTCGGGCGCCTCCGCGGCCCGGCGGCGGGTCAACAGACTGGCCGACTCCCTGGACGTGGACCGGGAGCGGCTGCGCGGCTGGACGCTGTTCCGGGCGGTGGAGTCGGGCACGCGGGCGCTGGCGGCGGGGCGCCGGCAGGATGCCGAGCTGCTCCTGGAGTTCGCGAGCTGGCTGTAGGGGAATACCCTTTTTGTACCGTTCGGCTCAATCCAGGGGGCCGTGATGATCGAAGAGCTGTTGGTGGCGGTGGCAGGCGCGGCCGCGGCGGTCGCCGTGTACGCGGGCGCGGCCGCCCGCGTCGTGAAGCAGTACGAGCGAGGGGTCGTCTTCCGATTCGGACGGCTGCGCGATGACGTGCGCGCGCCCGGCTTCACGATGATCGTTCCGGGCGTGGACCGCCTCCACAAGGTGAACATGCAGATCGTCACGATGCCCGTGCCCGCGCAGGAGGGCATCACGCGGGACAACGTGACCGTACGGGTCGACGCCGTCGTCTACTTCAAGGTGGTCGACGCGGCGGAGGCGCTGATCCGGGTCGAGGACTACAAGTTCGCGGTCTCGCAGATGGCGCAGACGTCCCTGCGGTCCATCATCGGCAAGAGCGATCTCGACGACCTGCTGTCGAACCGGGAGAAGCTCAACCAGGGCCTGGAGCTGATGCTGGACTCCCCCGCGATCGGCTGGGGCGTGCAGATCGACCGGGTCGAGATCAAGGACGTCTCCCTGCCGGAGACGATGAAGCGCTCGATGGCCCGGCAGGCGGAGGCCGACCGGGAACGCCGGGCGCGGGTGATCAACGCGGACGCGGAGCTCCAGGCCTCGAAGAAGCTGGCGGAGGCGGCCGAGGTGATGTCCGAGCAGCCGGCGGCGCTCCAGCTGCGGCTGCTGCAGACGGTGGTGGCGGTGGCGGCCGAGAAGAACTCGACGCTGGTGCTGCCGTTCCCGGTGGAGCTGCTGAGGTTCCTGGAACGGGCGACGCAGTCCGCGTCGGCGCCGGAAACGGCCGCGGCCCCGACGTCGATCCCGGCCTCGGCGGCCACGTCGGCACCGGCACCGGCCGCGCCTGAGCCCGCGCCTTCGGCCGGGCGGGCGACCACCGCGGAGTCCGGGCGGGCGACCACCGCGGAGTCGCCGGTCAGCGCCGCCTACCTGAAGGGCGCGGCGGACGCCGCGGAGGGCGTGGAGCCGGTGGGGGACCTGACGGGCGCGTCGGTCGAACCCGCGCCGACGGACGAGGGAGCCGCCTGAGAACGACGAACGGGGTGCGGGGCCGTCGTCACGGCCCCGCACCCCGTTCCGGGGTCCTGTTACGCCGTCAGACGGGCGAGCGCCTCGTCGACGGTCAGTTCCTCGCGGTCGCCCGTGCGACGGTCCTTCAGCTCCACGACGCCCTCCGCCGAACGGCGGCCGGCGACCAGGATCTTCGGGACGCCCATCAGCTCCGCGTCGGTGAACTTGACGCCGGGCGAGACACCCGCGCGGTCGTCGACCAGGACCCGGAGGCCCGCGGCGGACAGCTTGTCGGAGACCTCGAGGGCGAGCTCCGTCTGGAGCGCCTTGCCGGCGGCGACGACGTGGACGTCGGCCGGGGCGACCTCGGCCGGCCAGCACAGGCCCTTCTCGTCGGCCGTCTGCTCCGCCAGCGCGGCGACGGCGCGCGAGACGCCGATGCCGTACGAGCCCATGGTCACGCGGACCGGCTTGCCGTGCTGCCCGAGGACGTCGAGCTTGAGGGCGTCGGCGTACTTGCGGCCCAGCTGGAAGATGTGGCCGATCTCGATGGCGCGGTCCAGCTTGAGGCCGGTGCCGCACGTGGGGCACGGGTCGCCCTCCTGCACGACGACGACGTCGACGTACTCCTCGACCTCGAAGTCACGGCCCGCGACGACGTTCTTCGCGTGCATGCCGTCCTTGTTGGCGCCCGTGATCCACGCGGTGCCGGGCGCCACGCGCGGGTCGGCGATGTACGTGACCTTCTCCAGGCCCTGCGGGCCGACGTAGCCCCGTACGAGGTCGGCGCGCGCGGCGAAGTCGGTCTCGGTGACCATCTCGACGGTGGCCGGCGCGAAGTGCTCCTCGACCTTGCCCATGTCGACCTCGCGGTCGCCGGGGACGCCCACGGCGACGATCTCGCCGTCGACCTTGACCAGGAGGTTCTTGAGCGTGGCGGAGGCCGGGACGCCGAGGGAGGCGGCCAGGGTCTCGATCGTCGGGGTGTCCGGGGTGGGGATCTCCTCGGCGGCCGCGACGGCCGAACCGTCGACGGGCTCGAGCGCGTACGAGATCGCCTCGGTGTTCGCCGCGAAGTCGCAGTTCGGGCAGTCGGCGAAGGTGTCCTCGCCGGCCTCGGCCGGGGCCAGGAACTCCTCGGACTTCGAGCCGCCCATCGCGCCGGCGGTGGCCGCGACGATGCGGTAGTCGAGGCCGAGGCGCTCGAAGACGCGCTGGTAGGCCTGGCGGTGCAGCGCGTAGGACTGGGCCAGGCCCTCGTCCTCCGTGTCGAAGGAGTACGAGTCCTTCATGAGGAACTCGCGGCCGCGCAGGATGCCGGCGCGGGGGCGGGCCTCGTCACGGAACTTGTTCTGGATCTGGTACAGGATGACCGGCAGGTCCTTGTACGAGGAGCACTGGTCCTTGACCAGGAGCGTGAAGATCTCCTCGTGCGTCGGGCCGAGGAGGTAGTCGCCGCCCTTGCGGTCCTGGAGGCGGAAGAGCTCGGCGCCGTACTCGTCCCAGCGGCCCGTCGCCTCGTACGGCTCACGCGGCAGCAGCGCGGGGAGGGTGACCTCCTGGGCGCCGATGGCGTCCATCTCCTCGCGGACGATGCGCTCGATGTTGGTGAGGACCTTCTTGCCGAGGGGCAGCCAGCTCCAGATGCCGGCGGCGGTGCGGCGCACGTAGCCGGCGCGGACGAGGAGCTTGTGGCTGAGGACCTCGGCGTCGGCCGGGTCGTCGCGCAGCGTCTTCGCCATCAACTGGGACATGCGCTGGACCGGTGCGTTGGCCATGGTTCTCGTACTCCTGCCGGGTAAGGATGATGGCCCCGAGATTAGCCGGGCCTCCCCGGGTCGGTGAAATCAGTTCCGGCGCCCGAGCGGCAGGGGCGCGCCCATGACCGCGTACGGGCGGACCGCGCTCGGGAAGTGCACCTGACGGGCGAGGTCCTGGTAGCCGAGGGAGCGGTAGAGACCGCGGGCCGGGCTGTCGGTGTCGATCGCGGAGAGGATCGAGCGCGGTTCGGCGGCCTCGTCGGTGATGGTGGTGATCAGGGCGCGGCCCAGGCCGTGCCCCTGGTGGGCGGGGTGGACATGGAGCTCGGTGATCACGAAGGAGTCGTCGAGCCAGTCGACGGTGCCGGTGGCGCGCAGATACGACTCGACGACGGTGGACCACCAGTGGCCCCGGTCGTTGGGCATCCCGTACACGAACCCGACGAGCTCGCCCCCGGCGGTGGTGGCCCCGTAGGCGCGGGCGCCGGGGTTCAGCAGGTGGCGCAGCACGATGTGGCGGCGTACGGCGACCTCGTCCGCGTCCAGGCCGAAGGCGACCGCCTGCACGGCGAGTGCCTCGTCCACCCGGGCGGCGAGATTGACCGGCCCGATCATGATCTCTGCGTCGTCCATGCGGCGCACCCTACAAGCGGCCGGGGCCTCAGAACAGCACGCTCATGAAGGCACCGGTCTCCTGGAAGCCGACACGGCGGTACGAGGCCCTCGCGGGGGTGTTGTAGTCGTTCACGTACAGGCTGACGACGGGCGCGATGTCCGCGAGGGCGTACTGGAGGACGGCGGCCATGCCCGACTCGGAGAGGCCCTTGCCGCGGTGCTCGGGGGCGACCCAGACGCCCTGGATCTGGCAGGCCTGGCGGGTGGCGGCGCCGATCTCCGCCTTGAAGACCACCTTGCCGTCCTCGATGCGGGCGAAGGAGCGGCCGGAGCCGACCAGCTCGGCGACCCGGGCCTGGTAGAGCAGTCCGCCGTCGTTGGCGAGCGGGGAGATGCCCACCTCCTCGGTGAACATGGCCACGCACGCGGGCATGATCACGTCCATCTCGTCCTTGCGGACGCGACGGACGAGCGGATCGGGCGTGACGGTCACGGAGGGCTCCTCGGCGACCATCAGCGGCTGCCGGGCGCGGACGTCCCTCGCGGGGCCCCAGCTGGGCTCCAGGAGCCGCCACAGCTCGGTGGTGGGCCCGGCCGGCCCGACGATCGAGGAACAGCGGCGGCCGGTCCTGCGCGCCCGGTCGGCGAAGGCGCGCACGGCCTCGGGCGTCGCGCAGAGCGGCACGAGGTTGGCGCCGGAGTAGCAGAGCGACCTCAGCCGCCCCTCGCTGTACCAGCCCCACATCTCGCCCCCGAGTCGCCAGGGATCGAGTCCGGCGACCTGGACGCGGGCGGTCACGAAGGCGTTCTCGACGGGGGCGCTCTCCAGAACGGCGAGTGCGGCGCCGAGGTCGGCGGGTTCGAGGACCCGGGTGGCGGGTTGTGTCAGCACGAAGGGGCCTCACCGTACGGTTCTACGTGGTCTCCGCACTTTACCCCTCTCGCCTGTGGCGGGGCCCTCCCCGCACGAGAAGCCCCTCCTCCCGGGAGGGAGAAGGGGCTTCGAGGGAGCCGGAAGCGCTCGGTCCGCCACGCGGAGGGCGGGCCGGCCGGGCCGCTCCGAGGAGGACCCGCGCGGGCCGCTCCGAGCGGGCCGGGAGGGCTCAGCCCGCGACGGCGACCGACGGCTCGCCGCTGGCGACGCCGTCCTTCTCCATCTGCTCGGCGATCTTGAGCGCCTCTTCGATGAGCGTCTCGACGATCTTCGACTCGGGGACGGTCTTGATGACCTCGCCCTTCACGAAGATCTGGCCCTTGCCGTTGCCGGAGGCGACGCCGAGGTCGGCCTCGCGGGCCTCGCCGGGACCGTTGACGACGCAGCCCATGACGGCGACGCGCAGCGGGACGGTCATGCCGTCGAGGCCGGCGGTGACCTCCTCCGCAAGCTTGTAGACGTCGACCTGGGCGCGGCCGCAGGACGGGCAGGAGACGATCTCGAGGCGGCGCTGGCGCAGGTTCAGCGACTCCAGGATCTGCATGCCGACCTTGATCTCCTCGGCCGGCGGCGCGGAGAGGGAGACGCGGATGGTGTCGCCGATGCCCTGGGACAGCAGCGCTCCGAAGGCGACGGCCGACTTGATGGTGCCCTGGAAGGCCGGGCCCGCCTCGGTGACGCCGAGGTGCAGCGGGTAGTCGCACTGGGCGGCGAGCTGGCGGTAGGCCTCGACCATGATCACCGGGTCGTTGTGCTTGACCGAGATCTTGATGTCGCGGAAGCCGTGCTCCTCGAAGAGGGACGCCTCCCACAGGGCGGACTCGACGAGCGCCTCGGGGGTGGCCCGGCCGTACTTCTTGAGCAGCCGCGCGTCGAGCGAGCCGGCGTTGACGCCGATCCGGATCGGGGTGCGGGCGTCGGAGGCCGCCTTGGCGATCTCCTTGACCTTGTCGTCGAACTGCTTGATGTTTCCGGGGTTGACGCGGACGGCCGCGCAGCCGGCGTCGATCGCCGCGAAGACGTACTTCGGCTGGAAGTGGATGTCGGCGATCACCGGGATCTGCGACTTCCGCGCGATGACCGCGAGGGCGTCGGCGTCGTCCTGGGTGGGGCAGGCGACGCGCACGATCTGGCAGCCGGAGGCCGTCAGCTCGGCGATCTGCTGCAGCGTGGCGCCGATGTCGGACGTGCGGGTCGTGGTCATCGACTGCACGGAGACGGGTGCGTCACCGCCGACGGCCACGCTGCCGACCTGGATCTGGCGGCTCTTGCGCCGCTCGGCGAGCCGGGTCGGGACGGTCGGGATACCGAGAGAAATCGCGGTCATCTTCTGTGCAACCTCAAGGTTGTGCGTCGGCGGGCTCAGGTCTCCGAGGTTACCGCCCCGGGGGCGGGGGGCCGGACACCGATGGGTCCGGCCCCCCTGCGGGCTACGTGATCTTCACCGGGTTGACGAGGTCGGCGGCGAGGACGAGCAGCGTGAAACAGACGAAGACACCGGCCACCACGTACGCGGCGGGCATCAGCTTCGCCACGTCGAAGGGGCCCGGGTCGGGGCGCTTGAAGATCCGGGCCGTGTGACGGCGTACGGACTCCCACAGGGCTCCGGCGATGTGGCCGCCGTCGAGCGGCAGCAGCGGGAGCATGTTGAACAGGAACAGCGACACGTTGAACCCGACGAGCAGGTTCATGAACATCACGAGGATCGTCGTCGGCGGGGCCTCGACGGTCATCAGTTCACCGGTGATGCGGGCGGCGCCGACGACACCGACGGGCGAGTCGTCCGCGCGCTCGCCGTCGCCGAAGGTGGCGTCCCACAGACCGGGGATCTTGCCCGGGAGGGCGATGACCGAGTGGACGCCGTTCTCCAGGAGGTCGCCCATGCGGTCGGTGGTCTCGCCGAAGGAGAGCGGCGCGACCTCGGTCCTGGACTGGAAGCCGAGGTATCCGGCGGGTTCGTAGTCGACCGGCTGGACGACCTTGCCGTCCTCGTCCTTCTTCGGCACCTCGTTGGAGACGAGGTCGGGGTGCAGGTCGACGCGCTGCCCGGCCCGCTCGACGGTGACCGTCGCCGGACCGATGGTGTCGCGGATCCGGTCGGACAGGGTGTCCCAGTCGCTCACCGGCGTGCCGTTGAAGGCGACGATCTTGTCGCCGTCCTTCAGACCCGCCTTGAAGGCCGGGGAGACGGGGTCGCCCGCCGCGCACTTCTCGCGCTTCTCGCTCTGCTTGATGACGCACTTCTGGACGGCGGCGACGCCCGTCGTCTGGCCCTCGACGCCCAGCGTCATCATCGAGCCGAAGAACAGCGCCACCGCCAGGACCAGGTTCATGAAGGGTCCGGCGAACATCACGATCACGCGCTTCCACGGCTTGCGCGTGTAGAAGAGCCGGGTCTCGTCGCCGGGCTCGAGCTCCTCGTACGAGGCCTCCCGTGCGTCCTCGATCATCGAGCGCCAGGGCGAGGTGGAGCGGGCCTCGATCTTGCCGTCCTCGCCCGGCGGGAACATGCCGATCATGCGGATGTAGCCGCCGGCCGGGATGGCCTTGATGCCGTACTCGGTCTCGCCGCGCTTCCTCGACCAGATCGTGGGGCCGAAACCGACCATGTACTGCGGTACGCGGATGCCGAAGAGCTTGGCCGTGGAGAGGTGGCCCAGCTCGTGCCAGGCGATGGAGACGAGGAGGCCGAGGGCGAACAGCACGAGGCCCGCGATGTACAGGAGCATTTCGGTCATGCGCGGGCCTCCGCTGTTGCCTTCGCTGCGAGCTCTCGGGCCCGGGCGCGCGCCCAGGTCTCCGCTTCGAGGACGTCCGGCACGGTGAGAGAGGTTCCCGCGGCGGGAACGCCGTGCTCCGCGACGACCGCTGTGACCGTATCCATGATGCCGTTGAACGGCAGCCGTCCGGCGAGAAACGCCTCGACGCACTCCTCGTTGGCCGCGTTGAACACGGCGGGGGCCGTGCCGCCCAGTTCGCCGACGTGCCGGGCCAGCCCGACCGACGGGAACGCCTCGGTGTCGAGCGGGAAGAACTCCCAGGTGGAGGCCTTGGTCCAGTCGAAGGCGGGGGCCGCGTCCGGGACCCGCTCGGGCCAGCCGATGCCGATGGCGATCGGGCCGCCCATGTCCGGCGGGGTGGCCTGGGCCAGTGTGGAGCCGTCGGTGAACTCGACCATCGAGTGCACGTACGACTGCGGGTGGACGACGACCTCGATGCGGTCGAAGGGGATGTCGTAGAGGAGGTGCGCCTCGATGACCTCCAGGCCCTTGTTGACCAGGGTGGCGCTGTTCACCGTGATCACCGGGCCCATGGCCCAGGTCGGGTGGGCGAGCGCGTCCTCGCGGGTGACGCCGGCGAGCTGGGCGCGCGTACGGCCGCGGAACGGGCCGCCGGACGCGGTGACGACCAGCTTGCGGACGTCGGCGCGGGTGCCCGCGGCGAGTGCCTGGAAGAGGGCCGCGTGCTCGGAGTCGACAGGGATGATCTGACCGGGCTTCGCGAGGGCCTTCACCAGGGGACCGCCGACGATCAGCGACTCCTTGTTGGCCAGGGCGAGGGTACGGCCGGCTTCGAGGGCCGCCAGGGTCGGCGCGAGGCCGATGGAGCCGGTGATGCCGTTGAGGACGGTGTGGCACGGCGAGGCGGCGAGCTGGGTGGCCGCGTCGGGGCCGGCGAGGAGCTCGGGCAGCGGCTCGGAGCCGTACAGCGCCTTGAGGGCCGTACGGAGCTCCTCCACCACGTCCTCGCGGGCCACGGCGACCGCGGCGACCTTCAGCCGGTGCGCCTGCTCGGCGAGCAGCGCGACCCGGCCGCCCGAGGCGGCCAGGGCGGTGACCCGGAAGCGGTCGGGGTTGCGCAGCACCAGATCGATGGCCTGCGTGCCGATGGACCCGGTCGAGCCGAGGACGACGATGTCCCGGCGTCCTTCGGAGACGTCGAAGGCGATATGGGGGTCGGCGAGAGGAGAGGGGCGGTCGCTCATGCCCCCCATTCTTGCCGCAAACGCCGGGCGGTCTTCACGGGGTGTGGACGAACGTGTCGAAGACCCGGTGGAAGTCGGGGAACGTCTTCTTCACACAGCCGGGGTCGTCGAAGGTGATGCCGGGCGTGCGCAGGGCGGTGACCGCGAAGGACATGACGATCCGGTGGTCGCCGTGGGTGGCGATCTCGACGGGCCCGGTGGGCGTGCCGGGGTGGATCTCGATCCAGTCGGGGCCGGTCTCGACGGTGATGCCGAGACGGCGCAGGTTCTCGGCGCAGGCGTCGAGGCGGTCGCACTCCTTGACCCGGGTGTTGGCCACGTCCTCGATGCGGACCGGGCCGTCGGCGAAGGGCGCGATCGCGGCGAGGGTCGGCATGGTGTCGGAGATGTCCCGCATGTTGACCGTGAGGCCGCGCAGGGCGCCGGTGGAGCGGACGGTGGTGCCGGTGGCCGTGATCTCGACGTCGGCGCCCATGCGGCGCAGCACGTCGACGAAGCCGAGGTCGCCCTGGAGGGCGCCGGTGCCGAGACCGGGGACGGTGACGGAACGGCCGGGTTCGAGGGCGGCGGCGGCGAAGAAGTAGCTGGCGGTGGAGGCGTCGGGCTCGATGCCGTAGCTCCGGGCGCGGTAGCCGGTGGGGGCGACGCGGTAGGTGCGTCCCTCCTGGCGGATCTCGGCGCCGAAGCTCCGCATCATCGCGAGGGTGATCTCGACGTACGGCTCCGAGACCAGGTCGGTGACGGTGATGTCGAGGCCCTCGGCGGTGAGCGGGCCCAGCATGAGCAGGGCCGTCAGGTACTGGGAGGACTGCCCGGCGTCCAGGGTGAGCGCGCCGCCCTTCACGCCGTGCGCGTGGACGTCGAGCGGGTGGTGTCCGTCCTGACCGCCGTGCCGCAGGTCGACGCCGAGCTCGCGCAGGGCGGTGCTGAGCGGGCCCAGGGGACGCCGCCGCATCTGGGCGGAGGCGTCGAAGCGGTAGGTGCCGTGGCCGGCGGCGGCGAGGGTGGGCAGGAAGCGGGCGGTGGTGGCGCCGTCACGGCAGTAGACGTCGGCGGAGTCCACGCCGGGCCCGGCGGGCCGGCCCTCGATGTGCCAGGCGTCGCTCTCCCGGCTGACGGCGTACCCGAGGGCGGCCAGCCCCCCGGCGAAGCCCTCGGTGTCGTCGGAGACGAGGGGCCGCAGGAGGGAGGTGGTGCCCTCGGCCGCCGCGGCGAGGAAGAGCGCGCGGGCGGTGACGGACTTGGAGCCGGGGATGTGGATGACGGTCACGGGGTCATCCTGCCGTTCCGTCCCGCCGGGTGGACCCGCGTTCCGCATGGCGGAACGCGGGCGGGCCGGTCACGGGACGCGGCGGTGGACGTCCTCGTGCGCCGAGGGGCCGGGGGTGGCGTCCGCGATCCAGGGGCCGTCGTCGCCCGGGTCGACGATGCCCTCCTCCAGCCAGGTGTACCGGCCGGCGAGCACGCCGTCGGCGACCTTCCGGTCGATGTCGTCGGTGTTGGACCAGAGCCGTCCGAACAGCTCCTCGATCCGCAGCCGGGCCTGTCGGCAGAAGGCGTCCGCGAGCTGCCGGGCCTCCCGGCCGTGGTCGCCGGTGGTGCGCAGCAGTTCGGCCCGTACGCACGCGGCGCTCATCGCGAAGAGTTCCGCGCCGATGTCGACGATCCGGCCGAGGAAGGCCTGCTTGAGTTCCATCCGGCCCTGCCAGCGGGACATCGCGTAGAAGGTCGAGCGGGCGAGCTTGCGGGAGGTCCGCTCGACGTATCGGAGATGTGTCGCCAGCTCGCCGAACTCGGCGTACGAGCGCGGCAGTTGCCCCGGCCCCGTCACGAGCCCCGGCAGCCAGCGGGCGTAGAAGCCGCCCGCCCGCGCGCCGGCCTTCGCCTTGTCGGCGAGCGACTTCCCGGGGTCAATGAGGTCGCCGGCGACGGAGAGGTGGGCGTCGACGGCCTCGCGGGCGATCAGCAGGTGCATGATCTCGGTCGAGCCCTCGAAGATCCGGTTGATCCGCAGATCGCGCAGGACCTGCTCGGCGGGGACGGCGCGTTCGCCGCGGGCGGCGAGCGAGTCGGCGGTCTCGTAGCCGCGGCCGCCGCGGATCTGGGCGAGTTCGTCGGCGATGAGCCAGGCCATCTCGGAGCCGTACAGCTTCGCGAGGGCGGCCTCGATCCGGATGTCGTTGCGGTCCTCGTCGGCCATCTGGGAGGCGAGGTCGACGACCGCCTCCAGGGCGAAGGTGGTGGCCGCGATGAAGGAGATCTTGGTGCCGACGGCCTCGTGCCTGCCGACCGGCCCGCCCCACTGCTCCCGGACACCCGCCCACTCGCGGGCGATCCGCAGGCACCACTTCCCGGCGCCCGCGCAGGCGGCGGGCAGGGAGAGCCGGCCGGTGTTGAGGGTGGTGAGGGCGATCTTGAGGCCGGCGCCCTCGGGGCCGATGCGGTTCTCGGCGGGGACCCGGACGCCGTGGAAGCGGGTGACGCCGTTCTCCAGGCCGCGCAGGCCCATGAAGGCGTTGCGGTGCTCGACGGTGATGCCGGGCGAGCCGGCCTCGACGACGAAGGCGGTGATGCCGCCGGGATGCCCGTCCGAGACGGGCACACGGGCCATGACGACGAGCAGGTCGGCGATGACGCCGTTGGTGGTCCAGAGCTTCACGCCGTCGAGGACGTACGTGTCCCCGTCGGGTACGGCCGTGGTGGCCAGCCGCGCCGGGTCGGAGCCGACGTCCGGCTCGGTCAGCAGGAACGCGGAGATGTCCGTACGGGCCAGCCGGGGCAGGAAGGCGTCCTTCTGCTCCCGGGTGCCGAAGAGTTTCAGCGGCTGCGGTACGCCGATCGACTGATGCGCGGAGAGCAGAGCGCCGACCGCGGGGCTCGCGGAGCCGACGAGCGCGAGGGCCCGGTTGTAGTACAGCTGGGTGAGGCCGAGGCCGCCGTACTTCACGTCGATCTTCATCCCGAGCGCGCCGAGTTCCTTGAGTCCGGCGAGCGTCTCGTCGGGGATGCGGGCCTCGCGCTCGATGCGGGCGCCGTCGATCCGGGTCTCGCAGAACGCGCGGAGGGCGGCCAGGAAGGCCTCTCCGCGCCGGGCGTCCTCGTCGGCGGGGAGCGGATGGGGATGGACGAGGTCGAGCCGGAACCGGCCGAGGAAGAGTTCCCTGGCGAAGCTGGGCTTGTGCCAGTCCCGCTCACGTGCGGCCTCGGCGGTCTGCCGGGCCTCGTGCGCGGTGACCTTGGGCCGCTGGGTGGGGGCGGACATGGACACCTCCTCGGTCTCACTGTCCGTCGTACCCGATTTCGGGAGGTACCGACAGGCGGGGGGATCCGGCGGCGGCACGCCCGGACGGCGAAAGGCGGCCCGAACCCCCGCACAGTGGGTTCGGACCGCCTGGTCTCGCGGCGCGCGTACGCGTCCTTACAGGGCGAGGCCCGTCAGGACGAGGACACGCTCGTAGGTGTAGTCGTCCATGGCGTACTTGACGCCCTCACGGCCGACGCCGGAGCGCTTGGCACCGCCGTACGGCATCTGGTCGGCGCGGTACGAGGGGACGTCGCCC
Organism: Streptomyces sp. NBC_00691; assembly: GCF_036226665.1. NCBI lineage: Bacteria > Bacillati > Actinomycetota > Actinomycetes > Kitasatosporales > Streptomycetaceae > Streptomyces > Streptomyces sp. NBC_00691. Next base: position 5,828,970 of record NZ_CP109007.1, on the reverse strand, counting down.
ACGATCACGCCGCCGACCTCGAGGGCGCGGTGGGCGCGGAAGGCGGCCTGGAGGTCGTGGGTGAAGACACCGGCCTGGAGTCCGAAGTCGGAGTCGTTGACGGCGGCGAAGGCCTCGGCCTCGCCGTCCACCCGGGTGATGGTCAGGACCGGGCCGAAGACCTCGGCGCGGGCCAGCGTGACGTCCGCCGGGAGCTCGGTGAGCACGGTCGGGGCGTAGGTCGCGCCCTCGCGCTTGCCGCCCGCGAGGAGCTTGGCGCCGGCGGCGACGGCCTCGTCCACCCAGGACTCGACGCGCTTCGCGGCGGCCTCGTCGACCAGCGGGCCGACGTCGGTGGCGGAGTCGGACGGATCACCGGTGACCTGGGCCTCGACGGCGGCGACGATCTTCGGCAGCAGGCGGTCGTGGACGGAGGAGTCGACGATCACGCGCTGGACGGAGATGCAGGACTGGCCGCCCTGGTAGTTGGAGAAGGTGGCGATACGGCTCGCCGCCCAGTCCAGGTCCTCCTCGGAGGACCAGTCGGGGAGGACGACGGCCGCGGCGTTTCCGCCGAGCTCCAGGGTGCAGTGCTTGTGGGGCACCGACTGCTGGATGGCGTAGCCGACCGTGTCGGAGCCGGTGAAGGAGATGACCGGGAGGCGCTCGTCCTTGACGAGGGCGGGCATGCGGTCGTTCGGCACGGTCAGGATCGACCAGGAGCCGGCCGGCAGGTCGGTCTCGGCCAGGATCTCGCCCAGGATGAGGGAGGAGATCGGGGTCGACGGGGCCGGCTTGAGGATGATCGGGGCGCCGACGGCGATGGCCGGGGCGACCTTGTGGGCGCTGAGGTTCAGCGGGAAGTTGAACGGCGCGATGCCGAGGACGACACCCTTGGGGATACGGCGGGTCAGCGCGAGGCGGCCCGCGCCACCGGCCTCGGTGTCCAGGCGCTGGGCCTCGCCGGCGTTCCAGCGGCGGGCCTCCTCGGCGGCGAAACGGAAGACGGAGACGGCACGGCCGACCTCGCCGCGGGCCCACTTGATGGGCTTGCCGTTCTCGGCGGAGATCACCAGGGCGATCTCCTCGGTGCGCTCGGCGAGCCGCTTCGACACGTGGTCGAGGGCGGCGGCGCGGACGTGCGCCGGGGTCGCGGCGAACTCGTCGACGACGGCGTGCGCGGCGGCGACGGCCTCCTCGACCTGGGCCTCGGTGGGCACGCTGACCTTGCCGACCAGACGTCCGTCGAAGGAGTTCGTGACGTCGAAGGTGGCCTCGCCGGTGGCCTCGCGGCCGGCGAGCCAGAAGGCGTGGGTGGTCGTCATTGCGTCCCGGCCCTTTCCGTATCGGGGGGTGCGAGCGATTGCTCTCGTGACACGTTAGGGCCGGGGCGGCGGGCGTGGGCTTGTCCCATGTGGAGTGATGGGTCGGGGCCTCTGTCCGAATTGGCCGAAGAGCGGGCGCGGCGCCACGGGACGGGACCGGGCACACCCCGGGGCACGGGTCATCCGCACCGCGTGGATTCGGTCATCCGCGCCCCGGGGCCAGGGTCATCCGCGCCGTTCCGTCGAGACGATGAGACAGACGCCGCCGACGACGATCGCGCCGCCCAGGACGATGGGCCAGGACAGGGCCTCGTTCAGGACGAGGGCGCCGAGGGCGACCGCGACGACCGGGTTCACGTACGCGTACGTCGCGACCAGCGAGAGCGGCGCGGCCTGCAGGAGCCACGCGTACGCGGTGAAGGCGATCAGCGAGCCGAAGACGATCAGGTAGGCGAGCGCCACCCACGAGCGGGCCGATATCGCGGACAGGTCGAGGCCGTGCTGCTCGCCCCGGAACAGTCCGAGGGCGATACCGGCGAGACCGCCCGCGATCATCTCGTACGCACTGGCCGTGAAGGGGTTCGGGGGCATCGGGAGACGCGCGGACGAGAACGAGCCGACCGACCACAGCAGGGTCGCGACCACGACCAGGACGACTCCGCCGACCTTCACCTCACCGCTGACTCCCGGCAGGGTGAGCACGGCGAGCCCCACGAGCCCCAGGAGCACACCGGCGAGCCCGCCGGCACTCGGCCGCTGGCCGGTGGCGGCCTTGAGGATCACGACCCAGGCCGGGACGACGGAGATGAGCAGGGCGGCCAGGCCGGAGGGGATGGAGGTCTCGGCGAGGACGACGAGGGCGTTGCCGCCGAGGATCAGGAGCAGGCCGACGAGCACGGCCGAGCCGAGCTGCCGCCGGTCGACCTTGAGGGCGGCGGGCCCCTGGCGCCAGGCGATGATCCCGGCCAGGAGCAGCCCGGCGGTGGCGAAGCGGACACCGGCGGAGAGGAACGGCGGCATCGTCTCGACGGCGATCCGGATGCCGAGGTACGTGGAGCCCCAGACGACGTAGACGATGCCGAGCGCGGCCCATACGGCGCCGGTGATCCGGCGGGCCGGGACGGTGGCGGCGGCCACGGCGGCGGCCTCGACGGCCACGGGGGTACGGGGGCCGGGCTCGGGAGCGGCTCGGGGTGGCTCGGGGGCCGGGTCGACGGCGGGGCTTGTCATGAGCAGGAGAGTAAGGAGTGAAAGGTGCGATGACCAAGAGAATTGCCCGCGTTCGGGCAGGCGGAGGCCCGTACGCGGGCGCGTGGAGACCGTTTTCGGGGATGACAGGATGTCCGGACCCCCTCGCGGAAGCGGTGCAGGGGGACGACAGACAGGGGGACTCGCATGATCATGTTCGCGTTGACCGGCGTTCTGGTGCTCGCGATCGGAGGGTGCGTCTGCGTGGTGTGGGCCGCGCGGGGCGGGCCCGGCTGGGTACGGGGCGTCGCCGCGGTGACCCTGACGCTCGGAAGCATGGTGCGCAGCAGCAACCGCCGGAGGAGCGTCACCGGCGGGAGCGACGACGGGGGCGGGAACGACTAGGTCCTGACGTCGAAATCCCGTCGTCGCCCGAAGGGCGGCCCCGCGGCGCCAGGTGCGTGCTCTCGGCGTGCCGGGCCCAAGCCCTCCCGCCCGGCTCCGCGTGCTACTCCGCGCCGCCCTCCCCTGTCGCCTTGAGCGCCAGCCACAGCTCCATCCGCACGTCCGGGTCGTCGAGCGAGCGGCCGAGGATTTCCTCCACCCGCCGCATCCGGTAACGCAGGGTGTGCCGGTGGACGCCCAGGTCGGCCGCGGCCGCGTCCCACTGGCCGTGCCGGGAGAGCCAGGCCCGCAGGGAGGCGACGAGGTCGCCGCGGCCCGTCGCGTCGTGGTCACGGAGGGCGCGGAGCATCCCGTCGGCGAACGCGCGGACGGCGTCGTCGGCGAGGAGCGGCAGGACCGAGCCCGCCGCGAGGTCCTCGTGCTCGACGAGCGCCTTGCCACGCCGCCTCGCCACCGAGAGGGCCTGTTCCGCCTGCTTGTACGCGGCGGCGGCCGTGATCGGGCCGGCGGGGGCCGAGAGGCCGATGGTGAGGCCGGCGTCCTCGGCGTCCCGTTCGGCGTACCCCTCGCAGGCGGCGACGACCGCGCCCGCGTCGGCCGCGAGGACGACGAGGCGCTGCTCGCTCTCGGGGACGGTGAGCACCGCCTCACCCGCGCGGGCGGCCGCCGACTCCAGGGCCTCGGCGAGGACGTGGAGCGCCGGTTCACCGGTGGGGTCGCCGCCGGCGGGCTCGGCGACGAGGAGCCGGAAGGGGGCGTCGAGCAGCCCGCCGTACACCTCACCGGCCACCGCGCGCGCGTGGTCCGGCTGGCCCGCGAGCATCATCCTGAGGACCGCGGCACCGAGCCGCTGTTCGGCGGCCTGCAGCGAACGGGAGCGTTCCGTCGTGAGGGTGAGCAGGGCGATCGCGGAGTGCACGGCGTACCGCTCGGCCGTCCCCAGGGGCGCGCCGGTGCCGACGGCGAGGGCGCCGCGCACCCGTCGTCCGGTGCCGAGCGACTGGAGCTCGACGCGGTCGTCCGTACCGCCGACGACGGCGCTGGCGGGCGCGGGCCGGTCGCGCAGCCGCTCGACGTCGGGGGTGAGGCGGGCGGCCCGGCGGGCCGCCCAGTCGGGCGAGACGGCGACGACGGTGCCGGAGGTGTCGTAGAGCGCGGCCCAGCCGTCGACGTGGGCGGCGAGCCGGGCGACGACGGCCTCGGGGCCTTCGGCGAGCGCGGCACGGGTCAGCTCGCGCTGGGCCTCGAAGCCGGCGGTGACGGCGCGGTACTGGTCGGCGGAGATGGCGGCGGACACGGCCTTGCTGATGGCGAGGAAGGGCGTCCGGCGCGGTACTTCGAGGAGGGGCAGGTGCTCGTCGCGGGCGGCGTCGAGGAGGGCGGCCGGGATCTCGTCGTAGTTGACGCCGACGGCGAAGCCGAGCCCGACGACCCCCGCGCCGAGGAGCCGCCGCACGTAGCGGCGCATCGCCTCCAGGTCCTCCGCGTCGAGGGTGAGCGCGGTGGTGAGGAGGAGCTCGCCGCCCTCCATGTACGGAACGGGGTCGGCGAGCTCGCTGACGTGCGCCCAGCGGACGGGGGTGTCCAGCCGGTCCTCCCCCGCGCGGACGACGAGCTTCAGGGAGGAGTGCTGGACGAGCGAGGCGAGGGTGGGCGGCATTGGGGACCGTCGGACCTTTGAGCGAGGGGGCACCGCTCAGCCGAGCGGCGCACCCGATTGTGCCAGGGCGGCGGGACGGCCGCTCAGCCTCGCAGATCGACGAGCATGGGCGGCACCTGCTCGCCGCGCACATGGCTCAACGAGAGGACGGCGTGGCCCGGCGGTACGGCGTGGGCCAGGTCCGAGGCGGACCAGCGCTGCCGCTCCACCTCTCGTACGGTGACGGCCTCGGTGGTCACGGCCTTGCCCGTCACCAGTTTGCGCAGGGCGTGGATGGCCCTGGTCATCGGCTGATCGGCGAAGACGGTGTGATGGGCCACCTCGGTCATCTCCACGCGTTCGGTGCCCCATGCCTCGGCGAAGGCCCTGCCGTCCCAGGTGGGGAGCCCCGAGAAGGCCATCCGACAGCCGACGATCGCGAGGAGCGGACCGTGCAGCGCCTCGGGCACCTCTGCGAGTGTGCGGAGGGCCAGCACGACACCCGCGTTCTGTGTGCGCAGCCGCTGGAGCGCGCGCAGAGTGCCGGGCGTCACCGCGCCCGCCGCGTCGTCGAGCACCAGACACGCGAAGTTGCCGCGTCCCGTGCCTCCCCGGGTGATGTGCTGGAACTGGGCGGTCAAGAGGCGGTTGAGGAGACGCGCCGCCTCCTCGTGACCGCCCTCCGGCAGGCTGATCCGCACCCGGATCGGATGCTGGGCGACCGCCCGCAGCGAGAAAGACCTGGCCTCTTCGCCTCCGCCGAAGAACTCGGCGAACACGGGCCGGTCGAGGGCCGCGAGCCGGTCAGCGAGCACGGGGCCCAGGTCGTTCGCGGTGCCCACTTGGCGGAGTCGGGACTCCAGTTCGCGGCGCATCGCCTGTGCGCCGTCGGCCGGCAGCAGGTCGAGCAGCTCTCGCAGCGTCTCGGGGCGTGCTTCGAGCAGCTCCCGCAGGACCGGCACGGTCGGGAAGCGCCCGTAGGCGGCCCGGTAGGGGCCGATGATCTGGGCGAGCACGGTCGCGGCTCGTCGCGTCTCCATGCCCTCCACGTCACCGACCAGCCCTTCCGCCAGGCATGCGGCGGCCTCGTCCGGGTCCGTCGCGCCGGCGTAGAGGTCCAGGTCGTACCGGGAAGCAGGATCACCGAGCTTGATCACGACGTCGTACGCCGCGTCGGGACCGAGCGGGGTTCCGGCCGAGCCGACGGCGACGACGGCGCAGGCACCGGTGAGGGCCTGGAGGCACAGTGACTCGACCACCGGCACGACCAGGGAACGGGTCTTGCCCGCTCCGGAAGGGCCGACCGCCAGGAGGGAGGTGCCGAGGAGTTCGGGGTGGAGCGCCAGCCCCGCGCGGTGGTACTCGCGTGGGCCGCGCTCGGCAGCCACCCACCTCCCCACCCGGACCTGGCCCTCGAGCAGGTCGTGGGCACCCGAACGGTTCGGCAGGTCCCGGTCACCCGACGGGTGCGCCCCGGCCCCTGCGCCCTGGCGGAGAAGGGCGTCGACGAAGGCGGCCCGGCGTGCGGCATCCCCGTCACCGGCCTTCCAGATACGGCGCACCCGCGCGCAGTCGACATCGTTCATCCGTCCGGCGGCCAGTTCACCGGCGAGGACGTCCGCGGCCCGGTGCTCACCCGCCGCCCGCAGCTCGGGCCATTGCGAGCGGGGAGTCTCGGGTCCGCTCGGAGGGGTGGCGCCGGCTGCGGGGGCGTCCCCGGAACGCCATTGCCGGAAGACGCTCTCCCAGTCACCGATCCGCGCGCACGGCCAGACGACCAGCGCCGCGCTCAGTACGTACACCGCGTAGACGACGAACGGTGACCCGGCGATGTTCCAGCCACCGGTGACCAGGGCGATGAGATACAGGATCGGGTTGACGACCGGTACCGCCGACCAGCCGAGGTGAAGGGCCTCGGGCAGGACGGCTACCAGACCGATGAGGGCCCCCACGCCCGCGAGCGCGGCACGCGTCGGCGGGCGGCGCCGGTCGAGGTAGTAGCGGATGATCTTTCCCCAGGAACCGAGGACAGCGACCAGCCACACGAGGCCGAAGAAGACGACGGCATCGAAGATCGCGTGGACCGCGACGCCTTGCCAGTCCCTCGCGGTGGCGCCCAGACCTGTCCACCAGTCGTTCGGGGTGAAGGTCCGCATCACGAAGGCCGCGTACGGCAGGTTGTCATTGCGGTAGGCCAGCCAGATGAACAGGCCGACCATCAGGGGGACCAGCATCCCGAGCAGGGTGATGGGCTTGAGGCGCGTGACGTCCGCGGGCGGCGGGAGGTAGCGGAGCCGCCAGAGCCCGAGGCCCACCTTCGGGCGCGGAGCGTCCAGCCACTCGGCGGCGGACGAGGCTGGCGGTGCCGCGGCCGGCTCCGGAGCCCGGGACGGCAGGGGCGGGATGCTCGGAGGTGTCGGTCCGGGTCCCGGGCCGACCGTTCGAGCGGGAGGCACCTCGGGGGCAGGCGTTCCCATCGGTGGCGCCGCCGGGCGCGGCACAGCGCCCCCTTTGGTGTCGCGTGACTCGTACGTGCCGTCGGTCTCCATGAACCCCTGCCCCCTGAACAGCCAGGTCGCCGCGTCTGTGCCACCGTCAATCTAGTGGGCCCGGAGCTCCCGGGAGGGGATTCGACCACCCGTACGGCTGATACCCAGGCCCGAGTCACCCGTCTCCCCCGAGCCCCGGCCGCGGCCCACCCCCACCCCCGCCCTGTCCATCCCGGACAACGACACACCCCCCACCACTCCCGATCGGCGCATGCCCCCGCCCCTCCCCCGCGCCTAGCCTGCGGAGGAAACCCGCAAGTGCGTCCAGAACACCCCCAGGAGCCCCGCATGAACGCTGTCCCGCAGGAGCGGCGCATCGTCACCGCCATCCCCGGTCCGAAGTCGCAGGAGCTTCAGGCCCGCCGTCTCGACACGGTCGCCGGTGGCGTGGGCTCCACGCTCCCCGTCTTCACCAAGCGGGCCGGTGGCGGCATCATCGAGGACGTCGACGGCAACCGCCTGATCGACTTCGGCTCCGGCATCGCCGTGACCTCGGTCGGCGCCTCCGCCGAGGCCGTCGTGCGCCGCGCCTCCGCGCAGCTCCAGGACTTCACCCACACCTGTTTCATGGTGACGCCGTACGAGGGCTACGTGGAGGTCTGTGAGGCGCTCGCCGAGCTGACCCCGGGCGACCACGCCAAGAAGTCCGCGCTGTTCAACTCGGGCGCCGAGGCCGTCGAGAACGCGGTCAAGATCGCCCGTTCGTACACCAAGCGCCAGGCCGTCGTCGTCTTCGACCACGGCTACCACGGCCGTACGAACCTCACGATGGCGCTGACCTCGAAGAACATGCCGTACAAGCAGGGCTTCGGTCCGTTCGCGCCCGAGGTCTACCGCGTGCCGGTGGCCTACGGCTACCGCTGGCCCACCGGCCCGGAGAACTGTGGCCCCGAGGCCGCCGCCCAGGCGATCGACAACATCACGAAGCAGATCGGCGCCGACAACGTCGCCGCGATCATCATCGAGCCGGTCCTCGGCGAGGGCGGCTTCATCGAGCCGGCCAAGGGCTTCCTGCCGGCGATCGTGAAGTTCGCCAACGACAACGGCATCGTCTTCGTCGCCGACGAGATCCAGTCCGGCTTCTGCCGTACCGGCCAGTGGTTCGCCTGCGAGGACGAGGGGATCGTCCCGGACCTCATCACCACCGCCAAGGGCATCGCTGGCGGTCTGCCGCTCGCCGCCGTCACCGGCCGCGCCGAGATCATGGACTCCGTCCACGGCGGCGGTCTGGGCGGCACCTACGGCGGCAACCCGGTGGCCTGCGCCGCCGCGCTGGGCTCCATCGAGACGATGAAGGAGCTCGACCTCAACGCCAAGGCGCAGCGCATCGAGGAGGTCATGAAGACCCGCCTCACCGCCATGCAGGAGAAGTTCCCGGCCATCGGTGACATCCGCGGCCGCGGCGCCATGATCGCCATCGAGCTGGTCAAGGACCGCGACACCAAGGAGCCCTACGCGGAGGCCGCCGCCGCGCTGGCGAAGGCCTGCCACGCCGAGGGCGTGCTGGTCCTGACCTGTGGCACCTACGGCAACGTGCTGCGCTTCCTGCCGCCGCTGGTCATGGGCGAGGACCTGCTGAACGAGGGCCTCGACGTCATCGAGAACGCGTTCGCCCAGATCTGACGGTCGGAGCCGACAGCGGATCCGACGGCAGGTCCGCCCGGACAGTCGTTCGGGGACCGGGACCAGGGACCGGGGCCAGGGACCGGGGCCAGGGCCCGGGACCTCGTCCCGGGTCGGACCCGCGTTCGGATCCGGCCCCGGATCTGACACTCCGTGTGAAGACTGTGTGGGGGGCCGATGGCGGGACGCGTTTCCCGCTGTCGGTCCCCTCTTCTCTGACGTACGGTTTCTGCAGATGAGAGAAACACCCCGGGCGGAGCCTCCCCAGCCCCGCCCACACCGTGCCGTCGCGCACACCCCTGGAGCCTCGTGCTCCGGAACTCCTCACCGATCGGACGGCCGCCCGCCCCACACCCCCCGGGGCGAGCGGCGATCCGATCCTCTCGGCCGCTCTGGAACCACCCCCCCTGTTCCAGGGCGGCCGGCTCTCTTCTCGGCGCTCGTCGCCCTCGTCGTCGTGACCTGGCAGGTGCTCGTCCACGGCCCCTTGGCCAGGCTCGACGAGCGGGTGTCCCGGGCCCTGGTGGACACGGTCCCCCGGCCTCTGAGCGAACTCGCCTCCGACCTCGGTGGCATGACCGTCGCCCTCCCCGTCCTCGCCTGCGCGATGGCGTACGCGGTGTGGCGCGGCCGCCGGCTCGCCGCCCTGTACGCGGGGCTCGCGATGGCCGCCGTCCCCCTGTTCGTGATCCCGCTCAAGGAGTGGACGGCCCGCCCCGGCCCGCTGGAGCCCTGGGCGCACGGCTACTACCCCTCGGGCCATACGGCCACGGCCGCCGTCGCCTACTTCGGCGCGGCCTTCCTGGTCTCGAACCGGTTGGTCCCCGTCGCCGCCGTGCTGACGGCGGCGACGGGGACCGGGCTGGTGCTGCGGGGCTTCCACTGGCCGCTGGACGTGCTGGCCAGTCTCTTCCTCTCGGTGCTGATCCTGGGGGTCAGCTCCAGTTGTACGCGTCGAAGTTGTTCGAGAACTGCCACTGGTTGAAGCGGTCCCAGTTGATCGACCAGGTCATCAGGCCGCGCAGGGCCGGCCAGGTGCCGTGGGTCTGGTAGGTGCCGCAGTTGGTCTTCTTCGTGAGGCAGTCCAGGGCCTTGTTCACCTCGGCCGGGGACGTGTGGCCGTTGCCCGCCTGGGTGGAGGCCGGGAGGCCGATCGCGACCTGCTCGGGGCGGAGGGCGGGGAAGACGCGGTCGGTGTTGCCCGCGACGGGGAAGCCGGTGAGCAGCATGTCGGTCATCGCGATGTGGAAGTCCGCGCCGCCCATCGAGTGGTACTGGTTGTCGAGGCCCATGATGGAGCCCGAGTTGTAGTCCTGGACGTGCAGCAGGGTGAGGTCGTCGCGCAGGGCGTGGATGACCGGCAGGTAGGCGCCGGCGCGCGGGTCCTGGCCGCCCCAGGGGCCGGAGCCGTAGTACTGGTAGCCGAGCTGGACGAAGAAGGTCTCCGGGGCCATGGTCAGCACGAAGTTCTGGCCGTACTTGGCCTTGAGGGTCTTGACCGCCTGGATCAGGTTGACGATGACCGGGCTGGTCGGGTTCCGGAAGTCGGTGTCGCCGGTCTGGAGGGACAGCGAGTGGCCCTCGAAGTCGATGTCGAGGCCGTCGAGGCCGTACTCGTCGATGATCTTCGAGACGGAGGAGACGAACGTGTCGCGGGCGGCGGTGGTGGCGAGCTGCACCTGGCCGTTCTGGCCGCCGATCGAGATCAGGACCTTCTTGCCCGCGGCCTGCTTGGCCTTGATGGCCGCCTTGAAGTCGGCGGCCGACTCGACGTTCGGGCACTCGGTCGCCGGGCACAGGCTGAAGCGGATGTCGCCCGAGGTCACCGAGGTCGGCTCGCCGAAGGCGAGGTTGATGACGTCCCAGGAGGCGGGGACGTCGGCCATCCGGGTGTAGCCGGAGCCGTTGGCGAAGCTGGCGTGGAGGTAGCCGACGAGGGCGTGCGCGGGCAGGCCGGGGTTGCCCGGGTTGCCGCCGCTGGTCGTCGTCGCGCTCACGGTGGCCGACTTCGGGGACTCGCCCGCGCTGTTCACCGCGCTGACCTGGAAGGTGTAGGCGGTGGAGGCGGTGAGTCCGGTGACGGTGGCCGAGGTGCCGCTGACCGTCTGGACCTTGGTGGTCCCCCGGTAGACGTTGTACGAGGTGGCGCCCGGGACCGCGGACCAGGTCAGCGGCACGGTGGTGGAGGTCGGGGAGCCCGCCGCGAGGCCGGCGGGGGCTGCCGGGAGCTGCACCGGGTCGCCGCCGGGGCCGATGAGGGAGAGGTCGTCGGCCTGGTAGGCGGGGGTGCCGTACCAGCCGTGGGTGTAGATCGTGACCGAGGTCGTCGAGGCGCCCGTCGTGAACGTGGTGGCGAGTCGCTGCCAGTCGGGCGCGGAGCCCGTCCAGGTGGAGACGTCGGTGGTGCCCGTACCGGAGGCGCCGAGGTAGACGTAGCTGCCGCGCACCCAGCCGCTGAGCGCGTAGGCGGAGTTGGGCTTCACGGTGACGGTCTGGGAGCAGCGGGCGTTGTCGCTGCCGGCGGGGGTCGCCTGGAGCGCCTTCGTACCGCTGTGGGTAGGGGTGGAGACGACGGCGCCGCTGCCGGCGGTGCAGGTCCAGCCGTCGAGGCCGGCCTCGAAGCCGCCGTTGCGGGCGAGTTCGGCGTCGGCGGCCTGGGCGGCGGGCCCGAGCGCCGCGAGCCCTCCGGCGGCTAGGACGCCCGCGAGGAGCAGGGTGAGAGGTCTGGCGCGGTCCACAACTGCCTCCGGGGGTGGGGGAATCGGGGTGGGAGCGCGCCACAGCATGGTCCAGACCAATCAAGTGGTCAAGACCTCTGTCCCCGACGTCCGCACGGCGGACGATCCGGTCCGCCCACCGTACGGACCACGCCGCCTACGCCTCTCCGTCCGCCCGGCCGATCTGCCCCGCCGCCTCGTGCATCGCCAGCTCCAGGAGCGAGGCGTCGGTGAGGGTGCCGGCGCCGTCCGGCGCCACCAGCCAGCGGACCCCGCCGGTCACCCGGCCCGGGTACGGGACCACGATCCAGGTCCCGGCGCCCGCGCCGCGCACCCCGGTGCCGAGCCAGCGGGTCGCGGTGCCCGGCGGGACGAAGAAGCCCATCCGGGCGTCGCCGAAGTCGGCGAGGACCGGCCCCGGGCGGCCCATCAGGCGGGCCAGGATGTCGAGGGTGGGGTAGCCGAGCTCCGCGGGCAGGATCAGCACGTCCCAGCGCCTGCCGGCGGGCAGCAGCGCGACCCCGTGCGGGTTGCGCTCCCACTCCCACCGGCAGGCGTCGGGATCGGGCGCGACCGAGACCAGCCACTCCACCGCGCTCTTGGCGCCCGAGGCCCCCGTACCAGTCATCGCAACGGTCTCCTTCCGTGTGGACACGGTGTCCGTACGGAGAGAGCGATTCGGGCGCCCGCTCTTACGCGGTTTCAGCTACCCATCGGTTGTGATGTGGGTCACACGGAAGGCTCGTGAGGGCTCAGCTGTCGAAGCCGAGACCCATCCGGTCCATCGTCTTGAGCCACAGGTTCCGGCGGCCGCCGTTCTCGTCCGCGCGCGCCATCGCCCACTTGGTGATGCCGATGCCGGCCCAGGCGATCGGCTCGGGCGGGAACGGCAGCGGCTTGCGGCGGACCATCTCCAGCTCGGTGCGCTCGGTCCGCTCCCCCGCCAGCAGGTCGAGCATCACGTCGCCGCCGAAGCGGGTGGCGCCGACGCCGAGGCCGGTGAACCCGGCCGCGTACGCCACCTTCCCCTGGTACGCCGTACCGAAGAAGGCCGAGAAGCGGGAGCAGGTGTCGATCGCGCCGCCCCAGGCGTGACTGAAGCGGAGCCCCTCCAGCTGCGGGAAGCAGCGGAAGAAGTGCTCGGCGAGCTTGAGGTACGTCTCCGGGCGGTGGTCCATCTCGGCGCTGACCTTGCCGCCGAAGGGGTAGATCGCGTCGTATCCGCCCCAGAGGATGCGGTGGTCGGCGGTGATCCGGAAGTAGTGGAACTGGTTGGCGGAGTCGCCGAGCCCCTGCCGGTTCTTCCAGCCGATCGAGGCGAGCTGCTCGGGGCTGAGCGGCTCGGTCGTCAGGGCGTAGTCGTAGACCGGGACGGTGTACGCGCGCACGCGCTTGACCAGCGACGGGAAGACGTTGGTGCCGAGCGCGACCCGGCGGGCGAGGACCTTGCCGTACGGGGTGCGGACGCCCATGCCGGCGCCGGCGGGGACCAGGTCGAGGCCCGGGGTGTTCTCGAAGACGCGGACACCCAGGTCGAGGCAGGCCCGCTTGAGGCCCCAGGCCAGCTTGGCGGGGTTCAGCATGGCGACGCCGCGGCGGTCCCAGAGGCCGCCGAGGAAGGTCGGCGAGTCGACCTCGGCCCGGACGGCGTCCCGGTCGAGGAGTTCGAGGCCGTCGGCGAGGCCGAGCCGGTCGATCTCCTCGTACATCTCGTGGAGTTCGTCGAGCTGGTACGGCTCGGTGGCGACGTCGATCTCGCCGGTGCGCTCGAAGTCGCAGTCCAGGGAGTAGCGGGCGACCGCCTCCTCGATGCCGTCGAGGTTGCGCTCGCCGAGCTCCTCCAGCTTCGGCAGCTCGCCCGGCCAGCGGGCGAGCCCGTTGCCGAAGCCGTGGGTGAGGGAGGCGGCGCAGAAGCCTCCGTTGCGGCCCGAGGCGGCCCAGCCCACCTCGCGGCCTTCGATCAGTACGACATCCCGGGCGGGGTCGCGCTCCTTGGCGAGGAGCGCGGTCCACAGTCCGCTGTAGCCGCCGCCGACGACGAGAAGATCGCACTTCTCGGTGCCGGTGAGGGCGGGCAGGGCGCCGGGCTTGCCGGGGTCTTCCAGCCAGAAGGGGACGGGCTGGGCGTCGGAGAGAGATTGTGCAGCGAGACGCATGGCGACTGGGGCCATGGTTTCCAACTCCTTCGGTGCCTGAGCTGCGTTCTGCTCAGGCTGTTGCTGTTTTCTTGCGCCGTTTCGTAATGATTTGCCCGGCCATGACCACCAGTACCGCGAGAACGAACATCGCGGTGCCGATGACGTTGATCTGAACGGGGGTTCCTCGCTGAGCCGAGCCCCAGACGAACATGGGGAAGGTGACGGTGGAGCCCGCGTTGAAGTTGGTGATGATGAAGTCGTCGAACGAGAGCGCGAAGGCGAGCAGGGCGCCGGCGGCGATGCCGGGTGCCGCGATCGGCAGGGTCACGCGCAGGAAGGTCTGCGTGGGCCCGGCGTAGAGATCGCGCGCGGCCTCCTCCAGGCGCGGGTCCATGGACATGACCCGGGCCTTCACCGCCGTCACGACGAACGACAGACAGAACATGATGTGGGCGATCAGGACCGTCCAGAAGCCGAGCTCGATGCCCATGTTGAGGAAGAGGGTGAGCAGCGAGGCGGCCATGACGACCTCGGGCATCGCCATCGGCAGGAAGATCAGCGAGTTGATCGCACCGCGGGCCCGGAAGCGGTAGCGGACGAGCGCGAAGGCGATCATCGTGCCGAGGACGACCGCGCCGACCGTCGCCCAGGCGGCGAGCTGGAGCGAGAGGGAGAGCGACTCGCACATGTCGGCGACGCCGCAGGGGTCCTTCCAGGCGTCGAGGGAGAACTCCTGCCAGGAGTAGTTGAAGCGTCCCTTCGGCTTGTTGAAGGAGAACGCCATCACGACGAGGTTCGGCAGGATCATGTACGCGAGGGTCAGCAGGCCCGCGATGACGACAAGGTTGCGACGGATCCAACGCATCAGACCAGATCCTCCGTTCCCGCTCGGCGGATGTAGACGGTGACCATGATCAGCACGATCGCCATGAGGATGAAGGAGAGCGCGGCCGCCGTCGGGTAGTCGAGGACCCGCAGGAACTGTGACTGGATGACGTTGCCGACCATCTTGGTGTCGGTCGAGCCGAGCAGTTCGGCGTTGACGTAGTCGCCGCTCGCGGGGATGAAGGTGAGCAGGGTGCCGGAGACGACGCCGGGCATCGACAGCGGGAAGGTCACCTTGCGGAAGGTGGTCGCCGGGGAGGCGTACAGGTCCTGCGCGGCCTCGTGCAGCCGGCCGTCGATCCGCTCCAGGGAGGTGTAGAGGGGCAGGATCATGAAGGGCAGGAAGTTGTAGGTGAGACCGCAGACGACCGCCATCGGGGTGGCGAGGACGCGGTCGCCCTCGGTCCAGCCGATCCAGCTGGTCACGTCGAGGACGTGCAGCGTGTTCAGCGCGTCGACGACGAGGCTGTCGTCGGCGAGGATCGTCTTCCAGGCCAGCGTCCGGATGAGGAAGCTGGTGAAGAAGGGCGCGATGACGAGGACGAGCAGCAGATTGCGCCAGCGGCCGGCCTTGAACGCGATGAGGTACGCGAGCGGGTAGCCGAGCAGCAGACAGAGCACGGTCGCGGTCCCGGCGTAGAGCAGGGAGCGGACGAACTGCGGCCAGTACTCGTGGAAGGCGTTCCAGTAGGTCTGGAAGTGCCAGGTGACCTTGAAGCCCGCTTCGAGCGAGCCGGTCTGGACCGAGGTCGAGGCCTGGTAGACCAGCGGCAGCGCGAAGAAGACGAGCAGCCAGATGATGCCGGGGAGCAGCAGCCAGTAGGGGACGAGCCGCTTGCGGGTGGAGGGCTTGCGCAGAACCGGTTCCTCGACCGGTGCCGCCTCCTCCTTCTGGAGCGTGGACGTGGTCATCCGGCGTCCTCCACCGTCTCCACGCCCGCGTCGATGTCCTGGGCCGCGTCGAGCCCGAAGGTGTGCGCCGGGTTCCAGTGCAGGACGACCTCGGCCCCGGGCAGGAGTCCCGCGCGCCTGTCGACGTTCTGCTCGTACACCTGGAGCTCCGCACCCGCCGGGCTGTTCACCACGTACTGGGTGGAGACGCCGATGAAGGAGGAGTCGGCGATGCGACCGGTGACCCGGTTGCGGCCGTCGGCTATGGAGTCCGCGTCGTCCTTGTGGGTGAGGGAGATCTTCTCGGGGCGGACGCCCACGAGCACCTTGCCGCCCTGGCGGACGGCGGAGGTACAGCGGTCGCCGGGGACGCGGAGCGTGCCGCCGCCGGCCGTGACGAGCACGTCGGCGCCGGTCTCGACGACCTCGGCCTCGATCAGGTTCGAGGTGCCGAGGAAGTTCGCGACGAAGGTGGTCTGCGGGTTCTCGTACAGGTCGGCGGGGGCGCCGAGCTGCTCGACGCGGCCGCCGTTCATCACCGCGACCTGGTCGGCCATGGTCATGGCCTCCTCCTGGTCGTGGGTGACGTGCACGAAGGTGATGCCGACCTCGGTCTGGATGCGCTTGAGCTCCAGCTGCATCTGGCGGCGCAGCTTGAGGTCGAGGGCGCCGAGCGGCTCGTCGAGGAGCAGCACCTGCGGGTGGTTGATGAGCGCGCGGGCCACGGCGACGCGCTGCTGCTGGCCGCCGGAGAGCTGGTGCGGCTTGTGCCGGGCCTTGTCGCCGAGCTGGACGAGCTCCAGCATGTCGTCGACCTGCTTCTTCACCGACTTGATGCCGCGGCGGCGCAGGCCGAAGGCGATGTTCTCGGTGATGTCCATGTGCGGGAAGAGCGCGTAGGACTGGAAGACGGTGTTGACCGGCCGCTTGTACGGCGGGAGGTCGGTGACGTCCTTGTCGCCGAGGAAGACGGTGCCGGTGCTGGGGTCCTCCAGGCCGGCGATCATGCGCAGCGTGGTGGTCTTGCCGCAGCCCGAGGCGCCGAGGAGGGCGAAGAAGGAGCCCTCCGGGACGGTCAGGTCGAGCGGGTGGACGGCGGTGAAGGAGCCGTAGGACTTGCTGATCCCGGTGAGACGGACGTCGCCGCCGCCCGTGTTCTTTCCAGTGTGCGCAGTCTTGTCAGTCATGGGTTGTGGTCCCAGGGGAGTGAGAGAGGTGGACGACGGGGCCTCAGGCGCCGATGAGCTTGGCGAACTTCTCCTCGTACGCCGTCTCCTCCGCGCTGGTGAGCGAGCGGAAGGCGTGCGACTTCTTGGCCATGGCCTTGTCCGGGAGGATCAGCGTGTTGTTCGCGAGTTCGGGGTCGATCTTGGCGAGCTCGTCCTTCACCCCGTCGACGGGGCACACGTAGTTGATGTACGCGGCGAGCTGGGCGGCGACGGGAAGCTCGTAGTAGTAGTCGATGAACTTCTCGGCGTTGGTCTTGTGCCGGGCCTGGGCGGGGACGAGCAGGTTGTCGCTGGAGGTGATGTAACCGGCGGACGGGATGGAGAACTTGATGTCCGGGTTGTCCGCCTGGAGCTGGATGATGTCGCCGGCCCAGGCGAGGCAGGCGGCGATGTCGCCCTTGTCCAGGTCGGAGGTGTAGTCGTTGCCGGTGAAGCGGCGGATCTGCTTCTTGTCGACGCCCTTCTGGAGGCGCCCGATCGCCGCGTCGTAGTCGGCGTCGGTGAAGCGGCCCGGGTCCTTGCCGAGGTCGAGCAGCGTCATGCCGACGGAGTCCCGCATCTCGGTGAGGAAGCCGACCCGGCCCTTGAGCGAGGGGTCGTCGAGGAGCTGGGTGACCGAGTCGACCTTCTTGCCGCCCGTCGCCTTGGCGTTGTACGCGATGACCGTGGAGATGCCGGTCCACGGGTACGAGTAGGCGCGGCCCGGGTCCCAGTCGGGGCTGCGGAACTGGGCGGAGAGGTTCGCGTAGGCATGGGGGAGGTTCGAGGAGTCGAGCCTCTGGACCCAGCCGAGCCGGATCATCCGCGCGGCGAGCCAGTCGGTGACGCAGATCAGGTCGCGGCCGGTGTCCTGGCCGGCCGCGAGCTGCGGCTTGATCTTGCCGAAGAACTCGACGTTGTCGTTGATGTCCTCGGTGTACTTGACCTTGATCCCGGTGCGCTTCGCGAACGCCTCCAGGGTCGGACGGGACTTCTCGTCCTCACTGACGTCCATGTACTCGGTCCAGTTGGAGAAGGCGAGGGTCTTCTCCTTGGCCGACACGTCCGTGGAGGCGGGCCCCTGGCCCTCCCGCTTGGCCGGCGGGATGCCGCAGGCGCTCAGCGACGCGAGGCCTCCCACGGTGAGCGCGCCGACACCGCCCGCGCGCAGCATCGAACGACGGGTGAGGGCGCCCCGGCCGCTCGTCAGGCTGCGACGTATCGCGGCCGTCTGCGCGGCGGAGAGGCTGTCGGGCTCGTACTGCTCCATGCGCTGTGCCCTTTCGGGATGGTTGCGCCGCTGGTCGGGCGGCGGAGGCCACGCGGTGGTAGCCGCGGATCGGTTACGGACGGTCCCCGAAGATCGTGCGGTGCCAGTCCTTCGCCGCCACCGCCGTGTTGTCGAACATCACGTGCTTGACCTGCGTGTACTCCTCGAAGGAGTACGCCGACATGTCCTTCCCGTAGCCCGATGCCTTGGTGCCGCCGTGGGGCATCTCGCTGATGATCGGGATGTGGTCGTTGACCCAGACGCAGCCGGCCTTGATCTCCCGGGTGGCGCGGTTGGCCCGGTAGACGTCCCGGCTCCAGGCCGAGGCGGCCAGTCCGTACGGGGTGTCGTTGGCGAGCCGGATGCCCTCGTCGTCGCTGTCGAAGGGCAGGGCCACCAGGACCGGGCCGAAGATCTCCGACTGCACGACCTCGCTGTCCTGCGCGGCGCCGGTGATCAGGGTCGGACGATAGTACGCACCGTCCTTGAGGTCTCCGCCAGGGGCTTCGCCGCCGGTGACGACGGTGGCGTAGCCGCGGGCGCGCTCCACGAAGGCGGCGACGCTGTCGCGGTGGCGGTGACTGACCAGCGGACCGAGGTCGGTGGCCGGGTCGAAGGGGTCACCGACCCGGACGGTCTCCATCAGTTCGGCGACGCGGGCGACGAACGCGTCGAAGAGCGGACGCTGGACGTACGCGCGCGTGGCGGCGGTGCAGTCCTGGCCGCTGTTGATGAGGGAGGCGGCGACGGCGCCGTGGGCGGCGGCCTCCAGGTCGGCGTCGTCGAAGACCACGAAGGGGGCCTTGCCGCCGAGTTCGAGGTGGAGGCGCTTCACGGTGGCGGTGGCGATCTCGGCGACCCGCTTGCCCACCGGGGTGGATCCGGTGAAGGAGGTCATGACGACGTCGGGGTGGCCGACGAGGTGTTCGCCGACGGTCTTCCCGGCGCCGTTGACGATGTTGACCACACCGTCGGGGATGCCTGCCTCCTTCGCCGCCTGCGCGAACATCAGGGAGGTCAGCGGGGTGAGCTCGGCCGGCTTGAGGACGATCGTGTTGCCGGCGGCGATGGCCGGGAGGATCTTCCAGGCGGCCATCTGGAGCGGGTAGTTCCAGGGGGCGATGGAGCCGACGACACCGAGGGGTTCGCGGCGGATGTACGAGGTGTGGTCGCCGCTGTACTCGGCGGCGGACTGGCCCTGGAGGTGGCGGGCGGCCCCCGCGAAGAAGGCGGTGTTGTCGACGGTGCCGGGCACGTCGAACTCGGTGGTGAGCTTGAGCGGCTTGCCGCACTGGAGGGACTCGACCCTCGCGAAGTCCTCGGCCCACTCGGCGAGGACGCCGGCGAAGCGGTGGAGCGCGTCGGAGCGCTCGCCCGGGGTGGCGCCGGCCCAGCCGGGGAAGGCGGCCTTGGCGGCGGAGACGGCCTCGTCGACGTCGGCGGTGGAGGCGAGCGTGTAGGTGTACACGCTCTCCCCGGTCGCCGGATCGATCACGCTGTGTTCCTGACCGGAGGTTCCGGCACGGAGCCGCCCGCCGATGTACTGTGCGCCGTCCGCGAAGCGGTCCGTCACCTGGAAGCGGTTGCCCATGACGCTCTCCGTTGTTCCAGCTCGAATTGAGTGCCGATCCTGACAGAGGGACGATGGCCCAACAAGGGATTCCGTTGTTGCCTTTTGGTTACGCGACGGAATCGGTCGACCATGTGTCGAGACGGCCGGAATATCTCCGTACTAAGTGTCCGTGGCGGATGCCACACTCGCGTGCATGAGCGCGCTGGAGTCTCTGACAGAGCAGGTCAACAGGGGTGACCGGGTGAGGTGGCTGCACTTCTGGGGTCACCGTCCGCATCCGGACGGTCGCCTTTCGGCGAGCTGTCTCAGCCAATGGTGGCCCTCCCCCTTCGTGGTCGACGGCGTGCCGTACGCGACCGCCGAGCACTGGATGATGGCGGGCAAGGCCCGGCTCTTCCAGGACGCCGAGGCGGAGCGGGCCGCGCTGGCCGCCCGTACCCCGGCCGAGGCCAAGAAGGCGGGCCGGCTCGTCCGGGGCTTCGACGAGACGGTGTGGGCGCGGGAGCGACTCGGGATCGTCGTCGAGGGCAGCGTCCACAAGTTCTCCTCGGACGAGTCCCTGCGCGCCTATCTCCTCTCCACCGGCAGCCGGGTCCTGGTGGAGGCGAGCCCCGTGGACCGCGTCTGGGGCATCGGCCTGGCGGCCGACGACCCCCGCGCCCACGATCCGGCGAAGTGGCGCGGCGACAACCTCCTGGGCTTCGCCCTGATGGAGGCACGGGAGCGACTGCGCCAGGGCGCCTGAGAAGCGCCGGGGGACGCCGGAGGGCCCCGCACCTCCACGAGGTGCGGGGCCCTCCGGCATCGGGATCGCCCGGTACGACCCGGGGATCGCCCGGAGTGACCGCGAGGTCGCTCAGCGACCGCCGCTCTCGACCACCAGGCTCGACGCGAACGGGTCGTCGTCGTAGCCGGAGTCTTCGAAGGACGACGAGTCCTGGCTGACCGCCCAGAGCACGAAGCCCAGGAAGACGGCGCTGACCAGGGTGCCGATGGCGCCGAGCACGATGCCGGCGATGGCCATGCCCCGGTTGGTCGCCTCGCCCCGGCCGCACTTCTTGATGCCGATGATGCCGAAGATCAGCGCCAGGATGCCGAGGATCGTGCCCAGGCCGTACAGGCAGAAGCCCGCCACCGCGATGATGCCGAGCACCATCGAGGCCGTCCCCATGCCGTTGGACGGGGGCTGCTGCCAGCCGGCCTGGCCGGGGTAGCCGCCGGGCGCGGAGTAGCCGGGATAGCCGTACCCGGAACTCGCCGGGGCGGGCTGCGGGGTCACCGCCGACGGGTACCCGTACCCGCCGGACGTGTCCGCCGCCGGGTAGCCGTACGCCCCGGGCGTGGCCGCGGGCCCGCCGGGTGCGACCGGTGGCGGCGGCACGTCCTGAGGGCCGGGCTGCGCCAGCGGCACGGACGTGACGGTCTGCTGGTCGTGCACCGGCGACGGCGACGGAGTCGTCGGCTTGCTCAGTTCCACCCCGTCGCGGTTCGGCGGAGCCCACGGGTCCGTCGGGTCGTACCCGCCCCGCGACTGGTCTTGGTTGTCAGACATGGGCCTCCCCCATCATGGTCCCGCCATGCTACGGCCTCACCCGTGAGCGGTAACCGTCCGGCCTACGATGACGGGATGACCGACCTCCATCCCTTCATCGCGGGCCTGCCCAAGGCAGAGCTGCACGTCCACCACGTCGGCTCCGCCTCGCCCCGGATCGTCGCCGAGCTCGCCGCCCGGCACCCCGACTCCAAGGTCCCCACGGACCCGGAGGCGCTGACCGACTACTTCACTTTCACCGACTTCGCGCACTTCATCGACGTCTACCTCTCGGTCGTCGACCTGGTCCGCACCCCCGAGGACGTCCGGCTGCTGACCTTCGAGGTCGCCCGCGACATGGCCCGGCAGAACATCCGGTACGCCGAGCTGACCATCACCCCCTACTCCTCCACCCGCCGGGGCATCGACGAACGGGCCTTCATGGCCGCCATCGAGGACGCCCGCAAGGCGGCCGAGGCCGAGTTCGGCACCATCCTGCGCTGGTGCTTCGACATCCCGGGCGAGGCCGGCCTGGCCTCCGCCGAGGAGACCGCCCGTCTCGCCACCACCGACGGGCTGCGCCCCGAGGGCCTGGTCTCCTTCGGTCTGGGCGGCCCCGAGATCGGCGTGCCGCGCCCGCAGTTCAAGCCGTTCTTCGACCGGGCGCGGGCCGCCGGCCTGCACTCCGTCCCGCACGCGGGCGAGACGACCGGCCCGCAGACGATCTGGGACGCGATCAACGACCTGGGCGCCGAGCGCATCGGCCACGGCACCAGCTCGGTCCAGGACCCCGCGCTCCTCGCCCACCTGGCCGAGCACCGCATCGCCCTGGAGGTCTGCCCGACCTCGAACATCGCCACGCGCGCCGTCGCCACCCTCGACGAGCACCCGATCCGGCAGATGGTGGACGCCGGCGTCCTCGTCACGATCAACAGCGACGACCCGCCGATGTTCGGCACCGACCTCAACAACGAGTACGCGGTCGCCGCCCGCCTCCTCGGCCTCGACGAGCGCGGTGTCGCCGCCCTCGCCAAGAACGCGGTGGAGGCCTCGTTCCTCGACCCGGCCGGGAAGGCCAGGATCGCCGCCGAGATCGACACGTACACCGACACCTGGCTCGCGCGCTGACGACTGGCCCGCACGCCCCCGACGGCGAGAATGGGCCCATGGACTCCGACACCTCCATGGACCCGACCGCCGTCGTGAAAGCCGCCGAGGCCACCGCCTCCGTCACCGTCGTGGGCCATCGCGGCGACCCGTACCGCGTCCGCGAGAACACCCTCGGCTCGATCGCCTCGGCGATCGAGCGGGGGGCGGACGCGGTCGAGGTCGACGTCCGGCTGACGAAGGACGGCGTGCCCGTCCTCCTCCACGACGACACCCTGAAGCGCCTGTGGGGCCACGACCGCCCGCTCTCCGCGCTCTCCTACGAGCAGCTCCGCGAGCTGACGTACGAAGGGGTCCCGACCCTGCGCGAGGCGCTGCTCACCGCCGGGGAGAAGCGGCTCATGCTGGACCTGCCCGGTGGCGACGAGAACTCGGTCCGCGCCATCGTCCGTACGGTCCGCGAGTGCGGCGCCGGGGAGCGCGTCTACTACTGCGCGGGGGCCGTCGCCATGCTCCAGGTGCGCGCCGCCGACCCGGCCGCCGAGATCGCCCTCACCTGGACCTCGCTCGCCCCGCCCCGCCCGGTCCTGCTGGACGTGGTCCGGCCCCGCTGGCTCAATTACCGCTTCGGACTGGTCAGTCGGGCCCTGACCGACCGGGTGCATCGGGACGGTCTGCTCGTCTCGGCCTGGACGGCGGACACGCACCGCACCATGCGTAAGCTGATCAAGAACGGGGTCGACTCGATCACCACGAACCGGGTCGACGCACTCGCCGCCGTCCTGCGAAAGGCTCAGGGATGAACGACCGGATCCGGACCGACATCGCCCACAACGCCCGGGTGTGGAACTACTGGCTGGGCGGCAAGGACAACTACCCCGTCGACCGCGCGGTCGGCGACCAGGTCACCGGCTTCTACCCGAGCATCGGCGAAGTGGCCCGCGCGGACCGGGCGTTCCTCGGCCGGGCCGTCACCTTCCTCGCCGAGGACGCCGGAGTACGCCAGTTCCTCGACATCGGTACGGGTCTGCCGACCGCCGACAACACCCATGAGGTCGCCCAGCGGTCCGCGCCCGACGCCCGGATCGTCTACGTCGACAACGACCCGATCGTCCTCACCCACGCCCGCGCGCTGCTGACCAGCGCGCCGGAGGGCGTCACCGAGTACGTGGACGCCGACGCCCACGACCCGGAGAAGATCCTGGCCGCGGCCGGCGCGACGCTCGACCTGTCCCGGCCGGTCGCCGTGATGATGCTCGGCATCCTCAACTTCGTGCTCGACACCGCCGAGGCCCGGTCGATCGTCCGCACCCTGATGGACGCCGTCCCCTCCGGCAGCCACCTGGTCCTCACCCACCCCACCCTGGAGCCGGAGCTCGGCGGCGAGGGCAACAAGGCGGCCATGGCCTTCTGGAACGAGAACGCGACCCCGCCGATCACCGCCCGCAGCCGCGCCGAGTTCGCCTCCTTCTTCGACGGGCTCGACCTGCTGGAGCCGGGCATCCTCTCCTGCTCGCGCTGGCGCGCGACGGACCAAGACGCCCCCGTGGTGGCGCAGTTCGGCGCGGTGGGCCGCAAGCCGTAATGAGCGTACGGGGGGAGGCCCGCGTCCGGTGGGAGCGGGCGCGGAGCTGGAGCGGCGCCAACCCGTGGGCGGTGGACCTCGGGATCGCGCTGCTGGTCCAGGCGGCGATGACGATGCCGTTCGTGGTGCCGCGCGGTCCGGAGCTCGAACCGGCGACCTGGCCCGCGTACGGGCTGACGACGCTCACGGTGGTCCCGCTCGTCTGGCGGCGGCGGGCGCCCGTCGCCGCACTCCTCGCGATCCTGGCGACGAGCACCCTGTACATCCTGGCCCTGGAGGGGCCGGGCCAGCCGCTGCCGTACACCGGGCTCGTGATCGTCTACACGATCGCGCTGCTCTCGCCGCCCTGGAAGCGGCTCACGACGGCAGGGCTCCTGGTGGTCGCGGTGCCGGCCTCGGTCTGGCTCAACACCCGGTCGGCCCGTGAACTGACCTTCTCCCTCTTCGTGTTCGCGGCCGCCTATGTCTTCGGCCGGCTGCAGGACGCCCGCCAGCGGGGCCACCTGATCGAGGCCGAACGGGCCGCCGCGCGGGAACGGGCCCGGATCGCGCGGGAGATGCACGACATCCTGTCGCACGCGGTGAGCCTGATGATCGTGCAGGCCGAGGCGGGTCCGGTCGCGGTACGGACGGCACCGGAGCGCGCGGAGGCCGCGTTCGAGGCGATCTCGGACACGGGCCGCGAGGCGATGACTCAGCTGCGGCAGATGCTGGGCCTGCTGCGGGAGGGCTCCGAGGGCGCGCCGCCCCGGGAGCCGCAGCCGGACATCTCCGGGATCCCCGCGCTGGTGGAGCGGGTGGGGTCGGGCGGACTGCTGGTGGAGTACACGACGGAGGGCGGGGTGCGGGCCCTGCCGGCCGCGACCGGCGCGAGCGCCTACCGAATCGTGCAGGAGGCCCTGACCAACGTCGTCAAGCACGCGGGCGCCCGCCGGGCCGACGTCCGGCTCGCCCACGCCGACGGCGTCCTGCGGGTCACGGTCACGGACGACGGACGGGGCCCCGGCGGCGACAGGGCCGGAGCCGGTTCCGGCGGTCACGGCCTCACCGGGATCCGGGAGCGGGCCGCCGCGCACGGCGGAACGGCGACGGCCGGCCCGGGGCCGGGCGGCCGGGGGTTCGAGGTGCGGGCCCTGCTCCCCGTACCCTCCACGGCGGAGGTGGGGAGATGACGACGATCCGGGTGGTGGTCGCGGACGACCAGGAACTGGTCCGCAGCGGCTTCGCGATGATCCTCGACGCACAGCCGGACATCGAGGTGGTGGCCGAGGCCGGGGACGGCGCCGAGGCCGTCGAGGCGGTGCGCCGGCACGCCCCGGACGTGGCGCTGCTCGACATCCGGATGCCCGGTACCGACGGCATCGAGGCCTGCCGGGAGATCAGCGCGCACACCGGCTGCCGGACGGTGATCCTGACGACCTTCGACACCGACGCGTATGTGTACGAGGCGCTGCACGCGGGCGCGAGCGGCTTCCTCCTCAAGGACGTACGCCGTGACGATCTGGTGCACGCGGTACGGGTGGTGGCGGCGGGCGACTCGCTGCTCGCGCCGTCCGTGGCCCGTCGTCTGGTGGAGCAGTACACCGCGGGCGGCCCGCGCAGGACCTCCCCCGACCCGCGGCTGGGCGTACTGACGGTCCGGGAACGGGAGACGCTGCTGCTGCTCGCGCGCGGGCTCTCCAACGCGGAGATCGCGGCCGAACTGGTGGTCAGCGACCACACGGTGAAGACCCACGTGGGGAACGTGCTCGCCAAGCTCGGCCTGCGGGACCGGATCCAGGCCGTGATCTGCGCGTACGAGACGGGCCTGGTCGCGGCGGGCTCTCCCCCGCCAGGGGGAGGCGAGGGGCCCGGCCCCTCCCCCGTGTCGGCGAGGAACTGACCGGCGGAAGACCGCCGGTGCGGGCGATCCGCCGATCGCCGCAGGTCAGCAGGATGGAGCCATCGAGAACAACGGCTCACACCAACGGAGTTGACCATGAGATCGTCCACCCGCACCCTGCTCGCCGCCGCCCTGGTCCTGGGGATCGCGACGGGCCCGGCCCTGACCCCGGCCTTCGCGACGCCCCGGGCGGCCCCGTCGGCCGCGTCTGCCACCCGGCCCGCGAACCCCGACCTGAGCGCGGCGATCGCCGGGCTCCCCCGGGCCGACGCCACGGCCGCGCTCGTCAGGGTCGGCGGCACCGAGGGTTCCTGGCAGGGCAGTTCGGGCGTCCACGACCTGACGTCCGGCGCCCCGGCGGATCCGGCCGCCCGCTTCCGGGCCGGCTCGGTGACGAAGGTCTTCACAGCGGCGGCAGTCCTCCAGCTGGCGTCCGAGCGCCGGATCGACCTGGACCGCACGGCCCGCTCGTACCTGCCGGAGCTGATCCCCGCCCGGTACGCCACGGTGACCGTGCGCCAGCTCCTGAACCACACCCACGGCATCCCGCCGGCCGATCTCGCCGTCGGCGACACGGTGGAGGAGTGGTACGCCCACCGCTTCGACGTCCACAGCCCGGAGGCCATGGTCCGCTCGGCGACGGCGAAGCCGCGCGAGTTCCGGCCCGGCACGAGGCAGCACTACCTCAACATCGGCTACACGATCGCCGGTCTGATCGTGGAGCGGGTGACGGGCGACTCCTACGAGCACCAGGTGGAACGGCGGATCCTGCGCCCGCTGGGGCTGCGGGACACGTATCTCCCCGGTGAGGCCGCCGGGATCGCCGGCCCGTACAACCACGGCTACCAGACCATGCGGCTCGACGACGGGACGACCGGTCCGCGGGACGTCTCGGTGTGGGGGGTGACGGACGGCTGGGCGGCCGGTGACCTGATCTCGACCACGGCCGACCTGGAGCGGTTCACGAAGGCGCTGTTCGCGGGCCGGGTGGTGCGCGGGCCGCTCCTGGAGGAGATGTTCACCCTGCCGAGGGTCGCGGACCTGTCGTCCGGCGACCCGGCCGCGTACTCCGCGGGCCTGTCGATGAAGCGGCTCGGCGGCCGCGAGGTCTGGGGCAAGACCGGCGGCCGCTGGGGGTACAACACGGCCATCGCCTCCACCCGCGACGGCGCGCGCACCCTCGTCTACAGCGTCAACTCCACCGACGCGAAGGGCCAGGACATGAACCCGACCGCCCTGAACGTGATGGTCTCGGCATACGGCCTGCCGGACTAGCGGACGCCGGCCGGCACGGGCTCCGGTGCCGTGAGGGCTTCGAGCCGCTTGATCAGCCGGCGGACGTGGAGCAGCGGCAGGATCCCGATGACGCCGAAGGACATGTCGACGACCGACCACCAGAAGGGGATGCCCCGGACGGGTCCGCAGATCAGGGCCAGCGGGATGATGCCGACGCAGGCGATCATGCCGAACTCGACGACCCAGATGTTGCGGACGGGGTCACGGTGGACGCCGTAGAAGGCGACCGCGATGACGAGGTGGGCGAAGGCGAGCCAGTCGGTGCCGTAGAGCAGGTACGGGGCCTGCGCGTCGGCGGTCTCCAGGCCGCCCCGCACCCGGTCGATCCATTCGGCGAGCCCCGGGATCAGGTCGGCCACGGGGGCCGCCCACCCGTCGAGCGAGGAGTCGAGGAGCCGGAGTTCGGTGACGAGCGGGAACGCGGTGATCCCGCTCAGGACCAGGCAGACGACGAAGACGATCAGCCAGACGCGGATGCGCGTGAGAAGGGCTCTCGGCCCGTTCGAGTCGCTCATGAGGACAGCGTACGCCGTTCTTGAACGCGTTCAGAAACAGGGGGCCAGTCGGCGTGCCACCGCGTGCGAGACGACGGTGGCGGCCGCCGCCACCCCCAGGCCGGTGACCGTCCCCCGGAGTCCGGCCGGGCGGAGCACGCCCGCACGGCGCAGCCGGCCGCGCGCCCAGAGGGTGAACGGGATGACCACGAGCGGCGAGGTGACGGAGCCGGGCGTCACTCGCCGTACGGCGGCGGCCTGCGCGAGATGGACGAGGCCGTGCAGGCCGAAGCCGTTCAACGCCCCCTGATAGAAGGCGGATCGACCGCCGGTGCGGGCCCCGGCGACGCCGGCGGCGCCGACGGCGGTCGCCATCACCCCGACGGCGAGGGCGAATTCACGCTCGTCGACGGACTCGGCGGCCTTCCAGACCGCCTCCGGGACAGCGGGGTACCGCTCGCGGAGCATCGGGAGGTTCTCCCGGAGCCAGCGGGGTCCGAGGGCCAGCTCCTCGGCGTCGTGGACGGCCCAGGCGAGGAAGAGTCCGTAGGTGGCGAGCGAGTTCGAGCGAGATGGGGTCACGTCCCCCCAACTCACAGACCGACGATCGCGTTCCAACGCTTCGTGAAGTCCTGCCGCTCCTGCGCGGTGATGTCCCGGGCGATCGCGAGCCGGCCCCGCATGTCCGCGTCCGGGAAGATCAGCGGATCCTCCGCGAGCGCCACGAGCTCCTCGTCGCCGGAGTCCGCGAGGACCTTCTGGGCGGCCGGCACCGGGCAGACGTAGTTGACCCAGGCGGCGAGTTCGGCGGCGACCTCGGGCTCGTAGTAGTAGTCGACGAGCTTCTCGGCGTTGGTCTTGTGGTGCGCGAGGTTGGGGATCATGAGGGACTCGGCCCACAGTTCGGCGCCCTCCTCGGGGACGACGAACTCGATGTCCGGGTTGTCGGCCTGCAGCTGGATGACGTCGCCCGAGTAGGCCTGGCAGGCCAGCACGTCGCCGGTCGACAGGTCCTTGATGTAGTCGTTGCCGGTGAAGCGGCGGATGTGCCGCTTCTTCACGAGGCCCTCGATCTGCTCGCACAGGGCCTGGAAGTCGTCGCCGGTCCACCGGGTGACGTCGACGCCCCGGCCCATCATGAGCAGCGCGAAGGACTCGTCGAGCCCGGACAGCAGGGTGACCTTGCCGCGCAGGTCGTCGGCCCACAGCTCCTTGGTGGAGCGGAGTTCCCGGCCGAGCTTCCTGCGGTTGTACGCGATGCCGGTGATCCCGGACTGCCAGGGGACGGTGTGCAGCCGGCCCGGGTCGAAGGCGGGCGTGCGGAGCTGCGGGTCGAGGTGCGCGGTGACGTTCGGCTGGGTGGCGCGGTTCATCTCCTGGGCCCAGCCGAGGCGGACGAAGCGCGCGGCCATCCAGTCGCTGACGACGATCAGATCGCGGCCGGTCTCCTGGTGGTTCATCAGGGACGGGCTGATCTTGCCGAAGAACTCGTCGTTGTCGTTGATCTCCTCGGTGTACCGGACGGCGATCCCGGTGCGCTTCCTGAACGCGTCGAGGGTCGGACGCCTCCTGGCGTCCTCGTCATCGGTGTCGATGTAGAGCGGCCAGTTGGCGAAGTCGAGCGTCCGGTCCCGGGCGGAGAGGTCGCGGCCGGCCCGGTCGCTCTCGTCGACGTAGGCGGCGGGGACCCCGCATCCTGCGGCGAGGAGGCTCGCGGCCCCGGCACCGCCGATGCCGTGCAGCAGGGACCGGCGGGAGATGTTGTTCCTGGCTGTCGCTCTCACCCGTGCAGCATCGCGGCAGGCCACCGGCCGGGGCAATGGACGCTCCGTCGAGCGGCGCGGCGCGGCCCCGACACCCTGTCGACCGGGGTGCCGGGGCCGCGTGGCGTTCAGGCGGGGGTTCAGCCCAGGGAGGTCATCACGTGCTTGATGCGCGTGTAGTCCTCGAAGCCGTAGCCGGAGAGGTCCTTGCCGTAGCCGGACTTCTTGAAGCCGCCGTGGGGCATCTCGGCGACCAGCGGGATGTGGGTGTTGATCCACACGCAGCCGAAGTCGAGGGACTTGGACATGCGCATCGCGCGCGCGTGGTCCTTGGTCCAGACGGAGGAGGCGAGGGCGTACTCGACGCCGTTCGCGTACTCCAGGGCCTGCGCCTCGTCCGTGAAGGACTGGACGGTGATGACGGGGCCGAAGACCTCGTTCTGGATGATCTCGTCGTCCTGCTTGAGGCCGGAGACGACGGTCGGGGCGTAGAAGTAGCCCTTGTCGCCGACCCGGTGGCCGCCGGCCTGGACCTTGGCGTGCGCCGGGAGGCGGTCGATGAAGCCGGTGACCTGCTTCAGCTGGTTGGCGTTGTTGAGCGGGCCGTAGAGCACGTCCTCGTCGTCCGGCTGACCGGTCTTGGTCCCCGAGGCGGCCTTGGCGAGCGCGGCGACGAACTCGTCGTGGATGGACTCGTGCACGAGGACGCGGGTGGCGGCCGTGCAGTCCTGGCCGGCGTTGAAGAAGCCGGCGACGGAGATGTCCTCGGCGGCCTTGTCGATGGCCGCGCTGTCGAGGTCTTCGAAGACGACGACCGGGGCCTTGCCGCCCAGCTCCAGGTGGACGCGCTTGACGTCCTTGGCCGCCGACTCGGCGACCTGCATGCCGGCGCGTACGGAGCCGGTGATGGAGGCCATGGCGGGGGTCGGGTGCTCGACCATCGCCTTGCCCGTCTCACGGTCGCCGCAGACGACGTTGAAGACGCCCTTGGGGAGGATCTGGCCGATGATCTCCGCCATGAGGACGGTCGACGCGGGGGTCGTGTCCGAGGGCTTGAGGACGACGGTGTTGCCCGCGGCGAGCGCCGGGGCGAACTTCCACACGGCCATCATCATCGGGTAGTTCCAGGGCGCGACCTGGGCGCAGACGCCCACGGGCTCCCGGCGGACGATGGAGGTCATGCCCTCCATGTACTCGCCGGCCGAACGGCCCTCGAGCATCCGGGCGGCACCGGCGAAGAAGCGGATCTGGTCCACCATCGGCGGGATCTCTTCGCTCGCCGTGAGGGCGACGGGCTTTCCGGTGTTCTGGACCTCGGCGGCGATCAGGTCGTTGGCGCGCTCCTCGAAGGCGTCGGCGATCTTGAGGAGCGCCCTCTGGCGCTCGGCCGGGGTGCTGTCGCGCCAGGCGGGGAAGGCGGCCGCGGCGGCCTCCATCGCGGCGTCGACGTCTGCCTGGCCGGAGAGCGGGGAGGTGGCGTACACCTCGCCGGTGGCCGGGTTGACCACCTCGATGGTGCGGCCGTCGGCCGCGTCGCGGAACTCCCCGTTGATGTAGTTACGCAGCCGGCGCAGCTCGGTGGTCACTGCCACCCCTCCTGTCACGTTCTGTCGTCGCACGTCCTTGTGCGCTGTCCCGATGGGCGAGACACCTCAGCCTAGTCGCTCGGCTGACGCTTTCAACAGGCCCAACCCTCTCCAACTTCGGATTCCGTGAGTTTTGAGCCCGCCGACAACGAATTACATCGCTCCGGGGTTGCAAGACCGACATTCTCGGTGCACAGTGAACCCGTGGCCAGTCGAAGCACAGAACCCAGAACCGGAACCGGTTCGTCCCCGACGATCGACGCCGTCTCCCTGGCGATCATCGAGCAGCTCCAGGAGGACGGTCGCCGTCCCTACGCGGCGATCGGCAAGGCCGTGGGCCTCTCCGAGGCCGCCGTGCGGCAGCGCGTCCAGAAGCTGCTCGATCAGGGCGTCATGCAGATCGTCGCCGTCACCGACCCTCTCACCGTGGGTTTCCGGCGGCAGGCGATGGTCGGCATCAACGTCGAGGGTGACCTTGATCCGGTTGCGGAAGCCCTGACGGCCATGGCCGAATGCGAGTACGTGGTGATGACCGCGGGCTCGTTCGACCTGATGGTGGAGGTCGTCTGCGAGGACGACGACCACCTGCTGGATGTGATCAACAAGCGCATCCGCACCCTCCCCGGCGTGCGCTCCACCGAGAGCTTCGTCTACCTCAAGCTCAAGAAGCAGACCTATATGTGGGGAACTCGATAATCGTGACCCAGTCCCGAAGTGACATGTCAAAGTCCGCCTACGACCACCTGTGGATGCACTTCACCCGCATGTCGTCGTACGAGAACTCGCCCGTTCCCACCATCGTGCGTGGTGAGGGCACCTACATCTTCGACGACAAGGGCAAGCGCTACCTCGACGGTCTCGCGGGTCTCTTCGTGGTCAACGCCGGACACGGCCGCAAGGAACTGGCCGAGGTCGCGTACAAGCAGGCCCAGGAGCTCGCGTTCTTCCCCGTGTGGTCGTACGCGCACCCCAAGGCCGTCGAGCTCGCCGAGCGTCTTGCGGACTACGCGCCGGGCGACCTGAACAAGGTCTTCTTCACCACCGGTGGCGGCGAGGCCGTCGAGACCGCGTGGAAGCTCGCCAAGCAGTACTTCAAGCTGCAGGGCAAGCACACCAAGTACAAGGTCATCTCGCGTGCGGTCGCCTACCACGGCACCCCGCAGGGCGCCCTGTCCATCACGGGTCTGCCGGCCCTCAAGGCCCCCTTCGAGCCGCTGGTCCCCGGCGCGCACAAGGTGCCGAACACCAACATCTACCGCGCCCCGATCCACGGCGACGACCCCGAGGCCTTCGGCCGCTGGGCCGCCGACCAGATCGAGCAGCAGATCCTCTTCGAGGGCGCCGACACCGTCGCCGCCGTCTTCCTGGAGCCGGTGCAGAACGCCGGCGGCTGCTTCCCGCCGCCGCCCGGCTACTTCCAGCGCGTCCGCGAGATCTGCGACCAGTACGACGTGCTGCTCGTCTCCGACGAGACGATCTGCGCCTTCGGCCGCCTCGGCACGATGTTCGCCTGTGACAAGTTCGGCTACGTGCCGGACATGATCACCTGCGCCAAGGGCATGACCTCGGGCTACTCCCCGATCGGCGCCTGCATCGTCTCGGACCGCATCGCGGAGCCCTTCTACAAGGGCGACAACACCTTCCTCCACGGCTACACCTTCGGTGGCCACCCGGTGTCGTCGGCGGTCGCCATCGCCAACCTCGACATCTTCGACAAGGAAGGCCTGAACCAGCACGTCCTCGACCAGGAGGGCAACTTCTTCAACA
The DNA here is from genome assembly GCF_036226665.1 of Streptomyces sp. NBC_00691. Taxonomy (NCBI): domain Bacteria; kingdom Bacillati; phylum Actinomycetota; class Actinomycetes; order Kitasatosporales; family Streptomycetaceae; genus Streptomyces; species Streptomyces sp. NBC_00691. The sequence continues at coordinate 5,796,569 of NZ_CP109007.1, read as the reverse complement.
CCCTGAAGAAGCTGCACGACCTCCCGATCGTCGGCGACGTCCGCGGCAACGGCTTCTTCTACGGCATCGAGCTCGTCAAGGACAAGGTCACCAAGGAGTCCTTCACGGACGAGGAGACCGAGCGCGTCCTGTACGGCTTCCTCTCCAAGGCGCTCTTCGAGAACGGCCTGTACTGCCGTGCCGACGACCGTGGCGACCCGGTCATCCAGCTCGCCCCGCCGCTGATCGCCGACCAGGGCACCTTCGACGAGATCGAAGGCATCCTGCGCTCGGTGCTCACCGAGGCCTGGACCAAGCTCTAGAGGTCCCCGCCCCGCGAGGCACACGACATCACGCCGCCCTCACGGCGTGACCCCGGCCCGGGCATGCCGCCATCCGAGTGGATGGCGGCGGCCCGGGCCGCGTGCTGTCCGTACAAACGGATCCGAATACTTACGGTGCCCAGTGACCGACAGGCCCGTCCCTTCGTTCCCCCGGACGGGGGACACAGATCGGATCCGACATCGAGGTGTACGCGATGGCCCCACCGGACAACGACGTGCTCTGGGCGCGTTCACTGCACTGCGCCCTGGGCGGTTCGGACGCCCTCAGCGGCGTCTCCCTCGGCGTCCGCGAGGGCGAGATCCTCGCCCTCGTCGGCCCGCGCGGCAGCGGCAAGACCACCCTCATGCGGTGCCTTTCCGGCCAGCTCGTCGCCCAGGAGGGCGAGGTCTGGTTCAACAGCAACCCCGTCCACACCCTGGGCCCCGCCGACCGCGAACGGCTCCGCCGCGACCGCTTCGGCTGGATCGACCCCGAGCCCGGCCTCGTACCCGAACTCACCGGCTGGGAGAACGTGGCGCTGCCCCTGCTGCTCCGCGGCACCTCCCACCGGGCCGCGAAGACCGCCGCCGGGGAGTGGCTGGAGCGCCTCGACATCGGCGCCTGCGCGGCGAAGCGTCCGCACGCCCTCACCCACGCGCAGCGCCAGCGCATCGCCATCGCCCGCGCGCTGGTCACCACCCCGTCGGTGCTGTTCGCCGACGAGCCCACCGCGATCCTGCACCGGGCCGACGGCGCCCAGGTCCTGCGCACCCTGACCGCCGCCGCCCGCTCGCACGGCATCACCGTGCTCCTCGCCACCCACGACACCGAGGTCGCGGCGCTCGCCGACCGCACGGTCGCGCTCCTCGACGGACGCCGGGTCGGCACCGTACCCCCGGCGTCAGGGGCGGAGGGCGTCGCGGCGTGCTCGCTCTCCGTCTAGCCCGCGGGGCCCACCCCCTCGTCCAGACGCGCCGGCTCCTCGTCGCCGTCGCGGCGGCGGGGGTCGGCTTCCTGCTGCTCTGCACCCTCGGATACGCGGTCGGGCACCCGGAGCGGTCCTCGGCGTCCGTGCTGCGGCTGCTCTGGTGCGTCCTGCCGCTCGCCGCGACCGTGCAGTTCGCGGTCGCGGTGGCCCGCACCGATCCCAGCACCCGCCCGCGCCCCGGACTCTCCGCGATCGGCCTCGGCCCCGCCCGTCTCACCGCGATCGCCGCCGCGTCGACGGCCGTCGCCTGCACGCTCGGCTCCGTCCTCGCGCTGCTCTTCTACCTGCACCTGCGCGGCGACATCACGGGCCTGCCCTTCGACGGGGCCGCCGCCGACCTCCTCGCCGCCGACCAGCCCGTCCCGCTCGCCGCCGCGCTCACCCTGCTCGCGGTCCTCCCGGTCGTCGCGGCCACGGCGGCGGGCCTCGCCCTGCGGCCGCGCACCGCGCCCGCCGCACCGGAGGGCACGGAGAAGGCGGTGCCGTCCGGGCTGCCGTGGGGCGTCGCCCTGGTCGCCGTCGGCCTGGCGATCGAGACGTACGCGGGCCGCGGCGGCGCCGGCGAGGGACTCCCCCTGCCCGGCCGCTTCGACGGCAACCCGGCGGGCGTCCTGGCCGGCTGGGTCCTCACCGCCATCGGCCTCGCGATGGCGGGCCCCGGCCTGGTCCACGGCTGCGGCCGCCTCCTCCAGTCCGTCCGGCCGGGCGCCACCCGGCTGCTCGCGGGCCGGGTCCTGATGGACGAGTCCCGCCGTATCGGCCGGCCCCTGGGTGTGGTCAGCGCGGTGCTCTCCGGAACGCTCGCTGCGGCGGCCCTGGACGACGCGGGCACCGGCCCCGGCGCCTTCGGCCCGCTCACCGGCCTGGGCGCGGCCCTCATCCTGGCCTGCACGACGGCCACCCTCCTCACCGCGGCCCTGGAGTCCAAGCAGTGCCGCGCCCACACCACCGAGGCGCTTCTCCGCATCGGCGCCCCGCCCACGGTCCTCCGCTCGGCGGCCCTGATGCGCGCCGGCGTGCTGCTCGCGGTCTTCCTCCCGCTGACCTGGGCGATCGCGGAGCTGGCGGCGCTGCCGCTGACCGGCTGAGACACCCACGGGCCGTCCTCGCCGTCCTCGGCACGGTCCTCGCGCTCGCGCCGGCCCGCCCCGGGGACGCCGGCCGCGCCGGCTCCCCCTGCCGTTGCTCGGCGGGGCCGGGGCGGGCGGGCGACCGCTGCCAGAGCGCCTCCGGTCACTTCCGCCAGAAGAGGTGATGCGTGACCTCGCCGCCCGGGCTGGCCACCACGTCGCGGTGGAACCGGTCGAGGAGTTCGTCGGGCGACTCCCAGAGCCGTACCCCGGAACCGAGCTTCACCGGTGCGACCGCGACGTGCAGGGTGTCGACGAGGCCGGCGTCGAGGAACTCACGGATGACGGTGGCCCCGCCGCCGAGCCGGACGTCCTTGCCCTCCGCCGCCTCCTTCGCACGCGCCAGGACACTCGCGGGGTCGCCGTCGACGAAGTGGAACGTCGTGTCGGACAGTGTGAACGAGGGGCGCGGGTGGTGCGTCATGACGAACACCGGAGTGTGGAACGGCGGCTCGCCGCCCCACCAGCCCTGCCACTCGTGGTCCTGCCACGGTCCGCGCTGGGGCCCGAACTTGTTGCGGCCCATGATCTCGGCCCCGATGTTGTGGGAGAAGTCCCGCGTGAAGTAGTCGTCGAGACCACGACTGCCGCCCGGGTCGGTGCGGTTGGGCCAGCTGGCCGTGGCACCCGCCCAGGAGAACATGGCCCCGGGATCCGCGTGCCCGAAGGGATGCTCCAGGCTCTGGCCCTCACCGGTACCGAACCCGTCGGACGAGACCATGAAGTTCTGGACCCTGAGCAGCTGCTCGCCCATGACATTCCTCCTGTGCTTGCGATGACGAGAGACGACGGAACAACACCAAGGAGACTCCCCCGACGGCGAGAACTCATCGCACCCCGGACGGGCTCCTGCCGCGTGTCGCCCCGGACCAGGTCCCTCCCGCAGCGGGTGGCGCCCGGACAGGGCTCTCCCGCACGCCGCACGGCCCCGGGGACCAGGCCCCTACGGCGTGTCGTCCCCCAGCACCACCACGTCCTCCGCCCGGAACTCCACACCCACCGCGGCGCCGTCCCCCGGCGCCTCCCGCAGCGGAAGCTCCGCGTCCAGCGGCGGTCCGTCCACCGGGCGGAGCCGTACGGCCACGTGGCCGCCGCGGAAGGTCCGGGACTCGACCGTCCAGGCCGGCCCCTTCTCGACGGGTACGAGCCGTACCCCGCCGGGCCGGACCAGGAGCCGCCGCTCGCCCTGCGGTGTGCCGTCCGGCACCGGGACCTTCCCCCACGGGGTCTCCGCGACCGGCCCGGTCACCCGCGCGGCCACCACGTTGTCGAACCCCAGGAAGCGCGCCACGAACTCCGAGGCCGGCCGCGACCACACCTCGACGGGCGCACCCGACTGGGCGATGCGCCCGTCCCGCATGACCACCACCCGGTCGGCCAGCGCGAACGCCTCGCCCTGGTCGTGGGTGACCGCGAGCACCGTCGTGCCGAGCCGTCCGAACAGCTGTCGCAGCTCCACGACGAGCCGCTCCCGCAGCGCCCGGTCGAGCTGCCCCAGCGGCTCGTCGAGCATCAGCAGCCGCGGCCGGGGTGCCAGGGCCCGGGCCAGCGCCACGCGCTGCTGCTCACCGCCGGAGAGCGCGGCGACGGACCGCCGCCCGGCGCCCGGCAGTCCGACGAGGTCGAGCAGCTCCGCCACCCGCTCGGCCCGCTCGGCCTTCCCGGCCCCGCGCATCCGCAGCCCGAAGGCGACGTTGCCGCCGACGTCCCGCTGCGGGAAGAGCTGGTGGTCCTGGAACATCAGGCCGACGCCCCGCCGGTGCACCGGCACCCCGCGCTGGTCGGCGCCCCCGAGGAGCACCCGTCCGCCGTCGAGGGCCCGCAGCCCGGCGACGGCCCGCAGCAGCGTGGACTTGCCGCTGCCGCTCGGTCCGAGCACGGACACGATCTCGTGGTCGGCGACCTCCAGGTCCACGGCGTCGAGCGCGGCCCGCTCCCCGAACCGTACGGTCGCCCCGTCGAGTACCAGCATCAGAACTCCCCCGAGGTGCGTTCGGTCCGGAGCCGTTCGAGCAGCAACAGGGACACCGCGCACACCACCATGAGGATCGTCGAGAGGGCCATCGCCTGGCCGTAGTTGAGTTCGCCGGGCCGGCCGAGGAGACGGGCCACCGCCACCGGAAGGGTCGGGCTGTCGGGGCGGGCGATGAAGACGGTCGCGCCGAACTCGCCGAGCGAGACGGCGAACGCGAACCCGGCGGCGATCAGCAACGCCCGCCGCACCAGCGGCAGGTCCACCTCCCGCCAGGCCCGCCACGGCGAGGCGCCGAGCACGGCCGCCGCCTCCCGCAGCCGCTCGTCCACCGCCCGAAGCACCGGGAGCATCGTCCGTACGACGAAGGGCACACCGACCAGCGCCTGTGCCAGCGGTACGAGGATCCAGCTGGCCCGCAGGTCGAACGGCGGCTCGTCGAGCGTGATGAGGAACCCGAAGCCGACGGTCACCGCCGACACCCCGAGCGGGAGCATGAGCAGCGCGTCGAAGCCCCGGACCAGCCGTCCGGCCCGCCGGGTCAGCGCGGCCGCCGCGAGCCCGCCGATGACGAGGGCGATCAGGGTGGCGACGACGGCGTACCGCAGCGAGTTCCCGATCGTGTCCAGCAGCGGCACGAGGAAGGTGCCGGAGGGGTCGGGGGTCTGCAGGGCCCGGTAGTAGTCGAGCCCGTATCCCCGGGAGGTGGCGAAGGACCGCTCGACGAGCACCCCGAGCGGCAGCACGATCAGCACGGCCACGGAGAGCAGCACGCCCGCGAACAGCGCCCACTGGCCGATGCCCCGGGGCCGGCGGGCCGTCTCCTCGGGCGCCACCATCCGCAGCGCGGTCTCCCGGCGGCGGACCGTCCGGGCGTGCACGGCGAGGACGACGCCGACGGCGGCGAACTGCACCATCGTGAGCACGGCCGCCGTCGTCAGGTCGAAGCGGACGACGGTCTGCCGGTAGATCTCCGTCTCCAGGGTGGAGTACGTGGATCCGCCGAGGATCTGCACGACGGCGAAGGAGCTCGCGGTGAACAGGAAGACCATCAGCGCCGCCGCAGCGACGGACGGCGCCAGCGCCGGCAGCGTCACGGTCCGCCACGCCCTCCATCGGGACGCGCCGAGGACCCGGGCCGCCTCCTCCTGGCGCGGGTCGAGCTGCGCCCACAGACCGCCGACGGTCCGCACGACGACGGCGTAGTTGAAGAACACATGGGCGATCAGGATCGCCCAGACCGTGGTGTCGAGTCGTACGCCCCAGAGTTCGTCGAGGAGCCCGCCGCGGCCGACGAGCGCCAGGAAGGCCGTACCGACCATGACGGTCGGCATCACGAAGGGCACGGTGACGACGGCCCGCAGCAGCCCCTTGCCGCGGAACTCGAACCGCGCGAAGACGTACGCGCCGGGCAGCGCGATCAGCAGGGTCAGCCCGGTGGAGGCGAGGGCCTGCCAGAGCGTGAACCACAGGACGTCGAGGATCTCCGGGCGGCTCAGCGTCTCGCCGAACCGCCCGAACTGCCACACCCCGTCGACCCGCAGCCCGCGCTCGACGATCGAGACGACGGGCCAGGCGAAGAAGAGCGCGAAGAAGGCGACGGGCACGACCATCAGGCCGAGCCGCGCCACGCTTCCCCGGCGGTCGGGGACTACTTCAGAACGAGCGACGACCACTGCTGGATCCACGGGTCACGCTTCTCGGCGATCTTCTCCGGCGCCATCGTCTCCGGCTTCTCGACGACCACACCGTGCTCGGTGAACAGTTCGGGCAGCGCCGCGTCCTTCGCCACCGGGTTGACGAACATCTGGAGCGGCATGTCCTCCTGGAACTTCTTGGAGATCAGGAAGTCGATCAGCGCCTTGCCGCCCTGGGGGTTCTTCGCTCCGTCCAGCAGGCCCGCGAACTCGGTCTGCCGGAAGCAGGTGCCGGTGGAGACCCCGGTGGGGGCCACCTTCGGCTGGGGCTCGCCGTAGAGCACCTCGACCGGCGGGCTGGAGGCGTACGACACGACGAGCGGCCGGTCCCCCTTGGCCTTCCGGCCGCCGGCCGAGCCGGAGAACTCCTGGTTGTAGGCGAGCTCCCAGCTGTCGACGGTCTTCACGCCGTTGGCCTTGAGCTTCGTCCAGTAGTCCTGCCAGCCCTCGTCCCCGTACTTCGCGGCCGTACCGAGGAGGAAGCCGAGGCCCGGGGAGGACCGCTCGGGGTTCTCGACGACGAGGAGATCCTTGTACGCCGGCTTCGCCAGGTCGTCGAAGGTCACCGGCGGCGCCAGCTTCTTGTCCGCGAAGTACTTCTTGTCGTAGTTGACGCAGATGTCGCCGGAGTCGATCGGCGTGACCCGGTGCTCCTTGTCGAGCTGGTACGCGGCCGGGACACGGTCCAGACCCTTCGCGGCGTACGGCACGAAGATGCCGTTGTCGAGGGCGCGGGACAGCAGGGTGTTGTCGACGCCGAAGAAGACGTCGCCCTGCGGGGAGCCCTTGGTCAGGATCTCCTTGTTGACAGCCTCGCCCGCGTCGCCGCTCTTCAGGACCTTGACGGTGAAGCCGGTCTGCTTCGTGAACTCGGCCAGCACCTCCTTGGAGGCGTTGAACGAGTCGTGGCTCACGAGGGTCACGGTCTTCGGCGCGGGCGCGCCGGACTTGCCCGCGGCCTCGCGGACGTCGTCCGCGCCGCAGGCGGCGAGGGTGGTGACGCCCAGCGCCGCGACGAGCGCGGCGGCGGCGGCCTTCTTGATGCTCACCGGATTGGTGCTCACTGAGATTCCTCCTGGGTATGACCAGGAAGAGACGCGGCCCTGCCCACGACCGGCGGACCGGACGCGGGCAGGGCGCAACAGCTTGAGTTAACGACCGAACTTCCTACCCAGAATGACCTGGGCAAGGTTCAGAGGGTCTGCGGTCCTACGGTGACCGCACTCTCAGCGCTGTGGCGCTCCCCTGTCGGAATATGGAGATGTGTTCGAACTCAGACTACAAGGTCAGCGCTCGGCGGCCGCCAGCTGTCCGCAGGCACCGTCGATCTCCTGACCTCGGGTGTCCCGGACGGTGACCGGCACGCCGTGGCGGGCGATGGCCTCGACGAAGGCCTTCTCGTCCTCCGGACGCGACGCCGTCCACTTCGAACCCGGCGTCGGGTTCAGCGGGATCAGGTTGACGTGCACCCGCTTGCCCTTGAGGAGCCTGCCGAGCAGGTCACCGCGCCAGGCCTGGTCGTTGATGTCCCGGATGAGCGCGTACTCGATGGAGATCCGGCGCCCGGACTTCTCCGCGTACTCCCAGGCGGCGTCGAGGACCTCTCGCACCTTCCAGCGCGTGTTGACCGGCACCAGGGTGTCCCGGAGCTCGTCGTCCGGGGCGTGCAGCGAGACCGCGAGCCGGCACTTGAAGCCCTCGTCGGCGAACCGCAGCATCGCGGGCACGAGCCCGACGGTGGAGACGGTGATCCCGCGCTGCGAGAGCCCGAGGCCGTCCGGCTCGGGGTCGGTGAGACGCCGGATGGAGCCGACGACCCGCTTGTAGTTCGCGAGCGGCTCCCCCATGCCCATGAACACGATGTTGGAGAGGCGCGCCGGTCCCCCGGGCACCTCCCCGTCCCGCAGCGACCGCATGCCGTCCACGATCTGGTGGACGATCTCGGCGGTCGACAGGTTCCGGTCGAGCCCGGCCTGCCCCGTCGCGCAGAACGGGCAGTTCATTCCGCAGCCGGCCTGCGAGGAGATGCACATGGTCACCCGGTCCGGGTAGCGCATGAGCACCGACTCGACGAGCGTGCCGTCGTGCAGCCGCCACAGGGTCTTACGGGTGGTGTCGTCGTCGCACGAGATGTGCCGCACCACGGACATCAGATCGGGCAGCAGCTCCCCGGCCAGCTTCTCCCGCGAGGCGGCCGGAATGTCCGTCCACTCGGCGGGATCGTGCGCGTACCGCGCGAAGTAGTGGGTGGACAGCTGCTTGGCGCGGAAGGGCTTCTCGCCGATCGCGGCGACGGCTTCCTTCCGCTCGGCGGGCGTGAGGTCGGCCAGGTGCCGCGGCGGCTTCTTGGCTCCGCGGGGGGCGACGAAAGTGAGTTCTCCGGGCTTGGGCATGGTTCCCCCAGTGTCGCAGACGGAAGGCGGTAACCAGTGGCCCAAGCCCCCGGCGGTGGTCGTCAGGGGCCTCCCGGAGCCGTCTCCGGCGACCCCCGGACGGCCCGGACGGCCCGGGGACGGCCCGGTGCCAGGGCCCGCCGGCGGGGAATCCGCGGCCACGGATCGGGGTCACGGCCTGATGCGAAGGTGGCCCGTCAGGCCGCTCGCGCGCGGCGCGGCCCTCCTCCTGATCATGGCGGGACCCGCCGCCCTCCCCGTCCGCCGGCCGAGCACGGTCTCCGCGCGCGCCCCCGGCCGGGGGCATCCTGGAGGTATGGACAGTGCCCCGATAGTCGTCCATCAGCCCTCCCCCACCGGCGGAAGGCGCGTCACCGCACGCGGCACCATTCTCGGCCTCGCGCACAGCGACGGAGACGTGGTCGAGTTCCTCCGCCGCGCGGGCCTGCCGGAGGCCGAGGAGCTGCTCGACGACCCTGCCTGGGTGAAGTGGCGCGGTGGGCGAGCTCACGAATACGAAGCGGCCTGAAACGGAAGGCAGCCCCTCGCGGCTTCCGCGCTGCCGGCGGAACCGGCCACCGACGTGACTCGACATCGCGCCCACGGATGTCCACGTTCAGGGAGCAGGAGACCGGGGCTGGGTGCGGGGGATCCGGTGGGTGAAGAAGAGGGCCACGACCGACGCTCCGGCGAGGATCGCGAGGGCGGCGCGCAGGCCGTCGAGGCGGGCGGCCTCGTTCGCCTCCAGGGCCGCCCGGGCCACCTCCGGGCTGGTGCCGGCCTCGTCGAGGGCGGTCGTCAGCTGGGCGTCCGAGAGGAACGGGACGCCGCTCTGCAGCTCGACGACGGCCTGGCTCTTGACCTCGGCCGGGATCGCCTCGTTCCGCTCCACCGCGCCCAGGAACGACGACGTGAGCGCGGCGATCATCAGCGAGCCCGCGAGGGCCGTGCCGATCGAGGCGCCGAGGTTGGTGACGGCGTTCTGGATCCCGCCGACCTCCGCGCTCTCCCGGTCCGGCACCGCGGACACGGTGACCGAGCCGAGCTGGGAGGCGAGCGCGCCCATCCCGAAGCCGATCAGCAGCAGCGGGACCGTGACGATCTCCGCTCCGGCCTCCACGTCCAGCGCGGCCATCAGGGCGACCGCGCCGGCCAGCAGCGCCACCACCCCGATCCGTACCACCCGCCGGGGCGAGACGTCGGGCAGGAAGCGCGGGATCAGGACGGCGGCGGCCAGCAGCGTCAGCGAGAGCGGCAGGATCCGCGCGCCCGTCTGCAGCGCGGACAGGCCGAGGGCCACGGACAGATAGAGCGGGACGACGAAGAAGACGCCCATCTGCACGAGGTACTGGAAGAAGAACATCGTCAGGCCGCCGGTGAGCTGGCGGTTCCGCAGCATGGCCGGGTGCACGAGCGGCTCCCGGCCGTGCTTGACCAGCCGGGCCTCCCAGTGGAGGAACAGGTACACCAGGAGCAGTCCCGCCATCATCAGCCACACGGTCATCGACACACCGATCCACGCGGGCGCGTCGGGCTTCGGCTGGACCCAGCCCCACTCGTCCGAGCGCAGGACGCCGTAGACGAAGACGCCGAGCCCCAGGGCCGACAGGAGGGCGCCGACCAGGTCGATCCGCGGACGTTCGTCGTCGACGGCCTCGGCGATGCGGCGGGCGAACACCAGGATGACGAGCACCACCAGGACCTCGCCCGCGAAGACCCAGCGCCAGGAGAAGTAGGTCGTGGCCACGCCGCCGATCAGCGGACCGAGCGCGATGGCCACCGCGCCGGCGGCCGCCACGATCCCGTACGCGGCGGCCCGGCGCTCGGTGACGAAGTTGCCGGCCACCAGCGCCACGATCGACGGCAGGATGAGTGCCGCCCCGATGCCTTCGAGGAACGCCCAGCCGACCAGCAGCACCGGCAGGTTCGGCGCGAGCGCCGTGGTGAGCGAGCCGCAGCCGTAGATCAGGCAGCCGATCATGAAGGCGCGCCGGCGGCCGATCAGCACGCCGACCTTGCCTCCGGGGATCATGAACATCGCCATCACGAGCGTGTAGGCGGTGATGGCGCCCTGGATCCCGGTCACCGTCGTGCCCACGTCGTCGGCCACGGTCGCGATCGAGACGTTCATGACGGAGCTGTCGAGGGCCATCAGGAACTGGCCCGCCGCGAGCGTCAGCAGGACGAGGGTCGCTCCCGCGGGTGCGCCACCGGCGCCTGCCTTGGATGCCATGTCCGCATTGTCCCCGCGTGCCACGGTTTCGGCTCGGCGACCGCTACCGCACGCGTAAGGGCCCGTCACCCCTGTGGGTGACGGGCCCTTACGGCACACGCGTACGGATCAGGTCGAACCGACGAAGATCACGAACAGCAGCCAGACGACCGGAGCCGTCGGCAGCAGCGAGTCCAGCCGGTCCATGATCCCGCCGTGACCCGGAAGCAGCGTGCCCATGTCCTTGATGCCCAGGTCCCGCTTGATCATCGACTCGCCGAGGTCGCCGAGCGTCGCACTCGTCGCCACCGCGAGACCCAGCAGCAGACCCTGCCACCAGATGCCGTCGTCGATCATGAACTCCATGCACAGCGCGCCCGCCACCATCGCGAAGGACACCGCCCCGAACAGACCCTCGCGGGTCTTTCCGGGACTGATCCTCGGCGCCAGCTTGTGCTTGCCGAAGCGCCAGCCGACCGCGTACGCACCCGTGTCGCTGACCACCGTCAGCAGCAGGAACGTCAGCACCCGCTGCGGGCCGTCGTCGGCCGTGAGCATCAATGCCACGAACGTCGCCAGGAACGGCACGTAGAACGCCGCGAACACGCCCGCCGTGACGTCCTTCAGATAGCCCTCGGGAGGCTCCGTCATCCGCCAGACGAGTACCGCGAGGGCCGTGAGCGCCATCGCCACCCAGGCTCCCTCGGGCCCCCGGACGTACCCCGCGACGACCATCGCCGCACCGCCCACCGCGAGCGGCACCAGCGGAGCCCTGATCCCCTTGCGCTCCTGGAGACGCGAGGTCAGCTCCCACAGCCCGACCACCACGGCGACCGCTATCACCCCGACGAACGCCGGCGCCCAGATGTACAGCGAGGCGATGATGACGGCCCCGAGGCCGACCCCGACCCCTATGGCCGCGCCCAGATTGCGCCCCGCGCTCTTCTTCTGCCGTGGCGCCGACGGCGCGGGCGGCGGAGGCGGGGTGGGGCTGGGCATGGGCTCCTGCGGGTGCTCGTGCGGCGTCTCGTCACGGAACAGGGGACCGCTCTGGTGAGCGGCCCCCCGGCCGTGACCGTCCTGGAATCCGCCGGCGGGAACGTCGGGCACGATGGGCATGGGCCGAGTCTGCGCCGCCTGATGCCGATCGTATGCGGGACCCGCCGGGGCGGGCCCCTGGTCGGGTCCCCCACGGCCTGTGCCGGCCGGGGCCCCCCAGGAAGAGTCGTTCATCAGACCTCGAGCAGCTCGGCTTCCTTGTGCTTGAGCAGCTCGTCCACCTGCGAGACGTACTTCGCGGTGGTGTCGTCGAGCTCCTTCTCGGCGCGGCGGCCCTCGTCCTCGCCGACCTCGCCGTCCTTGACGAGCTTGTCGATGGTCTCCTTGGCCTTGCGGCGGACCGAGCGGATCGAGATCTTCGAGTCCTCGGCCTTGCTCTTGGCGACCTTGATGTACTCGCGGCGGCGCTCCTCCGTCAGCTCGGGGAACACCACCCGGATGATGTTGCCGTCGTTGCTCGGGTTGACGCCGAGGTCCGAGTCACGGATCGCCTGCTCGATGTTGCGCAGCGCGCTCTTGTCGAACGGGGTCACCACGGCCATCCGCGGCTCCGGAACGGAGAAGGACGCCAGCTGGTTGATGGGGGTGATGGCACCGTAGTAGTCCGCCACGATCTTGTTGAACATCGCCGGGTGCGCACGGCCGGTGCGGATCGCGGCGAAGTCCTCCTTGGCGACCACGACGGCCTTCTCCATCTTCTCCTCGGCCTCGAGGAGGGTCTCTTCGATCACCACATGCTCCTGCGTGTCGTCGCGTTGTGTCCTGCACGGTGTACGACCGGCAGGGCTCTGTCCATCCCCTTGCGGGGCGGTTCCCCGGTTCGGGTCAGGCCCGGGTGCCCTGGTCGCTCACGAGCGTGCCGATCTTCTCACCCTTCACCGCGCGAGCGATATTGCCCTCGGTGAGCAGTTCGAAGACGAGGATCGGAAGGTTGTTGTCCCGGCACAGGGTGATGGCGGTGGCGTCGGCGACCTTGAGGTCGCGGGAGAGCACCTCGCCGTACTCCAGTGCGTCGAACTTGACCGCGTCGGGGTTGGCCTTCGGGTCGGAGTCGTAGACGCCGTCCACGCCGTTCTTGCCCATGAGGAGCGCCTCGGCGTCGATCTCCAGGGCGCGCTGGGCGGCGGTGGTGTCCGTGGAGAAGTACGGCATGCCCATGCCCGCACCGAAGATGACCACGCGGCCCTTCTCCAGGTGGCGCACGGCGCGCAGCGGGATGTACGGCTCGGCGACCTGGCCCATGGTGATGGCGGTCTGGACGCGGGAGTCGATGCCCTCCTTCTCCAGGAAGTCCTGGAGGGCGAGGCAGTTCATCACGGTGCCGAGCATGCCCATGTAGTCGGAGCGGGCCCGGTCCATGCCGCGCTGCTGGAGCTCGGCGCCACGGAAGAAGTTGCCGCCGCCGATCACCACCGCGATCTCCGCGCCGTCGCGGACGACGGCCGCGATCTCACGCGCGATGGCGTGCACGACATTGGGGTCGACGCCCAGGCCCGTACCGCCGGAGAAGGCTTCTCCGGACAGCTTCAGCATGTAGCGGCCGGCCTGCTTGCCGTTGGTTTCGTCGCCCTGTACGGCGCCCTGGTTCATGGAGATCTCCTCGTGCACATACGAAGGAGGCCATTGCCTTGGGTCCTCGCGGGTTTCCCGTACGGCAATGGCCTCCTCGTCAGATCTGCGGTCGTCCTGCGCGTGCGCGGTCGACTGCCTCAGACCCTACCGGGGTCCGGTGTCCGTCGCGTTCGCGTACGGACTCAGATGCCGACCTTGATGCGGGTGAAGCGCTTCAGGGTGACACCGGCCTCGTCCAGGATCTGCTGGACGGACTTCTTGTTGTCAAGGGCGTACGGCTGACCGAGCAGCGTCGCGTCCTTGAAGAAGCCGTTCACGCGACCCTCGACGATCTTCGGGAGCGCGGCCTCGGGCTTGCCCTCGGCGCGGGTGGTCTCCTCGGCGACGCGACGCTCGGTCTCGACGACCTCGGCCGGAACGTCCTCACGGGTGAGGTACTTCGGCGCGAAGGCGGCGATGTGCTGGGCGACACCCTTGGCGACGGCGGCGTCGGCCTTGTCGAACTCGACGAGGACACCGATCTGCGGCGGGAGGTCCGGCATCGTGCGGTGCATGTACGCGAAGACGAAGCCGTCGGCGTACTGCGCGAAGCGGTCCAGGACGATCTTCTCGCCGAGGTTGGCGTTGGCCTCGTCGACGAACGCCTGCACGGTCTTGCCGGCCTCGATCTCGGAGGCGAGCAGCGCCTCGATGTCGGCCGGGGAGGTGGCGGCGACGTGAGCGGCGAGCTGGTCGGCGACGGCCTGGAACTTGTCACCCTTGGCGACGAAGTCCGTCTCGCACTTCAGCTCGACGAGGACACCGGAGGTGTTGTCGTCGGCGATGAGGGAGACCACGGCGCCGTTCTCGGCGGAGCGGCCCTCGCGCTTGGCGACACCCTTCTGGCCCTTGATGCGCAGGGCCTCTACGGCCTTGTCGACGTCGCCGTCGGCCTCGTCCAGGGCCTTCTTGCAGTCCATCATGCCGGCGCCGGTGAGCTCGCGGAGCTTCTTGACGTCAGCGGCGGTGTAGTTCGCCATGAGTCTGTTTCTCTCTCGAAGTCTGAAAGATCGGGCGGGTCCACGGGTGGACGGCGGGGGCTTCGTGGGCCCCCGCCGTCGTCACCCGAAGGTCCTGAAGGGTCAGGCCTGCTCGGCGTCCGCGGCCGGAGCCTCGGCAACCTCGGCAGCGGCCTCGGCCGGGGCGTCGGCGGCCTCGGCGTCGGCGACCTTCTCGGTCTCGGCGGAGGTCTGGACCTCGGCGGCCTCGGCGGCCTCGGCGGAGGCCTCCTTCTTCTCACCCTCGAGCAGGTCGCGCTCCCACTCGGCGAGGGGCTCGCCGGCGGCCTTCTCGCCCGGCTTCGAGTCACCGGTCGCGGCACCGGAACGGGCGATGAGGCCCTCGGCGACGGCGTCGGCGATCACGCGGGTGAGCAGGGTGACGGAGCGGATCGCGTCGTCGTTGCCCGGGATCTTGTAGTCGACCTCGTCGGGGTCGCAGTTGGTGTCGAGGATCGCGACGACCGGGATCTTCAGCTTGCGCGCCTCGCCGACGGCGATGTGCTCCTTCTTGGTGTCCACGATCCAGACGGCGCTGGGCACCTTGGACATCTCGCGGATACCACCGAGGGTCTTCTCCAGCTTGGCCTTCTCGCGCGAGAGCACGAGAAGCTCCTTCTTGGTGAGACCGGAAGCGGCGACGTCGTCGAAGTCGATCTGCTCGAGCTCCTTGAGGCGCTGCAGACGCTTGTAGACGGTCGAGAAGTTGGTGAGCATGCCACCGAGCCAACGCTGGTTGACGTACGGCATGCCGACACGCGTCGCCTGCTCGGCGATGGCCTCCTGGGCCTGCTTCTTCGTACCGACGAACATGATGGAGCCGCCGTGGGCGACGGTCTCCTTGACGAACTCGAAGGCGCGGTCGATGTACGACAGCGACTGGAGCAGGTCGATGATGTAGATGCCGTTGCGCTCCGTGAAGATGAAGCGCTTCATCTTCGGGTTCCAACGACGGGTCTGGTGACCGAAGTGGACGCCGCTCTCCAGCAGCTCCCGCATCGTGACGACGGCCATGGCCATCTCCTTGGGTTCTCGGTTTGTGTTCCTGACGCCCCGACGCGCCATGCCCGCAAGGGACCGAAAGGCGCTGCCACGACCGGTGAGGGGAGTGGCGGGGCGTGCGAAGTCGACCCGGTGACCCGGGTCGCCATAGAAAGTGTACGGGACCCCGGGAGCAGCGGGTGACGGCGATGTCCACAACCGCCGGGCGGTCCACAGAAACCGTCGGTGGCTCCCGCGAACCGGGCGTGCGCGGGAGCGTTCTCCCATGCACCTCACGGCACTGCTTATGACCCTCGGCCTGCTCTGGCCGGTCGGCCCGCCGCCCCCGGAGATCCTCCGCGGCTGGCAGCCACCGCCGGGCCCCTACGCGGCCGGCCATCGCGGCGTCGACCTGGCCGCCCCACCGGGCACCCCGGTGCTGGCCCCGGTCGCGGGCACGGTCACCTTCGCGGGGCCGGTCGGCGGGCGCGGAGTCCTCACCCTCACCCTGCCGGGCTCGGGCACTCCCCCGCTGCGGACCACTTACACCCCGGTGACTCCGCTGGTGGAGCCCGGTACGCGGGTGACGGCCGGCACCCCGATCGCCCGGGTCGCCCCCGGCACGCACTGTCCGGAGGCCTGCCTCCACTGGGGCCTCCTGAGAGGCGACCGGTACCTGAACCCCCTGCTCCTGACCCCACGCCCGCCGTCCCGCCTGCTGCCGGTGCCGCCGGTGCTGCCCGTGCCGCCGGTCGAAGGGTGACCGGGGCGGTGGGGGTCGTCGCGACGATCACCGGGGCCGGAGCGGTCGTGGCGTGCGGGGCAGGGGCCCGTGTGCGAGTGATCAGGCCGGGGTGGTGCCGTTGACGCCGTGGAGGGCCATCGTGACCGCCGCCTCGGCGATCTCGGCAGGGTCCTCGGCCGCGCCGAGCTCGACGCGGCGGACCGCGGCGTCGACGACGCCCTGGAGGAGCATCGCACCCAGGCGGGGCTGGGGCTGGCCCAGGGCGGCGAGGGCTTCGACGATCATGGCGACCAAGCCTCCGTGGGCCGCGCGGATCTTCTCGCGGGCGCCGTCGTCGAGCTCGCTCGCCGAGATGGCGACGACCGCGCGGTGCCTGCGGTCGCCGACGAGCTCCAGCTGCTTGCGGACATAGGCCTCGACCTTGCCCTGCGGGGTGTCCGCACCGTCCATGGCGACCTCGACCTCGGCCGCCCACACGGGGAAGTCGACGGCGCACAGCTCCTCGACGACGGCCGCGCGCGATCGGAAGTACTCGTACACCGAGGAACGGGCCAGGCCCGTGCGCTCGGCGAGTGCGGGGAAGGTCAGCGCCTCCGTCCCGCCCTCGGACAGCAGGGCGCGCGCGGCGTCCAGGAGGGCGCCGCGCTGCATCGTCCGGTGCTCGGCCACCGAGGCCGCTCGAATCCTGGGCACGGCTCCACTGTACGACCGGCTCGCGCCGGGTCAGCGTCCGACGTCGGCCAGCTTGGCCCGGAGCTGGAGGACGGACTTGGTGTGGATCTGGCTGACGCGGCTCTCGGTCACGCCGAGGACATGGCCGATCTCGGCCAGGGTGAGGCCCTCGTAGTAGTAGAGCGTGACGACGGTCTTCTCCCGCTCGGGGAGCGTGTTGATGGCACGGGCCAGCAGTCGGCGCAGCTCGCGGTCCTCGGCGACCTCGACGGGATTGTCCGCCGCGGTGTCCTCCAGGGTGTCCATCAGGGAGAGCCGGTCGCCGCCCTCGCCTCCGACGTGCAGCAGCTCTTCGAGGGCGACGACGTTCGCCAGGGACAACTGGCTGAAAACCGCGTGCAGTTCCTCCAGCGTGACGTCCATCTCCGCGGCGACCTCGGTCTCGGAGGGAGTCCGCCGGAGCTGGGCTTCCAGGGTGGCGTACGCGCGCTCGACGTTGCGGGCCTTCTGGCGGACGGAGCGCGGGATCCAGTCGAGGGCGCGGAGTTCGTCGATCATGGCGCCACGGATACGGGTGATGGCGTACGTCTCGAACTTGATCGCGCGCTCGACGTCGAACTTCTCGATGGCGTCGATGAGGCCGAAGACGCCGGAGGAGACGAAGTCGGCCTGCTCCACATTGGACGGCAGGCCGACGCTGACCCGTCCCGCGACGTACTTGACGAGGGGCGAGTAGTGCAGGATCAGCTGCTCCCGCAGCCGCTCGTCGCCCGTGTCCTTGTACGACCGCCACAGTTCGTCGAGGGAGGTCGGTGCGGGTGGTCGCACGGCGCCCCGGGCTGCTGGGGGCACCGCAGCGCGGTCAGACCCGGAGGTGTGCTGGGGCATGCGTTGCCTTGAGCCGTTCTGCTGTCGGGTGTGTCGGTGCGGGTGTCCTGGACGGAATTCTGGTGAGCGTAGCGTGAGTGCGCGGTCGCGGTGCGCGAACATCGGCGGATCGCGCCGGTCCGGGTGGACGCCGTCGGCCACATCTTCGAACCCGGGCCGTGGCGCGTGTCGGCCCCTCGGGTGCGACCGAGAGAACTCGATTGTTCATCGCCATCACCCTTTCACCCGAATGCTCCAGGTCAAGTACCGCCTCGCCGCGCGTTCGACGCGGGTGTCGTCGTGTTCGTCAACTGCCAGCCCTCTCCGTGTCGTTCGACGAAGCCGAGGGAGTGGAGTTCGTACAGCCTGGCGAGGGTGTCCTCCGGAGTGGTTCCGGCGCGACGGGCGATGACGGTCGCGGGGGTGGGGCCGCGGGCGGGGATCGCCTCGAGGATGTGGGCCGCGGCCGGCGCGAGGAGGTCGCGCGGGAGGACGGGCCCCCGGCGCGCCGGAGCGAGCTGCCCCATGTCGCCGACGAGTTCGACGATCTCGTCGGCGTCGGTGACGAGAGCGGCGTCGCCCCGGAGGAGTTCATGGACGCCGGCGGAGAGCGCGCTGGTCACCGGGCCGGGAACGCCCATGGTGTGGCGGCCGAGGCGGGCGGCGGCCCGGGCAGTGACGAGCGAACCGCTGCGGTGCTGGGCCTCGACGACGACGGTGCCTCGGGTGAGGGCGGCGATGACCCGGTTGCGGAGGATGAAGCGGCTGGGGGTCGGATGACTATCGGGCGGCAACTCCCCCACCACCAGGCCCTGTTCGGCGACACGGCGGATGAGCTGGTCGTGGCCGCGGGGATACGGGGTGTCGACGCCGCAGGCGAGGACGGCGACGGTGGCTCCTCCCGCGGCGAGCGCGCCGCGGTGGGCGGCGCCGTCGATGCCGTAGGCGGCTCCGGAGACGACGACCCAGCCCTTCCGGGCGAGGCCGGTGGCCAGGTCGGCGGCGGTGTGGGCGCCGTACGGCGTGCAGGCGCGGGCGCCGACGAGCGCGACGGAGCGGAGGGCCCAGGTGCGCAGGTCGGCGGGGCCCCGGACCCAGAGGCCGAGCGGACGGGTGTCACCGAGGTCGTCGAGCTGGCGGGGCCATTCGATGTCGCCGGGGACGAGGAAGCGTCCGCCGAGGTCGTGGATGGCGGCGAGGTCACGGGCGGGATCGGCGGCGGTGGCGCGGAGTCGCCACGAGGCGACCCGTTTCGCTCCGGTGCCCGGGAAGGGGTCGGCGCCCCCGCCCCCGAGGGGAGCGGGCGTGGCGCCGAGGAGCCGGTCGAGGAAGCGGGTGGCTCCGTAGCGCCGGAGCCAGCGGCCGGCGTGCTCGTCGCCGGGTTCGACGGCGCGGCTGAGCGCGGCCCGCGCCAGCCGCTCGTCCAGGGACGCGGAGCCCGGGGTACCGGGGCGGGGTTCGGGGGTGCTCACGCGGGGTCCCCCGCTCCGACGGGCACGCCGCGGGCGATGCCGGTGCGCATTTCCAGGGCGAGGGCGATGTCCTCGTGGTCGGGGCGGTCGTGTCCGGCGAGGTCGGCGACGGTCCAGGCGACGCGGAGGACCCGGTCGAGACCGCGGGCGGTGAGGAGTCCGCGCTCGATGTCGCGTTCGGCGGTGGCGAGGGCTCCGGGGGCGGCGAGGTAGCGGGTGCGGAGTTCGTGTCCGGGGATCTCGCTGTTGACGTTCCAGGGGGTGTCGGCGAGGCGTGCCGCGGCGCGGTCACGGGCCTCGCGGACGCGTGCGGCGACGGCCTCGGTGGTCTCGCCCCGGCCTCCCTGGCCGAGGAGGTCGGATCGGGTGACCGGCTCGACCTCGACACGGAGGTCGACGCGGTCGAGGAGGGGTCCGGAGAGACGAGCCTGGTAGCGGCGGACGAGGGCGGCGGGGCATTCGCAGCCGGCGCCGTGCAGGGTATGGCGTCCGCAGGGGCAGGGGTTGGCGGCGAGGGCGAGGAGGAAGCGGGCCGGGAGGCGGACGACTCCGGCGGCGCGGGCGATGACGACGTGCCCGGATTCGAGGGGCTGACGGAGTGCGTCGAGGGCCTTTCCGGAGAACTCCGGGGCCTCGTCGAGGAAGAGGATGCCCCGGTGGGCGAGGGAGACGGCGCCGGGCCTGGGCAGTCCGTTTCCGCCTCCGACGAGGGACTGCATGGTGGCGGAGTGGTGGGGCGCGCAGTAGGGGGCGCGGCGGACGAGGGGTTCGCCGGGCGGCAGGATGCCGGCGACGGAGTGGACGGCGGTGACCTCGAGGGACTCCTGCCGAGTGAGGGGCGGGAGGATGCCGGGCAGACGCTCGGCCAGCATGGTCTTCCCGGCGCCGGGCGGGCCGGAGAGCAGGATGTGGTGGCTGCCGGCCGCGGCGACCTCGAGGGCGCGGCGGGCTCGGTGCTGTCCGGCGACGTCCGCGAGGTCGGGGCCGTCGGCGGGGTCGGCGGCGAGACCGGCCCCGAGGCCGGCGCCGGGGACGAGGAGCCCGGCGAGCATGGCGTCGGGCCGGCCGGCCTCGGTGGGTTCCTCCTCGGGGACGGGTTCGTCGGTGAGGACGGCGATGAGCTGACGCAGGCTGCGGACGCCGAGGACGGAGACCCCGGGGACGAGGGCGGCCTCGCCCGCGGTCTGTTCGGGGACGACGACCTGGCTGTACCCGGCGTCGGCGGCGGCGAGGACGGCGGGGAGGATGCCGCGGACGGGCCGGACGCGTCCGTCGAGGCCGAGTTCGCCGATGAGGACGAGGTCGGCGATGGCCCGCGGGTCGACGCGCTCGGCGGCGCCCAGGACGGCGGCTGCCACGGCGAGGTCGAATCCCGATCCGCCCTTGGGTACGGACGCGGGGCTGAGTCCTACGGTGAGCTTCTTCTGGGGCCACTCGGCACCGGAGTTGACGACGGCGGCGCGGACCCGGTCGCGGCTCTCGGTGAGGCTCTTGTCGGGGAGGCCGACGAGGGTGAAGGCGGCGACGCCGGGTTCGAGGTCGGCCTGGACCTCGACGACGACGCCTTCGACGCCGACGAGGGCGACGGAGCAGGTGCGGGCGAATCCCATCTCAGGCCACCCCCTGGGCGTGGGTGAGGACCGCGGCGCCTCGGCGGGGCAGGACGATGCCGATGAGGTCGATGCGGACGCCGCCGGGCGGGGCCGGGATGCCGTTGCGGTCGATCCAGCAGGCGGCGAGGCGGCGGAGCCGGTCCGCCTTCCGGGGTGTGACGGCGGCCATCGGGTGTTCGTACGCGCCGTCACGCCGGGTCTTGACCTCGCAGATGACGAGGGTGTCGCCGTGGCGGGCGACGATGTCGATCTCGCCGGTCCGGCCGCAGCGCCAGTTGCGGGCGAGGATGTGCATGCCGGTCGCGGCGAGCAGGCGGGTGGCCAGCTCTTCTCCGTACCGTCCGAGTGCCTGGGTCCTGTTCATGCGATACCACCTCCGTCACCGACAGTGACGGAGGTGGTGGGATCGCGTGCGGCGCTGTGGACGGCCGAGGGGCTGTGGAGAACCCGCTCACTCTCGCGGGTGAGGTGGTCAGCTGCCGGGGAGTTCGAGGTCGCTCTTGTTGAGCTCCTCGATGTTCACGTCCTTGAAGGTGAGAACCCGGACCTGCTTGACGAACCTCGCCGGTCTGTACATGTCCCAGACCCAGGCGTCGGCCATGCTGACCTCGAAGAAGACCTCGCCCTGGACCGAGTGCACCTGCATCTCGTAGTCATTGGTGAGGTAGAAGCGCCGCTCGGTCTCGATCACGTATTTGAACAGCCCGACGACATCGCGGTACTCCCGGTAGAGCTTCAGCTCCATCTCGGTCTCGTACTTCTCGAGGTCCTCGGCGCTCATGGCATGTTCCCCTTCAGCCGTGCGTCCCCCTATTGTGCGCCAGGCGGACGCGCCCCTAAACGATTTCCGGGGCGAGAACCACCGGTGCACGCGGAGGTCCCTCGACGAGCAGCGTGCGCAGCAGCTCGGCGAGTCTGGTCGGGTACACCGTCTCACGGGCCGCGGACAGTTCGGCGGAGGTCCACCATCTGAGGCCCGCGAGGCTGCGGCTCTCCAGCTCGGTGAGGGCCTGGGGCCGGGGCGCCGCCTCGGTCCTCCGGGTGCGGGCGAGGTAGTACCACTCGTCCTGGTCCCAGCGGCGCCCGTCGAAGGGGAACGAGCAGTACCGCGTCCAGAGCACGGGCCCGAGGTCGATGTCGGTGATGCCGGTCTCCTCGGCGAGCTCGCGCAGGGCCGCCTGCTGCCGGGTCTCGTCGCCCTCCAGGCCGCCGCCGGGCGTGAACCACCAGGTGTGCTCGGGCTGATCGGGCTCGTATCCGTGCAGGAGGAGGATGCGGTCGTCGGGGTCGAGCAGGACGACCCGGGCGACCCGCCGGGCCTCCACGGGCACACCGTGACCCGGCCCGGCGCCGGGCCCCGGTGTCGCACGTGCCGCGGAGTCCGTCATGTACCCACCTTCTCCCGCGCCCCGGGAGTGGTGCCCGTCGGCCGGCGCTTCGTCAGCCGGCCCACCCGCCTCACCACCGGCCCGTATGCTCCCCCGGCCAGGACCAGCACGGCTCCGGCCGCGATCGCGCCCAGGAGGGGCATGACGGGTCCGGGCTCCGAGATCCCGCCGGGAAGGCCGGCGAAGCCCGTGGGGCGGTCCAGGAGGCCCTTGGCGGGCCAGACCACGGCGTCGACCCTGGCGACCACGGAGGAGCGGGGCACGGAGCCCTGCCCGGCCTCCTCCATGTGCGTACGGGAGTCGAGCGAGGTGTGCCGGTCGTCGCCCAGGAGGAAGAGGTTGCCGGCCGGGACGGTCACGGAGAACTCCGTACCGGAGGCGATGATCCGGCCTCCGGGTCCGGGCCGCAGATAGGGCTCGTCGACGGGCTTGCCGTCGACGGAGAGGCGGCCGTCCGCGTCGCAGCAGGCGACGGTGTCGCCGCCGACGGCGGCGACCCGCTTGACCATGGGCGCGTTGCCCCAGAGGGGGTCGGTGAAGACGACGACGTCGCCGCGCCGCACCTCGTCGCCGTCGACGCGCTGGGCGAGGATCTTGGATCCGACGTCGAGGGTGGGGGTCATGGAATCGGTGGGGACGGAGTACGGCTGGTAGAGCAGCGCTCCCCAGACGAAGCCGCCGAGGAAGAGCACACAGCCGACGGCCACGGCCAGCCCCGACAGCGCGCTGCCGAGGCGGCCGTGGCCGCCCTTGGTCCGTATGTTTCCGCTCATGTGCGCACCCCGTAGGTCTGTCGGCGGACCGTTGGTCTCTCGACGGTCCGGGACGGCACCCTACCCGCGGGTCGCTACTCGGCGGTATGCCGTGCGGCGACCTTCTTCCGACGCCACAGGACCAGCGGGAGCGCTCCGGCGAGGCCGGCCGCGCCGAGCGGGGCGGCGCCCAGCGCCTTGTTGAGCGCGGGGTTGTCGAAGATGTCCGGCACCGGGAGGGTGGCCCAGCGCGTGACGGGCCAGGCGATCACGACCGCGCGACCCACGACCTCGTCGTTGGAGACGGTGCCGCCACCGGGGAGCTGCTGGTGGAAGCGGGAGTCGAGGGAGTTCTGGCGGTTGTCGCCCATGACCCAGATGCGGTTCTCGGGGACTTTGATCGGGCCGAAGGAGTCCTGGCAGGGCACGGAGCCGGGGTAGAGGTACGAAGTCTCGTCCAGCGCCACGCCGTTGAGGATGACCTTGCCACCCTCCTTGCAGGACACGGTGTCGCCTCCGACGGCGATGACCCGCTTGATGAGGTCCTTCTCCTCGGCGGACGGCATGAGGCCGATGAAGCTGAGGAACTTCTGCACCACGTTGGGCGTGGGGGTCTCCTGGCCCTCGAGCCAGCCGCCCGGGTCGTGGAAGACGACGACCTCGCCGCGCTCGGGCTCGGAGCCGAACCAGGGGGTCAGCTTGTCGACGAGCACCCGGTCACCGCGCTGGAGGGTGTTCATCATCGATTCCGAGGGGATCGAGAACGCCTGTACCAGGAAGGTCTTGATCAGCAGGGCGAGGACGAGCGCGATGCCGACGAGGAGCGGCAGTTCCTTCCAGAAGGAACGCTGCTTCTTCGGGCCCCGGTCCGAGCCGTCCGCCGTCCCGTCGCCGTCGTCCGGCGTCCCACCGTCCGGCGCCCCGCCACCCGGCGGCTGCGCCTGCCCGTCATCCGTCACGTCGTCACCCGTCGTGTCATCGCCGAAGGCCCCGCCGGCCCTCTTGTCGGGCTCATCGTGTCCGGATCGTGCGCCGACGGCCAAATCCCCCACATCCACTCCTCAGTCCGTGCGATCGCCTGCCCCGGAACAGGGACAGGCCCACCACTCCCATAACGAGCAGAAGTTCCGCAGGGGTCGGGAGCCCGGGGAATCCGTTGAGATTCCGCTGGGACACAGTATGCGACGCACCGAGTGCGGTCCCGGAACCCGCACGGGCGTCCGGTACGGCGGCGAACGTCGCGCGCTCCTCCAGGCTCCGCCAGTGCGCGAAGGGCCAGGCGATCACCACGGCACGGCCCACGACCTGCTCCTCCGAGACGGTGCCGTGGTCCTTCTCGTCGAGGTGGTAGCGGGAGTCGGCCGAGTCGGAGCGGTGGTCGCCGAGCACGAAGATCCGCCCCTGCGGGACCTTCACCTCGAAGGGGATGGTCGACGGCTCGTTGCCCGGGTGGAGGTACGGCTCGTCGAGCGGTACGCCGTTGACGGTGAGCCGGCCGTCCTTGCCGCAGCAGCGGACGGTGTCGCCGCCGACGGCGACGACCCGCTTGATGAGGTCCCGGTCGTCGGCGGAGGGCAGCAGTCCGATGAAGGTGAGGGCCTGTTTGGCCTGCTTGACGCCGACCGGGTCGTCGGCGGGAGGCGCGGCCTCCTGCTGGAGCCAGTTTCCGGGGTCCTTGAAGACGACGACGTCGCCGCGCTGCGGGCGGGAGCCGAACCAGGGCGTGAGCTTGTCGACGAGGACCCGGTCGGAGATGCGGATCGTCTGCTCCATGGAGCCGGAGGGAATGACGAACGCCTGGACCAGGAAGGTCTTGAGGACGAGCGCGATGAGCACGGCCACGGTGATCAGAATGGGGATCTCGCGGATCGCCGAGCGCTGCCGGCGACGCTTGACCTTGCGGGCGAGCCTGCGCCGCTCGGCGCGGCCCGGCAGGGGCGCGGTCTGTTCGGGTCCCTGGTCGGGCGCGCGTCCGGCGCCGCCCGGCGGCCGTCCCCGGCTACCCACGGGGCGCCGTCCCGTGTCCGCCGGCCGGCGCGGTCGGTACGGCGTCGAAGGCGTGGGTCTCCTGGACCGTGGACCAGCGGCCGAAGGGCCAGGCGATCCAGTCGGCGCGGCCGATGACCTTGTCGACCGGCACCATGCCGCCGCCGGGATCGCCGAGATGGTCGCGGGAGTCGCTGGACTGACTGCGGTGGTCGCCCATGACCCAGAGCCTGTCCTGCGGGACGACGATGTCGAAGGGCACGCCGGAGGGCTGGTCGCCGAACATCACGTAGCGCTCCTCGACGGGGACGCCGTTGACGGTGAGACGGCCGTTCCTGTCGCAGCAGACGACCCGGTCGCCGCCGATGCCGACGACCCGCTTCACGAAGTCCGTCTCGTCGGGTTCGGCGAGCCCGAGGGCGGCAGCCCCGTCGTGCAGGAGTCCGGTCACGGGGTGGTCCCGGGGCTGTTCCCGGACGAAGGATCCGGTGCCGTCGAAGACGACGACGTCGCCCCGGCCCGGCTCAGTGCCGAAACGGTACGCCAGCTTGTTGACCAGGATCCGGTCGCCGACCTGGAGGGTCGGTTCCATGGAGCGGCTGGGGATCAGGAAGGGCTGCATCACGAAGTGGCTCAGGAGCAGCAGGAAGGTCACGCAGGCGGCGCCCACGAAGGCCGTGCGCCGCCAGGAGGAGGCGCTCCTCGTACCCCCGGCGCCGGCGGTGTCCTCCGTGTCCCCCACGTCGTTCACGCCCTCGGAAACGCGCGCGGAGCGCGACCCGTCCTCCGTCGTGGAAGAGGGGTCGCGCTCCGTGTGCTGTGCTTCGGTGTCCATCGCTGGCAGAGCCTATCCGGACTGCCTGTGCGAGGGCTCGGAAGCGTCGAGCGTGCCGGGAGCCTGAGCTCAGCGGTCGCGCTTCTCCTTGATCTTGGCAGCCTTGCCGCGCAGCTCACGCAGGTAGTAGAGCTTGGCGCGACGGACGTCACCGCGGGTCACGAGCTCGATCTTCTCGAAGATCGGGCTGTTCACCGGGAAGGTGCGCTCGACGCCGACGGAGAACGAGACCTTGCGGACCGTGAAGGTCTCGCTGACGCCCGAACCCTGGCGACGGATGACGACGCCCTTGAACTGCTGGATACGCGAGCGGCTGCCTTCGATGACGCGCACGTGGACGTTCACGGTGTCGCCGGGGCGGAAGGCGGGGAGGTCGGAGCGGAGCGAACCCGCGTTGACCTGGTCGAGCAGGGAGGCCATGGAGGTCTCTTTCCTCGCTGATGCCACAGGTCACCAGCGGTACGTTCGAAGTGATTCGGAAGATCGTCCGTTCCTGGCGGCGTCGTTCCCCCTGTGGCAGGGGCGCGCGCCGGACGGACGACAGCGGCCTATTCTTCCACGTCGTCGAGCTTGCGCCAAAATCGGCCGCCGGGCTCGGGCGCCCAGCCCATCATCGAGAGGATCTCGCGGTCCTTCTTGTCGAAGGCGGCCGGGTCGCAGCGCTCGATGAGATCGGGCCGGTGGGCGGCGGTGCGGCGGAAGGCCTCGTCGCGCCGCCAGCGGGCGATCTTGCCGTGGTGCCCGCTGAGGAGGACGTCGGGGATGCCCCGGCCCCGCCACTCGGGGGGCTTGGTGTAGACGGGGCCTTCGAGGAGGTTGGCCATGGCGCCGGGGGCGAAGGAGTCGTCCCGGTGGGACTCGGCGTTGCCGAGGACGCCGGGCAGGAGACGGGCCACGGCCTCGGTGACGACGAGGACGGCGGCCTCGCCGCCGGCCAGGACGTAGTCGCCGATGGAGACCTCGTAGACGGGCATCCGGGTCGCGTACTCGTCCATGACGCGGCGGTCGATGCCCTCGTAGCGGGCCGGGGTGAAGATCAGCCAGGGCCGCTCGGAGAGTTCGACGGCGAGCTCCTGGGTGAAGGGCCGGCCGCTGGGGGTCGGGACGACGACGACGGGCCCGTGGGCGCCGCTCTCGTAGCCGTCGGCGAGCGTCTGGTCGAGCGCGTCGCCCCAGGGGTCGGTCTTCATGACCATGCCGGGACCGCCGCCGTACGGGGTGTCGTCGACGGTGTTGTGCCGGTCGTACGTCCAGTCCCTCAGGTCGTGGACGTGGACGTCGAGCTGTCCGCGCGCGCGGGCCTTGCCGACGAGGGAGACGTTCAGCGGTTCGAGGTACTCGGGGAAGATCGTGACGACGTCGAGCCTCATGCCTGGTCCTCACCGGACTCGTCGGCGGACGCGTCGCCGGACTCCGCACCGGAGTCCTCGTCGGAGTCACCGGACTCGTCGCGCGAGGAGACGATCTCGGCGCGGTCGTCGATCAGGCCGGGCGGCGGATCGATGACGGCCCGCTGCTCCTCCAGGTCGATCTCGGTGACGATCGACTCGACGAACGGGATCATCAGCTCGGTGCCGTCGGGGCGCTCGACGATGAAGAGGTCCTGGGACGGCAGGTGGGAGATCTCGGTGATGCGGCCGATCTCGGTGCCGTCGGCGAGCACCACGTCCAGGTCCATGAGCTGGTGGTCGTAGTACTCGTCCTCCTCCTCGGGCATCTCCGTGGGGTCGACCTCGGCGATGAGGAGGATGTTGCGCAGGGCCTCGGCGCCGGTGCGGTCGCGGACGCCCTCGAAGCGCAGCAACAGCCGGCCGCTGTGCACCCGGCCGGTCTCGATGGTCAGCGGCCCGGCGGAGGCCGGGTCGGTGCGCAGTACGGCACCGGGGCCGAGCCTGAGTTCGGGCTCGTCCGTGCGTACCTCGACGGTGACCTCGCCCTTGATCCCGTGGGCGCGGCCGATCCGCGCGACTACCAACTGCACTGCTCCACACTCTCCTGTCACACAGCTCGTACGACGCGAACGACAACGGGCCGGGGCGGGCTCGTAAGCCCTCCCCGGCCCGTGCCGGCACAACTAAGGTGATGCTGCCGGCCTGTTCAGCGGACCTGGTCCACGTCGACGAGGTCGACCCGGATGCCACGGCCGCCGATGGCGCCCACGACGGTACGCAGCGCGCGTGCGGTGCGGCCGTTGCGGCCGATCACCTTGCCGAGGTCGTCCGGGTGGACCCGGACCTCCAGCACACGGCCGCGGCGCAGGGTGCGCGAGGCAACCTGCACGTCGTCGGGGTTGTCGACGATGCCCTTCACGAGGTGCTCGAGAGCCTCCTCGAGCATGATCAGGCCTCGGTCGACTCGGTGGACGCGGCCTCGGCCTCGTCCGCCTTCTTGTCGGCCTTCTTGGCCTTCGGGGTGATGGCCTCACCCTTGTCGTCGCCGCTCTCGAGGGCCTTCGCGAACTCGTCGAACGAGGCGCGCTTGGCCTCCTTCGTCGCGGGGACGAGCAGAGCCTTCTCGGGGGCCGGGAGGCCCTTGGCCTTCTGCCAGTCGCCCGTGAGCTTCAGGATGGCGAGGACCGGCTCGGTCGGCTGGGCGCCGACGGACAGCCAGTACTGCGCACGCTCGGAGTCGACCTCGATACGCGACGGGTTGTACGTCGGGTGGTAGAGGCCGATCTCCTCGATCGCGCGGCCGTCGCGGCGGGTGCGCGAGTCGGCGACGACGATGCGGTAGTGCGGCTGGCGAATCTTGCCGAGGCGCTTGAGCTTGATCTTGACTGCCACTGGAGTGGTGTCTCCTGGTCTTGACGTGGTTGGGCACTTTGAGATGCCACGTGGGGTTGCGGTACTCGGATGCCCGATGGACGCGTCAGCCGGAGGAGAGAGGGGTCCTGTGCGACTGTCGAGTACAGCTAGCCATTGTGCCACACACCGCGAGGTCAGCTCGCGGCGCCCACGGTCTCCGGGATGCGGAAGGGCTTGCCGCAGCCGCCGCAGACGATCGGGGCCTGGGCGAGCACCGAGGGCACCACGCGCACGTTCCGTCCGCAGTCGCAGACGGCCTTGACGCGGACACCACCGCCCGAGGAGCCGTGCCGGGCGGCCGGTCCGCGGAAGGAGCGCTTGGTGTCGGCCGCCGTGGCGACCGTGTGGGCCTTGAGGGCGCGCTGGAGCCGCTCCATGGTGGGGCGGTACCGCCGCCTCGCCTCGGGGTTGAGCGTGACCAGGGAGAAGCCGCTGCTGGCGTGCGGCTCCTCGGGGTGGTCGAGGCCCATCTCCTCGGCGATCGCGAGGAATCTGCGGTTGTGATAGCGGCCGGCGCGGGAGGTGTCGCGGACACCCCGGGCGGCGGCGATGCCGTGGACTGCCTCGTGGAGCAGTCGTTCGAAGGAGAGCTCGGCGCCGCAGGCGGACGAGGACTCTCCGATCAGGGACTCGGGCGCGGCAAGATCGGGCAGCTCGGGGTGGTGCCGCTGAATGTCGGCCCACGCCTGTGCCAGCTCTGCGGCGAGAACAGGTGGTGTCGTGCTCACGTCGCGTACAACGAGCCGAAGTGCCCCCGGGTTCCATTCCGGGGCATCCCAAATATTTTGCACGTACCCGTCAGTTGCCGTCGATGGGTCGTGACGAGGGCCAGTGCGCAGATCTGCGGAGAACTCACGCAGGGGGCGTCAAGCTGGTGCGTAGTGGCGCATACGCCCCGGCGGGCGGCCGCGGTGCGCGCGCCTCTTCGGGGAACGGCTCCCGGGCGTACCGGGAAGCCTGACAGGGACATTACCGGGTCGCCTCTCTTCCGGACGAATCGGTGCGGTGCGAGCACTGGACGCGGCACGGGATGCGCAGTTCCCTGACTACGGGGGGTCGTCGTCCGAGCACGGATTGGGGCACTTTTCCATGACACCTACGCTCGTCCCGCACCACCCCGCGCGTGACTGGGCCGAGATCCAGGAACGGATGCTCGCCCCGCTCTACGAGGCGGTGTACGACCGCCTCGGCGTGGGCGCCGGAACCCGGGTCCTGGGCCTCCGCTGCGGCTCGGGCCTGGCGCTTCTCATGGCGGCGGCGCGGGGCGCCCGGGTGGCCGGCGCGGACCGGGACCACGCGCGCCTGGAGCTGGCCAGGGAGCGGCTCCCCGACGGCGTGACGGTCTCGGAGGAGCCCCCCGAGGGCGACACGTACGACGTGATCACGGCCTTCCACACGACGGACGCGCTCCTGCCGGAACTCGCGGCGCTCACCCGTACGGCCCAGTCGGGCGCGACGGTCGTGCTCGCCGGCTGGGGGCCGCCGGAGCGGTGCGCCACGGAGGCGGTGCTGCGGGTCGCGGCACGGCTCGCGGACCGCCGGCCGGGCCTGCGGACGGACCTGGAGGCGCTGGCGGCCGGTGCGGGGCTGCGGCCGGCCGGTTCGGGCCGGGTGGCCTGTCCGTTCGGGTACGCCGACGAGGGCAGCGCGGTGCGCGGGCTGCTGTCGACGGGTGCGTTCGACGAGGCCGTGCGGGCGACGGAGCTCGCGCAGGTCGAGAAGGAGATCGAGGAGGCGCTCGCCCCGCACGTGCGCGCGGACGGCACGGTGTGGATGCCGAACGTCTTCCGGTACGTCGTCGCCCGGGTGCCGTAGAGGGCGGAACGCGGAAGGACACCGGGGGCCGGCCCGTGGCGGCCGGCTCAGTCCTCCCGGACCGGGCGGGCGATGCCCGCCGCGCGATAGGCGGCGGCCTCCTCCAGGGTCTCGTTCTCCAGGAGCGCGGCGGCGAGCGCGTCCAGCCGTCCTCGGTGCTCGCGGAGCTGCCGCACGGCGCTCTCGTAGCACTCGTCGACGATGCGGCGCATCTCCGCGTCGACGGTGTCGAGGGTCGCGGGGGCCGCCGAGAGGCCGTACGCCTGCTGGGCGTCGCCCGGGATGGCGGTGAGGCGGCCGACGCGCTCGCTCATGCCCCAGCGTCCCGCCATTCCGCGGGCGATGTTGGTGACCTGCTCCAGGTCGCTCTCGGCGCCGGTGGTGACGACGCCGAACACGACCTGCTCGGCGGCCATGCCGCCGAGGGCCCCGATGATCCGGCCGCGCAGGTAGTCCTCGGTGTAGGCGTACCTGTCGGCGTCGGGGGTGGAGAGGGTGACCCCGAGGGCGCGCCCGCGGGGCACGATGGTGATCTTGCGTACGGGGTCGGCGCCGGGCTGGAGCATGCCGAGGAGGGCGTGGCCGCTCTCGTGGTACGCGGTGCGGCGCCGCTCGTCGGCGGGCATCACGAGCGGGCGTTCGGCGCCGAGCTGGACCTTCTCCAGGGCGTCGGAGAGGTCGGACCGGGTGACGGCCCTCTGGTCGCGCTTGACGGCGAGGAGGGCGGCCTCGTTGGCGAGGTTGGCGAGTTCGGCGCCGGTCATGCCGGGGGTCGTGCGGGCCACGTGTTCCAGGTCGACGTCCTTGGCGAGCGGGATATCCCGGGTGTGGATCCTGAGGATGGCCTCGCGGCCGCCCCGGTCGGGCGGGTTGACGTGCACGATCCGGTCGAAGCGGCCGGGCCGGGTCAGCGCGGGGTCGAGGACGTCGGCGCGGTTGGTGGCGGCGAGGACGATGACGCCCTCGGAGCCGGTGAAGCCGTCCATCTCGGTGAGGATCTGGTTGAGGGTCTGCTCGCGCTCGTCGTGGCCGCCCATGCCCGAGCCGCCGCCGCGGGCCCGGCCGATGGTGTCGATCTCGTCGATGAAGATGATCGCGGGGGCGACCTTGCGGGCCTCGGCGAACAGCTCGCGGACCCGGGAGGCGCCGACGCCCACGATCATCTCGATGAACCCGGACGCGGAGGCGGAGAAGAACGGCACTCCGGCCTCGCCGGCGACGGCGCGGGCGAGCAGGGTCTTGCCGGTGCCGGGCGGGCCGGCGAGGAGGACGCCGCGCGGCATCCTGGCGCCCATCTCCCGGTAGGCCTGCGGGTTCTTGAGGAAGTCCACGACGTCGTTGAGCTCGCCCTCGACCTCGTCGATGCCGGCGACGTCCTCGAAGGTGGTGCGGGTGGCACCGGCCTCCAGCTCGACGGGCTTGGGCGGGGCCTTGCGGCCGAGCATGCCGCCCGCGCCGCCCATGCCGGAGCTCATGCGGCGGGCGATGAACACCCACAGCACGACGAGCAGCAGCATCGGCGCCAGCGAGATCAGGAGGTTGGCGAGGAAGCTGCGCTCCTGCACGACCGGCTCGGCGGTGACGACCACGTTCTGCTTGGTCAGCTGTGCCCACAGGTCGTCGTCGGCGAAGGCGGGGCGCTGGGTGGTGAACTTGGTGTAGTCGCCGTCGCCGTCCGGGACGGGCTGCTTGTTCTTCAGCTGGCCCTGGATCGCGTCGCCCTTGGAGTAGATCTTGGTGACGTTCCCGGCCGCGACCTGCTTGTCGAACTCGGTGTACGAGATCGTCGGGCCGTCGCCCTCGTTGAAGAACGACAGCACGATGTTGGCGATCAGGTACACGACGAGCGCGGTGAGGATGAGGCCGCCCCAGCCGCCCGGCATCTTCCGCTTCGGGGACGGGGGCGGCGGTGCCCCTTCCGAGCGCCAGGGCTGGTCGGTCCGGTCGCGCGGCGGTACGGGGTTGGCCACAGGGCTCTCCTCGGGGCGGCTGTGGCCCCAGTATCGAAGAGCGGGACGAACCCGGCATCGCGGACGGTCCGGAGGGATGAAAAGGGGCCCGGGGCGGTTTCGCACCACCCCGGGCCCCTCACCACGCGGTCGAGGCCGGATCGACGGCGGGCCGCCGGCCGACCGCGGTCAGCTCATGAACTTCTTGAACTCGTCCGGCAGCTCGAAGTCCTTCGGGGCCTGCCCCGGCGCCGGCAGACCGAAGGCCCCGCCCTGCTGCGCCTGGTCGCGGCGCTCCGCGGCGGCCTGCTCATCGGCCTTCCGCTTCATCGGGTTGCCGCTCTTGCGCTTGCCCTTGGCCTGCTTGACCTGCTTCTTCTGCCGGCCGGGCCCACCGCCCATGCCCGGCATGCCCGGCATACCGGGGAGGCCGCCGCCCTGGGCCATGCGGGACATCATCTTGCGGGCCTCGAAGAACCGCTCGACGAGGCCCTTGACCGCGCTGACCTCCACGCCGGAGCCCTTGGCGATACGGGCGCGGCGCGAGCCGTTGATGATGGTCGGGTCGTGGCGCTCGCCCGGGGTCATCGACTTGATGATGGCGGCCGTGCGGTCGACATCCTTCTCGTCGATGTTGGCGATCTGCTCCTTCATCTGGCCCATGCCCGGGAGCATGCCGAGGAGCTTCGAGATGGAGCCCATCTTGCGGACCTGCTCCATCTGCGCCAGGAAGTCGTCGAGCGTGAACTCCTGGCCCTTCTTCGACGCGAGCTTCGAGGCCATCTTGGCGGCCTCTTCCTCGTCGAAGGTCTGCTGCGCCTTCTCGATGAGGGAGAGCATGTCGCCCATGCCGAGGATGCGGGACGCCATGCGGTCCGGGTGGAACGCGTCGAACTCGTCCAGCTTCTCGCCGTTGGAGGCGAACATGATCTGCTTGCCGGTGACGTGCGCGATGGAGAGCGCGGCACCACCGCGGGCGTCGCCGTCGAGCTTGGAGAGCACGACGCCGTCGAAGCCGACGCCGTCGCGGAAGGCCTCGGCGGTGTTGACCGCGTCCTGACCGATCATGGCGTCGACGACGAAGAGGACCTCGTCGGGGCTGACGGCGTCGCGGATGTCCGCGGCCTGCTGCATCAGCTCCTGGTCGATGCCGAGGCGGCCGGCGGTGTCGACGATGACGACGTCGTACATCTTGGTCCGGGCGAACTCGATGGAGTCCTTCGCGACCTGGACCGGGTCGCCGACGCCGTTGCCCGGCTGCGGGCCGTAGAAGGCCACTCCGGCGCGCTCGGCGACGACACCGAGCTGGGTGACGGCGTTGGGGCGCTGGAGGTCGCAGGCGACGAGCAGCGGCGAGTGGCCCTGGCCCTTGAGCCAGAGGCCGAGCTTTCCGGCGAGGGTGGTCTTACCGGCACCCTGGAGGCCGGCCAGCATGATCACGGTGGGCGCGGTCTTGGCGAACCGCAGGCGCCGGGTCTCGCCGCCGAGGATGCCGACGAGCTCCTCGTTGACGATCTTGATGACCTGCTGGGCCGGGTTCAGGGCCTGCGAGACCTCGATGCCGAGGGCGCGCTCCTTGACCTGCTTGATGAAGGACCGGACGACCGGCAGGGCGACATCCGCTTCGAGCAGCGCGATACGGATTTCGCGCGCGGTGGCGTCGATGTCCGCCTCGGACAGACGGCCCTTGCCGCGGAGGTTCTTGAAGGTCGCTGCAAGGCGGTCGGAGAGGGTATCGAACACGGCGGTCGCGGATCCTCGGTGTCGGGGGCGGTCGGATTGCCCTCCAGGGTATCGGGCCGCTCGAAGTGTGTGCCCCCGCCCGCCGAAACCGGCGCGCGGGAGCGGCGGGGACCGGGGTTCAGCGGAGCGCCGACTCCAGCGCCCGCGCCAGGTCGATCGCCTCCTCGTCGGGCAGCAGGGAGCCGTCGGGCCGGGTCACGTACAGGGTGTCGACGGCGTTGGCACCGAGCGTGGACACGTGCGCGCTCCGCACCCGTACGTCCGCGCCCTCCAGGGCCCGGCCGATCCGGTGGAGGAGGCCGGGCGCGTCCTGGGCGCGGACCTCGATGACGGTGGCGAGGCGGGAGTCCGCGGCGGCGACGGTGACCCGGGGCGGCGGGGCGGTGAGACCGCGCCGGCGGGGGTAGGCGGCCTCGCGCTCGGCGAGCCGGGCGGGGATGTCGAGGGAGCCGTCGAGGGCGCGGACGAGGTCGGCGCGGAGCCGGGCGGCCTCGGGCAGGGAGCCGTACTCGGCGGCTACCCGCCAGTCGAGGACGAGGACGGGTCCCGAGCCGGCTCCGAGGTCGAGCGGGAGTTCGACGGCGCGGAGGTCGGCGGCGCGGACGGTGAGCCGGTGCAGGGCGAGGACGCCGGCGACGGCGGGCAGGACGCCGGGCTGGTCGGGCAGGGCGATGACGAGCTCGACGCCGACCGGCTCGGGTGCCGCGGGTTCCGCGACGACCGGTTCGGTGTGGAGGGCGAGGACGGGTTCGCCGGTGCGCAGGGCCTCGACGGCGAGCCGCTCCTGTTCCGCGCTGGGGGCGGCGGCCTCGGGGTCGGGCGGGGTCTCCCCCGCCAGCACTCCGGCGACCCGTTTGACCAGGTCGGCGACGAGGGAGGCGCGCCAGGCGGACCAGGCGGCGGGTCCGGTGGCGAGGGCGTCGGCCTCGGTGAGGGCGTGCAGGAGCTCCAGGGTGCCGACGGTGCCGACCGCGGTGGCGACGGCGTGGACGGTGGCGGGGTCGTCGAGGTCGCGGCGGGTGGCGGTCTCGACGAGGAGCAGGTGGTGGCGGACGGCGGTGGCGACGGTGGCGACGTCGGTGCGGTCGAAGCCGATGCGGGCGGCGAGGTCGCGGGCGATGGTCTCGCCGGCGACGGAGTGGTCGCCGGGCCAGCCCTTGCCGATGTCGTGGAGGAGGGCGGCGACCAGGAGGAGGTCGGGGCGGCCCACGCGGCGGGTGAGCGAGGAGGCGCGGACGGCGGTCTCGACCAGGTGGCGGTCGACGGTCCAGGTGTGGACGGGGTTGCGCTGGGGACGGCAGCGGACCCGCTCCCAGTCGGGCAGCAGCCGGGTGATGATCCCCTCGGCCTCCAGGGCCTCCCAGACGGGAACGGTGGCCTCGCCGGCGCCGAGCAGGGTGACGAGTTCCTCGCGGGCTTCGGCGGGCCAGGGCACGGGCAGCGGGGTGGCGGTGGCGGCCAGGCGGCGTACCGCGTGCAGGGAGATCGGCAGGGCGGACTGGGCGGCCGCGGCCGCTGCCCGCAGGGGCAGGACGGGGTCGCGTTCCGGGCGGGCGGTGCGGGCGAGGACGACCTCGCCGTCCATCTCGACGACGCCTTCGGCGAGCGGGGTGCGCTCGACGGGCGGCTTCCCGGTGGCGGCCCTGCCGCCGCCCCGGCCCCCGAGGAGGGTGCGGAGACGGGGCCGGGCGGAGCGGGCCTTGAGGACGCGGTTGACCTCGCGCCAGGTGACGTCGGTGGCGTACGAGATGGTCCGGGCGGCCTCGTACACCTCGCGGAGCAGGGTGTCGGCGTCGAGGAGGCCGAGTTCGGCGGCGACGGCGTCCTGCTCCTGGAGGGCGAGCCGGTCGGTGGCGCGGCCGGTGGTGAGGTGGAGGGCGTCACGGGCGTCGAGGAGGCGGCGGCGGGCGCTGTCGAGGCCCTCGCGGGGGGCGTCGGCGAGCCAGGAGGCGGCGACGGCGCGGAGGGCCTGGGCGTCGCGGAGACCGCCCCTGGCCTCCTTGAGGTCGGGTTCGAGGAGGAACTGCAGCTCGCCCATGCGTTCGGCGCGTTCGCGGCAGAGGGCGTCGAGTTCGGGGAGGCGCTTGGGCGCCTGGTTGCGCCAGTCCGCGAGGACGGTGGTGCGCAGGGCGGCGACGAGTCCGTGGTCGCCGGCGAGGGGCCGGGCGTCGAGGAGGCCGAGGTGGACCTTGAGGTCGTCGGCGGCGGTGGCGCGGGCCTCCGCGGGGGTGCGGACGGAGTGGTCGAGGGCGAGCCCGAGGTCCCAGACGGGGTACCAGATGCGGTCGGCGAGGGCGGCGATCGCGGCCTTGTCGGCGCTGCCGTCGTGGAGCAGGAGGAGATCGAGGTCGCTGCGCGGGGAGAGCTCGGCGCGGCCGTAGCCGCCGACGGCGACGAGGGCGACTCCTCGGGGTGGTGCGGCGGCCGCGAAGAGCGCGGACAGCCATTCGTCGGTGAGCCGGGCGAGGGCGGCACGGCGCGGCGGCCCGGACCGCTCCTTCTCGTGGAGAAGGAGCAGCCGGGCCGCCGCGTAACCGCCGGGTCCCGAATCTTCGGTCTCTTCGCTGACTTCGAGGCTCGTCACCCGGCGGCTCCTTCGTTGCTCACGGTGCGTCCGGACCGCTGTCTACAGGGCGTCCGGACCGCGTTCGCCGGTGCGGACGCGTACGGCGGTCTCGACCGGCACGCTCCACACCTTGCCGTCTCCGATCTTGCCGGTTCGGGCGGCCTTCACGACGACGTCGATGAGCTGTTCGGCGTCCTCGTCCTCGACGAGGACCTCGATGCGGATCTTGGGAACCAGGTCGACCGTGTACTCGGCGCCCCGGTAGACCTCGGTGTGGCCGCGCTGGCGGCCGTAGCCGCTGGCCTCGGTGACGGTGAGGCCGTGGACGCCGAACGCCTGGAGGGCCTCCTTGATCTCGTCGAGCCGGTGCGGCTTCACGACCGCGGTGATGAGCTTCATGCGTCCACCTTCTTGTTCTCCGTGACGGCCGGGGCGGGGGCGGCGGTGGAGCGCGAGGACGAGCCGCCGCCGGCTCCGCTGAAGTCGTACGCGGTCTCGGCGTGCTCGACCTGGTCGATGCCGGAGACCTCGTCGTCCTCGCTGACCCGCATGCCCATCGTCCTGTCGATGATCAGCGCGAGGATCGCGGAGGCGATCAGAGAGTAGGCGAGGACGGCGACGACGCCGACGGCCTGCTTGCCGAGCTGCTCCAGGCCGCCGCCGTAGAAGAGGCCCTTGGCCTCGGACTGGACGCCGCCGGTGGCGAAGAGGCCGACGAGGAGGGAGCCGAGGACACCGCCGACGAGGTGGACGCCGATGACGTCGAGGGAGTCGTCGTAGCCGAACTTGTACTTGAGTCCGACGGCCATGGCGCAGAGGAGACCGGCGATGACGCCGATGGCGATCGCGCCGAGCGGGCTGACGGCGCCGCCGGACGGGGTGATGGCGACGAGGCCGGCGACCGCGCCGGAGGCGGCGCCCAGGGTGGTGAAGGAGCCGTGGCGGACCTTCTCGTACGCGAGCCAGGCGAGCATGGCGGCGGCGGTGGCGACCTGGGTGTTGACGAACATCACGGCGCCGACGCCGTCGTCGTTGCCGAGCCAGGATCCGGCGTTGAAGCCGAACCAGCCGAACCAGAGGAGACCGGCGCCCAGCATGACCAGCGGGAGGCTGTGCGGGCGCATCGGGTCCTTCTTGAAGCCGACGCGCTTGCCGATGACGAGGATGACGCCGAGGGCCGCGGCGCCGGCGTTGATGTGGACCGCGGTGCCGCCGGCGAAGTCGATGACGCCCATCTCGAAGAGCCAGCCGCCGGCGCCCCAGACCCAGTGGGCGACGGGGAAGTAGACGACGGTGACCCAGAGGGTGATGAAGAGGGTCCAGGCGGTGAACTTGACGCGGTCGGCGAGGGCGCCGCTGATCAGGGCCGGGGTGAGGATGGCGAACATCAGCTGGAAGACGGCGAAGACGTACACCGGGATGGTGTAGCCGTCCCAGAGTTCGGTGACGCCGATGCCGCTGAGGCCGACGTAGTCGGAGGACCAGCCGATGATCGAGCCCGCGTCGGTGCCGAAGGCGAGGCTGAAGCCGAAGAGCACCCAGAGGATCGTGACGATCCCGAGGCTGATGAAGCTCATCATCAGCATGTTGAGGGTGGACTTGACGCGGACCATGCCTCCGTAGAAGAAGGCGAGTGCCGGGGTCATCAGCATGACCAGGGCGGAGCAGATGAGCATGAACCCGGTGTTGGCGGCGGACAGCTCGGGGGCGTCTGCTGCCAGGGTCGTGATGGCTGGTGCCATCGGCGTCTCCTCGTCGTCGTGCGGCCTGTGCGGGGGCGGGGCCGGAGGGCGGCTGCGGCCGTGAGGGGTGGCCGGTTATGGGCCAGAGATTCGCGCAGGGCCGTTTCCGCCGATGCCGCTCGATGTTTCCGAGCGGTGACGAAGGGGTGGGGCGTGTTACGCGACCGTGAACGGCCGCATCACAGCGAGGTAACGCCCGTATCCTCCGCACATGAGAACCGGCCGCGCCTGGCGTCCGTGTGACCTTGCGGCGGGGGAGCCGAGTCGGGCAGTACGGGACGTCCGGCGCGGCCGGAGTACGGGGGCGCCGGGGCGCCGGACGGCTCAGACCGCTTCGGCGGCCTCGGGGAGCAGCTGGGTGAGCCGGTCGGTGAGGTGCACGACCTCGGCGACGTCGCTGTAGTTGCGGGCGGCGTGGTCGACGGTCTTGCGGAGTCGGGTGTTGACCCGCTCGGAGCGGATGCTGCGGGCGACTCCGAGGGCCTTCTCGGCGAGGACGACGGACTGCTCAGGCTCGCGCTTGAGGAGGTGGACGGTGGCCATGCCGATGAGGTTCAGGGCGTACGACCGCTGATGGTCGGGGTCCTTCTCGAAGAGCTCGACGGCCCGCTCCATGACGGGTTCGGCGAGCGAGGCGTACGTCGGGGAGCGTCCGGCGACGTAGGCGAGGTCGCGGTAGGAGTGGGAGTTCTCGCCGTTGAGCTCGGCCTCGGAGAAGAAGCCGATCCAGTCGGGCTCGGGCTCGCCGTCGAGGCCGACGTCGGCGAAGGTGTCCTCGGCCATCCGGACGGCCCGCTTGCACTTGGAGGGCTGCCCCATGTTGGCGTAGGCGCGGGCCTCCATCGCATACAGCATGGCCTGGGTGCGCGCGGTGGCGCAGTCCCGACTGCCGTACTGGGCCAGATGGATGAGTTCGAGGGCGTCGTCGGGCCGGCCCAGGTGGATCATCTGGCGGCTCATCGAGGACAGGATGTACGAGCCGAGGGGCTTGTCGCCGGCTTCCTTGGCGGCGTGCAGGGCGAGCACGAAGTACTTCTGGGCGGTGGGCTGGAGGCCCACGTCGTAGCTCATCCAGCCGGCGAGTTCGGCGAGTTCGGCGGCGCAGGTGAAGAGACGCTTGGCGGTGGCGGCAGGCTGGGGCTCCTGGAGCAGGTCGGTGACCTCGTGGAGCTGGCCGACGACGGCCTTGCGACGCAGCCCCCCGCCACACTGGGCGTCCCACTTGCGGAACATGGCGGTGGTGGATTCGAGGAGGTCGAGCTCGATCTCCGAGAGCCGGTTGGGGCGGCGGGCGTCGGCGAGCGGGTCCGGGACCGCGAGGTCGCCCGCGGGGGTGGGGACGAGCCAGCGCTGCATCGGTTCGATGAGGGCGGGTCCGGCGGCGAGCGACAGGGAGGAGCCCAGGAATCCGCGGCGGGCGAGCATGAGGTCGCTGCGGGAGAACTCGCCGAGCAGGGCGACCGTCTGCGGTCCGGCCCAGGGCAGGTCGACGCCGGAGACGGAGGGCGACTGGTGGGCGGTGCGCAGCCCGAGGTCCTCGACGGCGACGACGGAGCCGAAGCGCTCGGAGAACAGCTCGGAGAGGATCCGCGGGATGGGCTCGCGCGGCTGCTCGCCGTCGAGCCAGCGGCGCACGCGGGAGGTGTCGGTGGAGATGTGGTGCGCGCCCATCTGGCGCGCCCGGCGGTTCACCTGGCGCGCGAGTTCGCCCTTCGACCAGCCGCTGCGCACGAACCACGAACCCAGCTGCTCGTTGGGGCGCTTGCCGGCAGTCGTACTGTCTGCGCCGTTGCCGCCCACTGGAACGCCCCCATCCACCTGATTGCCTGTCATGCGAACCCTTACCAGAATGCCGCGTCTCGCGGCACCCGTCCGGCGTTCGCGCTCCTTCGAACTGGAAACCGGGTTGCCTCCGGCATACCCGCGTGCGCAAGCCACCCCGGGCTTCGAGTACCGAAAGTAATCCTACGATCACCCCTCCACGAGGGCGATTCAAGAAACGCCACCATTCGCCACCCCTTCGAATGAACTCCCCGCCGGTGGAACGCGATTCACTTGACATGCGACGAACCGGAGTCGGCGGACGGATGCACGGAGAGGCGCGCGCACCGGCCCGCACCACCCCACACACGACCGCACGCCACCCTCGGCGACGGACCGTGACGAAGGGTGACGAGGGTGCTCCGGGTCGTAACCACCGGCGCGCTCGACCCGTTGGAGGGGACATGGGTTTCACGATCGGCGGCATTCGTGAGATGCGGTCCGGCGCACGCCGCCGCGTTCGCACCACGGAGTGCACAGCGGTGGCCGAGTACACAGGACTGTGGGGCTGGGACGTGGTGCCCGGAGCGCGGGCCGTCTCCGGCCAGTGCTCCTGCGGGGATCGAGCGTGCGCGGCCCCGGGCGCGCATCCCCTCTCCTTCGCGGATCCGGTCCCGGCCGGCGCCGGCCTCGACGACGCGACCAAGGCGTGGTCGCGGTACCCCGGCGCGGCCCTGCTGCTCCCGGTGGGCCGGGCCTTCGACGTGATCGAGGTCGCCGAGGCCGCGGGCCGCCGCGCGCTCGTCCGCCTGGAGCGCATGGGGCTGCCGCTGGGCCCGGTGTGCGCGACGCCGACCGGCCGGGCGCGCTTCTTCGTGGCGCCGGGAGCGGCGGCGGAGCTGCCGCAGCTG
This sequence comes from Streptomyces sp. NBC_00691, assembly GCF_036226665.1. Lineage (NCBI taxonomy): Bacteria > Bacillati > Actinomycetota > Actinomycetes > Kitasatosporales > Streptomycetaceae > Streptomyces > Streptomyces sp. NBC_00691. The sequence goes on along the minus strand of NZ_CP109007.1, from coordinate 5,755,604 downwards.
CTCTACCGGATGGGCTGGGACGACGCCGATCTGGATCTGCACTGCATGGGGCCCGGCAGCCATGTCACCGCTCCCCCGTCGGACCTGGGCGGGCTGGGTCCGGTGCGCTGGCTGCGGCCACCGACGCTGGACACGGCGGGGGCGCCGCCGCAGGCACGGCTGCTGCTCGGCACGCTGGCGTACATCTGCCACCGCACCCACTTCTGAGCCCCGGTACGCGGAAGGGCCCTCGCCGGGTGGCGAGGGCCCTTCCGCGTGTCGTACGAGGCGTCAGTCGCCGATCAGGGCGTCGACGAAGGCGCCCGGCTCGAAGGGCGCCAGGTCGTCCGGACCCTCGCCCAGGCCGATCAGCTTGACCGGGACGCCCAGCTCGCGCTGGACGGCCACGACGATGCCGCCCTTGGCGGTGCCGTCGAGCTTGGTGAGCACGATGCCAGTGATGTCGACCACCTCGGCGAAGACCCGGGCCTGGATCAGTCCGTTCTGGCCGGTGGTGGCGTCGAGGACGAGCAGGATCTCGTCGAGCGGGCCGTGCTTCTCGACGACGCGCTTGACCTTGCCGAGCTCGTCCATGAGACCGGTCTTGGTGTGGAGCCGGCCGGCGGTGTCGATGAGGACGACATCGGCGCCCTCCGCGATGCCCTCCTTGACCGCGTCGAAGGCGATCGACGCCGGGTCGCCGCCCTCCGGTCCGCGGACGGTCCGGGCCCCGACGCGCTCGCCCCAGGTCTGGAGCTGGTCGGCGGCGGCGGCACGGAAGGTGTCGGCCGCGCCGAGGACGACGGACTTGCCGTCGGCGACGAGGACCCGGGCCAGCTTGCCGGTGGTCGTCGTCTTGCCGGTGCCGTTGACCCCGACGACCATGACCACGCCCGGCACGTCCGAAGGGCTCTCGGTGTGCACCGTGCGGTCGAGGTCGGGGCCGAGCAGGACGACGAGCTCCTCGCGGAGCAGCGCGCGCAGCTCCTCCGGGGTGCGGGTGCCGAGCACCCGGACCCGCTCGCGCAGCCGCTCGACGAGCTCCTGGGTGGGGGCGACGCCGACGTCGGCCGTGAGAAGGGTCTCCTCGATCTCCTCCCAGGTGTCCTCGTCGAGGTGCTCGCGGGACAGGAGCGTGAGCAGCCCCTTGCCGAGCGAGTTCTGCGAGCGGGCGAGCCTGGCCCGGAGCCGTACGAGACGGCCGGCGGTGGGCTCCGGGACCTCGATCTCGGGGGCCGCGGGCTCGGCGACGACGGGGTCCTCGACGGCGGCCGGCGTCTCGACGGCCTCCTCGGCGGGGAGTTCGACCTCCTCGACCGTGCGGCGTGGTTCCTCCCGCGGCGTCTCCGCCTCCTCGCCGACATGCGGTTCGGCGGGCGGAGCGGTGATGGTCGGCGTGGTGGACGGCGGCTCGGCCGGCGGCAGCTGCTTCTTCTTGCGACCGCTGATCACGAGCCCGCTCGTCACGGCGACCGCGACGACCAGAGCGATGACTACAGCAAGGATGAGTTCCATAACTCGACCAGTATCGGCCACGAAGCGGCGGAAGAAGGAGCACGTACGCTGGGTGGGTCCCCCCACATCTGTACGGAGTACCCCCATGCCCCACGACGCCTCCGAAGCCGCAGGCGCGACGCACGACGGCGCGATGGAGACCCGCGGTCTCGAGCCCGTCCCCGACGCCGAGCGGACCGGCCGGGTCCGCGAGCTCTTCCCGACCTGGGTCGCGGCCAACATCAGTGTGCTGCTGCTCACGATGGGCGCCGGTCTGATCGTCTTCAACGGCCTGAACTTCTGGCAGGTCCTGGCCGTGGCGGTCGCCGCGCCGGTCCTCTCCTACGGGATCGTCGGCCTGATCTCGATCGCGGGCAAGCGGGGCGGCGCCCCGGGGATGGCGCTGTCACGTGCGGTGTTCGGCCAGCGCGGAAACCTTTTTCCCGGTGCGCTGATCTGGGTGGCCCGGTGGGGCTGGGAGACCATCAACGCGGTCACCGGCGCCTACGCGGTGCTGACCGTGCTCGACCTGCTCTTCGGCGTGAGGTCGAACACGCTCCTGATCGTCGTGACGCTGCTCCTCTTCGTCACCTGCACCTTCCTCGTCTCGGGGCTCGGGATCAACGCGCTGCGCGTGTGCAGCAAGTGGTCCACGTATCTCTTCGGCGCCTTCTCGGTGCTCGTCCTGGTCTATCTCGTGGCGAACACCGATTGGTCGGCGGTCTTCGACAAGCCGGCCGGTTCGACGGCGATGATGATCGCGGGCATCGGCACGATCGCGGCCGGCGGCATCAGCTGGGTCCCCTCGGGTCCCGACTTCACCCGCTACCTGCCCCGTACGGCCTCGTCGAAGGCGATGGTCGGCTCGACGGTGGGCGGCGCCGGGATCGTCGTCCTGCCGATGGTCCTGATGGGCGCGGTCATGGCGGTGTCGACGCCGGACCTGGCCTCGGCGCAGGACCCGGTGTCCTTCATCGGTGAGCTGCTGCCGATGTGGATCTCGGTGCCGTACCTGGTGATCGCCCTGATCGGCATGCTGCTGATCAACTCGATGTCGATGTACTCGGCCGGGTTCACCGCGCAGACCCTGGGCATCAAGGTCTCGCGCGCGGCAGCCGTCAGCGTCAACGCGGTGATCAGCCTGGTCTTCGGCTTCCTGCTCATGGTGGTGGCGACCAGCTTCATCGGCTCGTTCATCTCCTTCCTGACCCTGCTCGCGGTGGCGTTCTCGGCCTGGATCGGCGTCTTCGGCGTGGACATGCTGCGACGCCGGCCGTACGACGCGGTGGCGCTCATGGACACCACGCGGACGAGCGCGTACTGGTACCGGGGCGGTTTCGCCTGGCAGGCGATGACGGGCTGGGCGGTCGCGCTGCTGGCGGGGCTTCTCTTCACCAAGGTCGACTGGTTCTCCGGTCCGCTCGCCTCCTCCTGGATCGGCGAGAACGGCCTCGGCTGGGCGGCGACGATCGTGGTGGCGGGCGTGCTGTACGCCGTGCTGCCGCGCACGCCGGCCCCGGAGCCCGTCGGGTCGGCGGACTCCGCCGAGGCCCGCGAGACCGTTTCCATCTGACGTAACGTCAGATAGCGTCCCCCTTCGCCGGTATCCCACCAGCGGAGGGGGACTTCCCATGCCGTTCAGCGTCGTACGGTTCAACCTCGTCGATCCCCGCGCGACCCCCGAATCCCTCTCCGCCCGCTACCGGGCCGCCGTCGAGATGGCCGCGTACGCCGACGCCCACGGGGTCGACACCGTGCAGACGGAGGAGCACCACGGGGTCGACAACAACTGGCTGCCGTCCCCCTTCGCCTTCGCCGGGGCGGTCTTCGGCGCGACGCGGCGGATCGCCGTCACCGTCTCCGCGATCATCGGACCGCTGCACGACCCGCTGCGGCTCGCCGAGGACATCGCCGTCCTCGACCTGCTGAGCGGCGGACGGCTGGTGACGGTGGCGGGGATCGGCTACCGCCCGGAGGAGTACGAGGAGCGCGGGGTCGACTGGGGGCGCCGCGGGAAGCTCCAGGACCTGCTCCTGGAGACCCTGCTCACGGCCTGGAGCGGGGAGCCGTTCACGTATCAGGGCCGTACGGTACGGGTCACCCCGCGGCCCTTCACCCAGCCGCATCCGATGCTGCTGGTCGGGGGTTCGTCGCGGGCGGCGGCGCGGCGGGCGGCCCGGCTCGGGCTGCCGTTCTTCCCGAGCGCGCACCTGCCGGAGCTGGAGGCGTACTACCAGGAGCGGTGCGCCGAGTACGGCACGGAGGGCTGGACGATGATGCCGGCCGAGGTGACGCCGCTGCTGCATCTGTCGGAGGACCCGGACCGGACCTGGGCGGAGTACGGGGAGCACTTCCTGCACGAGGCGCGGACGTACGCCTCCTGGCAGTCGAAGGACATCCGCTCGGCGGTGCGGTCGGCCGCGACGACGGTGGCGGAGCTGCGCGCGGAGGGGGTCTACCGGGTCGTCACTCCGGAGGAGTGCCTGGCGCTCGGCGTGGAGAGCCTCGTGCTGCATCCGCTGTGCGGCGGAATGCCCTTGGAGGAGGGGTGGCGGAGCGTGCGGCTGTTCTGTGACGCCGTCCTGCCGCGGCTCACGGCCTGAGGGCGGCGGGCCACGGCGTACTGCCCCGGTCCGGGGCGTGCGGCCTCGGACCGGGGCAGTTCCGTGGGTGAGGAGCGGGGCAGCGGGGATTAGCCCATCTCCTCCAACGCCTTGCCCTTGGTCTCCTTGACGTACCTGAGCACGAAGGGGATCGAGAGCACGGCGAAGACCGTGTAGATGATGTAGGTGCCGGAGAGGTTCCAGTCCGCGAGGGACGGGAAGCTGGCCGTGATGGCCCAGTTGGCGATCCACTGGGCGGAGGCGGCGACACCGAGCGCGGCGGCGCGGATCCGGTTGGGGAACATCTCGCCGAGGAAGACCCAGACCACCACGCCCCACGAGAGGGCGAAGAAGAGCACGAAGACATGGGCGGCGACGAGCGCCACGACGCCCTGCGTCTCGGGCAGTTTGCCGTCGACGAGGTCGGCGGAGAAGGCCCAGGCCTCGACGGCGAGGGCGATCGCCATGCCGACGGAGCCGACGAGGGCGAGCGGCTTGCGGCCGACGCGGTCGACCAGGACCATCGCGATCACGGTGCCGATGATGTTGATGATCGACGTGGTGAACGAATAGAAGAACGAGCTCGACGGGTCGATGCCGACGGACTGCCAGAGCGTCGAGGAGTAGTAGAACGCGACGTTGATGCCGACGAGCTGCTGGAAGACCGAGAGCCCGATGCCGACCCAGACGATGGGCAGCAGCCGGAAGCGGGAGCCGGCGACGAGCAGGTCCTTGAAGGTGGACTTGTGCTCGCTGCGCATGGCCGCGGCGATCTCGGCGACGCGGTGGTCCAGGTCGACACCCTTGCCCTCGACCTCGGAGAGGACCTCCTTGGCCCGGTCGACCCGCCCGACGGAGATGAGGAAGCGGGGCGACTCGGGGATGGCGAAGGAGAGCATGCCGTAGAGGACGGCGGGGACGACCATCACGCCGAGCATCCACTGCCAGGCTTCGAGGCCGCCGATCTCGCCGCGCTGGTCGCCGTCGGCGAGCTGCAGGATGCCGTAGTTGACCAGCTGCGAGATGGCGATGCCGATGACGATGGCGGCCTGCTGGAAGGAGCCGAGGCGGCCGCGGTAGGCGGCGGGGGCGACCTCGGCGATGTAGGCGGGGCCGATGACGGAGGCCATGCCGATGGCGAAGCCGCCGATGATCCGCCAGAGCGCCAGGTCCCAGAGGGCGAAGGGCAGGGCGGAGCCGACGGCACTGACCGCGAAGAGCACCGCGGAGATCTGCATGCAACGGATGCGGCCGATGCGGTCGGCGATCCGGCCGGCGGTGGCGGCGCCGATGGCGCAGCCGATCAGGGCGATGGCGATGACCTGGGCGAGGGTTCCGGAGCCGATGTCGTAGCGGTCGCGGATCGCCTCGACGGCGCCGTTGATGACGGAGCTGTCGTACCCGAAGAGGAATCCGCCCATCGCGGCGGAGGCCGTGATGAAGATGACGTGGCCGAGGTGGTCCGGGTGGGCGGCTCGGCCTTCGGAAGGCGGCGGCGTGGGCGCCTGCGCGGTGTGGGGCACATGGACTCCTCGGTGGGGGGCAAGCCCTTCCAGTGGCGCACAACATCACGCCGCCCACCACGTGAAGGTAAAAGCAACGTTGCAGAGACTATGCCTTCAAGTTTCTAAGTCAATAGGTGATGTCGTGTGACTTAATCAGCACTATGACGTGGCTTGAGTTCAACACTTGAACTTGAAGTTTCGGGGTACACGCTGTCGGCTCAGCGCAGCCGCTGGCTGATCACCTTCGAGACGCCGTCCCCCTGCATGGACACGCCGTACAGCGCGTCCGCGACCTCCATGGTCCGCTTCTGGTGGGTGATCACGATCAGCTGCGAGGACTCCTGGAGCTCCTGCATGATCCGGATCAGCCGCTGGAGGTTGGTGTCGTCGAGCGCCGCCTCGACCTCGTCCATCACGTAGAACGGGCTGGGCCGGGCCTTGAAGATCGAGACCAGCAGCGCCACGGCCGTCAGCGAACGCTCGCCGCCGGAGAGCAGCGAGAGCCGCTTGACCTTCTTGCCGGGCGGGCGGGCCTCCACCTCGACTCCGGTGGTGAGCATGTTGTCGGGGTCGGTCAGGATCAGCCGCCCCTCTCCCCCCGGGAAGAGCCGCGAGAAGACACCCTCGAACTCCCGGGCCGTGTCCCGGTACGCCTCGGTGAAGACCTGCTCGACCCGCAGGTCGACCTCCTTCACGACCTGAAGCAGATCGGTCCGGGTCTTCCTCAGGTCCTCCAGCTGCTCGGAGAGGAAGCGATGCCGCTCCTCCAGGGCCGCGAACTCCTCGAGGGCCAGCGGGTTGACCTTGCCGAGCTGGTGGTACGCCCGTTCGGCTGCCCTGAGGCGCTTCTCCTGCTCCGAACGGATGAAGGGACGCGGCTCGTCGGCCTCCGGGGAGTCCGAGCCGTCCGCTCCCTCGACGGCCGGCGACGGCGGCACGGGCTGTTCCGGTCCGTACTCGGCGACCAGCGCGGTCGCCTCCACACCGAACTCCTCCAGGGCCTTCGACTCCAGCTGCTCGATCCGCAGGCGCTTCTCCGCGCCGAGCACCTCGCCCCGGTGCACCGAGTCGGTGAGCTTGTCGAGTTCGGCCTTGAGGTCGCGGCCCCGGGTCCGGGCCGCCGTCAGGCCCTCCTCCCGGTCGGCCCGCGCCGCCTGCGCCACCACCCGCTCCCGCTCGGCGCGGACGAGCGACACCTCGATGTGGGCCAGGAGGCCGCGGGCGCCGGCGGCGACCGCGCCCGCGACCCGCTCCTCGTGGCGCAGCCGGGCGCGGCGCTGTTCGGCACGTGCGCGTGCCTCCCGTTCGGCGCGGGCGGCCCGGTCGAGCGAGTCGGCCCGGCCGGCGAGCCCCTTGACCCGCTCCTCGTGCGTACGGACCTGGAGGCGGGCCTCCATCTCGGTCTGGCGCGCGTTGGATCCGTCGATCGCGAGCCGGTCGCGGGTGCCGGTGTCGGGCTCCTCGTCCCCGCCCTCCCCGAACGCCGCGGCCTCCTGGGCCACCAGCAGACGTTCGGCGAGTTCCTCCGCCTCGGCGGTCGCCTTCTCCAGGGCCTCCTGGGCGCGGGCGGCGGCGGCCGCGGTGCGCTCGGCCTCCCCGGCAGCTCCCCTGGCCTGGCCGGCGAGCCGGCCGAGCTGCTGGGCGACGGCGGACTTCTCCCGTTCGGCGGTACGGCGAAGGGTGTCGAGTTCCTCGACGAGCGCGGCGGCGGTACGGCGCCGCTCGTCGGCCCCGCGCTCGGCGGCCGCCAGCTCCTCGCAGCGTACGGCGAGTTCGTCGAGCTCGGCGGCGGCCTCGTCGACCGAGGCCTGGACTTCGAGGAGGCTGGGCGCGCCCGCCGAGCCGCCCTGGGCGAAGTGCGCCCCGAGCAGGTCTCCCTCCAGGGTGACGGCGGTCGACGCGGGCCTGGTCCTGACGAGCTCGGCGGCCTGGTCCAGGTCGTCGACGACGACGATCCCGGCGAGCAGCCGGCGGACGGCTCCCATGAGTTCGTCGGGTCCGCGGACGAGGTCGGCGGCGTACGGGTGCCCGGCGGCGGCCCCGGTCTCTCCGGAGCGATCCGGTCCGGGGGCCCCGGTCAGCAGCAGGGACGCGCGGCCGGCGTCCTGCTTGCGCAGCAGGCGGAGGGCTTCGGCGGCGGCGGAGGGGCCGGTGGCGGCGACCGCGTCGGCCGCGGCGCCGAGGGCGGCGGCGACGGGGATCTCGTATCCGGGGGTGACGGTGAGGAGTTCGGCGGCCGGGCCGAGGAGTCCGCTGAGTCCGGCGGTCAGCAGGGCGCCCGTGCCGTCCTTGCGGCGCAGTCCGAGGGCGAGGGTCTCGTGCCGGGCCTGGGTGGCGGCACGGCGGCGTTCGGCGGTGGCGGCGGTCTCACGGGCGGCGCCGAGCGCCGCCTCCGCGTCGGCCAGTCCGCGGCGGGCGGCCTCGTACCGTTCGCCGTGCTCGGTGTCCGCGGCGTCGAGGCCGTCGACCTCGGTCTTGAGCTGCTCGTACTCCTCCTGGGCCGTGACCGCCCGCTCCGCCGCCTCGTCGCGGGCGGCGGCGAGCCGGTCGATCTCGGCCTGGGCGGAGGCGGCGCGCGAGCGGGCCGCGTTGACCTGGCCGTGGAGACGGGCGAGGCCCTCGCGGCGGTCGGCGAGGGCGCGGGCCAGGTCCTTGAGACGGCGCTCCTCGGACGCCAGCGCCTGTTCGAGTCCGGCGCGGTGGGTGACGGTGTCCTCCAGGGCGCGCTCGGCGGCCTCCAGCGCGGCCTCCAGCTCCGCCTCCTGCTCGCGGACGCGGGCCGCCTCGCGCTCCAGGTCCTCCGGGTCGCGGCCGCGGCGCTCCTCGGCGGGTGCGGCGGTGGCGCTCTTCACGCGCGCGTCGGCCAGCGAGACCGTGCCGCGAACGCGTTCGGCGAGCTGGGAGAGGGCGTACCAGTTCTGCTGGGCGCGTTCGAGCCGGGGCACGAGCGCGCGTGCCTCGGCCTCCAGGGCGGCCTCGCGGGCCAGCGCGGTCCGCAGTTCGGCCTCGGTGGCCTCCTTGCGGGCGAGCAGCGCCGCTTCGTCGGCGACCTCTGCGGTGAGTGCCCGCTGGAGGTGGACGAGGTCGTCGGCGAGGAGACGGAGCCGGGCGTCGCGCAGGTCGGCCTGGATGACGACGGCGCGGCGGGCGACGGCGGCCTGCCGGCCGAGGGGCTTGAGCTGGCGGCGCAGTTCGTCGGTGAGGTCCTGCACGCGCGCGAGGTTGGCCTGCATCGCGTCGAGCTTCCGCAGCGCCTTCTCCTTGCGCTTGCGGTGCTTGAGGACTCCGGCGGCCTCCTCGATGAAGGCGCGGCGGCCCATCGGGTCGGCGTGCAGCACGGAGTCGAGCTGCCCCTGGCCGACGATGACGTGCATCTCGCGCCCGATGCCGGAGTCGGAGAGCAGGTCCTGGAAGTCGAGCAGCCGGCAGGTGTCGCCGTTGATCTGGTACTCGCTGCTGCCGCCGCGGAACATGATGCGGGTGAGCGTGACCTCGGCGTAGTCGATGGGCAGCGCGCCGTCGGAGTTGTCGATGGTGAGGGACACCTCGGCACGGCCGAGCGGGGGGCGCCCGGTCGTGCCGGCGAAGATGACGTCCTCCATCTTGCCGCCGCGCAGCGACTTGGCGCCCTGCTCGCCCATGACCCAGGACAGGGCGTCCACGACATTGGACTTGCCCGATCCGTTGGGGCCCACGACACAGGTGATTCCGGGTTCGAACCGCAGCGTGGTGGCCGAGGCGAACGACTTGAATCCGCGGAGCGTCAGGGCCTTGAGGTGCACGCCCGGGACTCTACCGGGGCTCGTGCGTTTCACCCGCGAAGGTGTAGGGCAGATCCTCGGGTGAGGAGGGGTGGGACGGGAGGGGAACGGCGGGTGAAAGAAAGAAGGGACGCCGAAGCGCCCCTTGCATGTCTGCTCTGCCGGCGTGAGTGTTCACTAGGCTCCACCGGCATGGGTGTCCATGCGGCTGTGCCGACGTGAGTCCGGCGCGAGTGGTTCCCACCTGGCCCCTCGGGGCTGGGTTGTCAGGTGAGCGCAGGCTCCGCCTGGGGTACGTCGAGGTCGATGCTGTTCAGCAGTGACTCTCCCTGGTGCTGAGCGGCGGCCGCGGCGAGCGAGTCGTTCTCGGACTGGATCCGTACCAGCTCGGATTCCAGGTCCTGGACGCGCTGCTGAAGCCGTCGCATCTCGGCGAGGAGTCGCGGGTCGGAGCCGCCGACGTAACCGAGAAGCGCCTTTGCCATGATGAGTGGTCCTCCACAATGAGTGACCGACCGTAGCGGTTGGGTCGTGAGGGATTTCGCACCCGCGGTGCTCGGCAGTACTGCTCGTCGTGCCGGTTCCACTGCCAAACAGCTAAGGTGCGCGGGGATTCCAGAGTCTCACCAAAAAGTTTGACGGTCAACACGATCACGCCCCGTTTGAAGGGCCGACCGAGGAGTCCCGGGCCGCTCAGCGGGCGGCGGGGCCTCATGAACTCGGTGCCTCAGGGCGTCGCGATCATCCTTACCCGGCAGCCTTCCATGACGGCCGCTCCTTGGCAACCACCAGGCGGTTTCCCCGTCACCCGGCTGTTACCGCGCGTCCTTTCGAGGCCCCGTTCGGTCACCGGAGAGGGTGTCGGAGAGTGATCGTCAGCGGATGGCGAAGCCGTCGTAGCCACCGCGCGGGGTGGCCCAGATCTCAGTGACGCCGTCCACGCGCCCGGGTGTGTCGGAGGAGTGGAGCCAGGCGAGCAGACGGTGGCAATTCTCACGCGCCCCTTCGGCCACGACCTGCACCCTGCCGTCGTCGAGGTTGAGGGCGAAGCCCACCAGGCCTCCGATCTCCAAAGCGTTTGCCCTGGTGAACCAGCGGAAGCCCACTCCCTGTACCCGGCCGCGTACCCAGGCGGTCATCCGAACGTCGTCACTCATGCCTGCACGCTAACGGGCGGATTGCCAGATGAGCACATCGCCCCCGGCCCGCATGGACTACAGTCCCGACCGAACACGCCTCACCCGTTCGGACCCGCCCTGTTCGACCGCCGGTCCGAAACGGTACCGACAGCAAAGATCAGCAAAGGCCGCAGGGCCGGCACAGGACCACAGCAGGACCAGCAAGAGGAAGGCAGACCAGATGGGACGCCACCGTCGCGCCGGAGCCGCACCCGCCGCAGAAGACTACGCGGACGGTTCGGACCGCCGTCACCGGGGTACCCGCCGCAAGCGGCGCGCCCCCGTGCGCACCGGCCTGCTCGGAGCCTCCGCCGCCGTAGCGGTGGGCGCCATCGCCGTCGCCTCGGGCCTGCTGCCCGGCGGGGACACCTTCACGGTCGGCAGCGCGGGCACGAGCGAGCGACCGAGCCAGTCCCGGCAGACGCCGGAGCTGACGACGCAGGGCGGGTCCACGCAGACCCCGACCGGCGACGCGGGTACCACGCGGACCAGCACGAAGGCGAACGCGGGCACGGACAAGGGCAAGGCGGCCTCGCCGTCGGCGACCCCGTCCACGAAGCCGGCCCCGAAGGCCACACCGACCCCGACGAAGGCGCCGACCAAGGCCCCGACGAAGGCTCCGGCCAAGCCGGCGCCGAAGCGGACCACGGCCGCGCCGTCCACGAAGGCTCCCGCGCCGAAGGCCGAGCCCAAGCCCGACCCGACGACCGAGGCTCCGGTCGAGACGACCGCGGCCCCCTCCACCGCCGACCGCGGCGTGGCCGCCGAGGCGGAGGTCGTCCGGCTGGTCAACGTCGAGCGCGCCAAGGTGGGCTGCTCGCCGGTGAGCGCGGACGCCCGGCTCGCGGCGCTGGCCGGGGCGTTCAGCTCGGACATGGCGGCCCGCGGCTTCTTCGACCACACGGACCCCGACGGGAACACGCCGTGGGCGCGCGCCGAGAAGGCGGGTATCGCGGGCCTCGGCGGCGAGAACATCGCCCGCGGCCAGGCCGACGCGGCGGCCGTGATGGAGTCCTGGATGAACAGCGACGGCCACCGCGCCAACATCCTGAACTGCGACTTCACCACCCTGGGCGTGGGCGTCCACTTCGCCGACGGCGGCCCCTGGTGGACCCAGGACTTCGGCTACTGAGCCGTCGGTCCGCGCACCGACCCGACGTGAAAGGGCCCGTCACCTTCTCGGTGACGGGCCCTTTCACGTAGCGGAACTCAGGCGGCGGCCTTGCCGGCCGCGAAGGTACGGGCCGTCAGGGCGACACGGCGGCCGAGGTGTTCGGCGGTCGCGACGTCCGCCTTGTGGACGCCCTCGGGGCCCAGGTCGCCGGGGGTCTGACCGGCCGCGCCGGAGAAGAAGCCGAGGCGGTTGAGGTCGTTCTCGGAGGCCTCGCTGGTGTTCCAGCCGGGCTTGAGGCCGAGGTTGACCCAGTGCATGCCGTGCTGCCCGGCGAGGATCTGGAAGTACTGCAGGGTGTGCAGCTTGTCGCCGCTCTTGGAACCGGAGTTGGTGAAGCCGGCGGCGATCTTGTCCAGCCAGGTGTCGGCGAACCAGCGCTTCGAGGAGTTCTCGGCGAACTGGTGGAAGGCGCCGGAGGCCGTGCCCATGTACGTCGGGGAGCCGAAGACGATCGCGTCGGAGGCGTCGAGCAGCTCCCACTCGGCCTCGGTGATCCCGTCGACCTTGATCAGGTGGACGGTGGCGCCCGCGTCGACGGCGCCGTCACGGACGGCCTCGGCCAGGACTGCGGTGTGGCCGTAGCCGGAGTGGTAGGCGATGGAGACGACGGGGGTGGTCACAAGGGACTCCTCGGACGGGAACGGGTCGGTGGGGACGTCCAGAAGTAGAGCACTAACTTTTCGATAGCGCAACCTACTCGATAGCGCACACCTGGCAGTGAGCGCTGTGCGGGAGTACGGTGGAGGGCATGACTGACGACCTCGCCTTCGACGTGTTCGCGCGCGCCTGCCCCTCGCGCGGCACACTGGAGCACGTGACGGGCCGCTGGGGCAGCCTGACCCTCGGCGCCCTGCACGACGGGACGTTCCGGTTCAACGAACTGCGGCGCCGGGTCGACGGCGTGAGCGAGAAGATGCTGTCGCAGACCCTGCACGCACTGGAGCGCGACGGACTCGTCCATCGCGAGGCACAGCCGACGAATCCGCCGCGGGTCGACTACCGGCTCACCCCGCTCGGCCGCGAGATCGCGGAGCGGCTGATCGGCCTGATCGAGCTGGTGGAGGGCCGGATGCCGCAGGTCGAGGCGGCCCGGGAACGTTACGACGCGGCGCGCGAGACCCCCGTCACGGCCTGACGGCCCAGTCGGTCACACCGGGCGGCACGGCCTGACGGTGCAGGCGGTCCCGCGCGGTCGCAGAGCCCGGCGGCTCAGGCGGTCCCGCGCGGTGGGCGCTGGCAGCGCGGGCAGAAGTAGCTGGAGCGGTTCATCCACGCGCGGCGCCGCATCGGCGTACCGCAGCGGCGGCACGGCTCGTCCTCGCGCCCGTAGGCGTCGAGCGAGCGGTCGAAGTAGCCGGACTCGCCGTTGACGTTCACGTACAGGCTGTCGAAGCTGGTGCCGCCGACCTCCAGGGCCGCGTTCATCACGTCGCGGACGTGGCCGAGGAGTTCGGCCGAGCGGGGGCGCGTGAGGGTGGCGGTCGGCCGGTCGTAGTGCAGCCGGGACCGCCAGAGCGCCTCGTCGGCGTAGATGTTGCCGACGCCGCTGATCAGCGACTGGTCGAGCAGCGCCCGCTTCACCGTCGTACGGCGCAGCCGCAGCGCGCTCTGGAAGGCGGCGTCGTCGAACTCGGGGTCCAGCGGGTCGCGGGCGATGTGCCCGATGACGTCCGGCAGTCCGTCGGGGGTCTGGTCGTGGAGCGAGAGACCGCCGAAGGTGCGCTGGTCGACGAAGCGGAGCTCGGTGCCGGCCGCGTCGTCGAAGCGGACGCGGATACGGAGGTGCTTCTCGTCCGCGGCGTCCTCCGGCTGGACGAGCAGCTGCCCGCTCATGCCGAGGTGCCCCAGGACGGAGGTGCCGGTCTCGGCGAGCGGCAGCCACAGGTACTTGCCGCGGCGGCGCGCCACCTCGAACCGCTGCCCCTTCAGCCGGGCCGCGAAGTCCGCGCCGCCCGCCGGGTGCCGGCGTACGGCCCGGGGGTGCAGCACCTCGACCTCGGTCACCGTCCGTCCGGCGACCCAGCGCTCCAGACCCCGCCGTACGACCTCGACCTCGGGCAGCTCGGGCACGGGAATCCTCCGGACGTACGTCTTCGACAGCGGCCTCAACCCTACCGCCGCGGCTTCGGCGGAAAAGACGAGAACCCCGCCCTGGGGCGGGGTTCTCGGGAAGCGGGAGTGCGGCCGTCAGGCCGACGCCCGGTGGGCGGTCGGAGAGGGGTCGGCGACCTCTCCCGGTCCCGCCTCGGCCGCGGCCTTCGCCGCCGCCGCGCGTTCGTCCGCGGCCGCGCGAATCGCACGCCACGCGGACTCCGCCGCCTGCTGTTCCGCTTCCTTCTTGCTGCGGCCGGTGCCGGTGCCGTACGAGACACCACCGACGCGGGCGGCAGCAGTAAAGGTCTTCTCGTGGTCCGGACCCTCTTCGGAGACGAGGTATTCCGGAACACCCAGGCCCTCGGCCGCGGTGAGCTCCTGGAGACTGGTCTTCCAGTCCAGGCCGGCACCGAGGTTCGAGGACTTCTCGATCAGCGGGTCGAAGAGCCGGTGCACCAGCTCGGACGCCGCATCGAGGCCCTGGTCGAGATAGACCGCGCCGATCACCGCTTCAAGGGTGTCGGCGAGGATGGACGCCTTGTCCCGGCCGCCCGTGCCCTCTTCGCCCCGGCCGAGCCGGACGAAGGAGCCGAGTTCGAGTTCGCGCCCCACGTCCGCCAGCGCACGCGAGTTCACCACCGCGGCCCGCAGTTTGGCCAGCTGGCCTTCCGGCAGGTCGGGGTGGGTCCGGTACAGCGTGTCCGTGACCACCAGGCCGAGCACGGAGTCCCCGAGGAACTCCAGCCGCTCGTTGGTGGGCAGACCGCCGTTCTCGTACGCGTACGAACGGTGGGTCAGCGCACGCACCAGAAGGGCGGACTCGAGCTGATAGCCGAGCCGCCCTTCCAGAAGCGTGTGGGACGAGGCATGGTCCGTCTTGTCGTCCGTCTTGCGGGACTCAGACATTGCGCCTCTCACCAGCCCAATCAGACCGAGAGGACCTGGCGCTTGTTGTAGGTGCCGCAGCTCGGGCACGCGATGTGCTGCAGCTTCGGCTCCTGGCAACGCTCACACGAAACCAGGGTGGGGACCGCAGCCTTCCACTGCGACCGGCGGTGGCGCGTGTTGCTGCGCGACATCTTCCGCTTCGGAACAGCCACGGCTACTTCTCCTGCTTCTCGGCGGCGCTTCGGACGTCCCCGTCAGAGGCTTTGCCGCTCATGTTGTCCTTCTCATCGGTTCCCAGCGAACCGGCGAGTCCCTGCAGTGCCGCCCAACGAGCGTCGACGGCGTCATGGTGGTGGTCGGGGTTCTCGTTCAGGTTCGCTCCACACTCGGAGCACAGACCCGCACAGTCCTCCCGGCACACCGGCTGCATCGGCAGTGCGAGCACCACCGCATCACGCAGCACGGGTTCGAGGTCGAACATGCCGTCCTCGAGGGGGATCATGTCCTCGTCTGCCTCGGCTTCGTCGTCCGCGGCCGCCTTGGAGCGGCCCCGGTCGTCGGAGTCGGGGTACGAGAACATCTCCTGGAAGTCCACATCGAGCTCCAGCTCGACGGGCTCCAGACACCTTACGCACTCCCCCTCGGCCGATGCACGGGCGGTGCCTGTGACAAGCACCCCTTCCATGACCGACTCAAGACGGAGATCGATTTCCACCGGAGAGCCCTCGGGCACTCCGATCACTCCTTCGACGCCCAGGTCCCTGGGGGCCTCGATCGAGCGGGAGATCCTCTGGAGGGCACCAGGACGCCGCCCCAGCTCGTGTGTGTCGAACACGAGGGGGTTGCGGTGGTCGAGGCGCGTGCTCAGGGCTCTTCCTGCTTTCGAATTCGTGCTGCGTCGAGGAGGCTGCCAGACGTGGGCAGCATGGATCGCGGAGATACGCGCGACCGAAGAGCCAGGATACTGGACGCTTCGCCCAGGGCCCAATCCGGGCCTTGAGGGTCTTACCGGCCCCGGTCTACTGGCCCTGCTCGTAGCGGCGCAGCTGCTCCAGATCGATCATGCCCGTGTCGAAGAAGCTGGTCTCGTCGAGCGCGGCCCCCTGCTGCTGGTGCCCCTGCGGGTGCCCCTGCTGCTGGACGGGCTGCTGGTACGCGTAGGGGTCCTGCTGCTGATAGCCGTACGGGTCGGCGTGCTGCGCCTGCTGCTGGTACGCGTACGGGTCTGGCTGCTGCTGGACCTGCTGGTAGCCGGCGTACGGGTCGGGCTGCTGCTGCGCCTGCTGGTACGCCGCGTACGGGTCCGGCTGGGGCTGGGACTGCGGCTGGGCGGGGATCTGGACCGGCTCGGGGTCCGAGAGCTCCGCGAGCCCGGCCAGGTAGTCGGAGTCGCTGGTGTGCACGGCGCCGCCGAGGCCCTCCTGGGCGGCCATGTGCTCGCCCAGGGCGTCGGTGGCGATCCGGCCGTGCAGCTTCTGCCGCCCCCGGCCGACGGCCTCCAGGGTCTTGCTGAGCACCGCCTCGAAGGCGCCGAGCTTGGCGTCGACGTACTCGTCGGCCCGGTGGATCAGGGTCTGCGGGTCGGCGCTGTACTCGGGGGCGTCCTCGTCCGCGTAACCGTTCTGGTCGAGGCCGGGGCCCCGGCCGAGGAGCTTCTCGCGGCCCCGGTCGACGGAGCCGATCGTCTTGTTGAGGACGACCTCGAAGTTCGCCAGCTTGGAGTCGACGTAGTCGTCGGCCTCGGCGCGGACCTCCTCGGCCTCGCGGCGGGCCTCGGAGAGGATCCGGTCGGCCTCCTCCTGCGAGAGCCGGGCGACCTGGGTGTCGGAGACGATCGAGCCGCGCTCGGTGTGGGCGGCCTCGATGATCCGCTCCGCCTCCTGGCGGGCCTGCTCGACCATGTGCTCGCGGCCGCCGATCAGCTCCTGCGCCTGAGCGAGGGAGCCCGGCAGGGCCTCCCGCACCTCTTCGAGCAGGGCGAGCAGCTCGGCGCGATTGACCACGCAGGATGCCGACATGGGCATGGAACGGGCGCCCTGCACGGTCGCGACGATCTCGTCGAGCTTCTTCTGTACGTCCACCGGGTGCTCGCCACTCTCTACAGCTGGATGGAGACGGACGGGACGACTGTAAGGGCAGTCGGCGCCCGTCCGACACCGGGTGACGGAGCGTCAGCGGCGGTGGCCGCGCGTCACTTCCGCGCCAGGCGCTCGGTGAGCCGGGGAAGGACCGTCGGCGGCACCAGGTGGGAGACATCGCCGCCCCAGGCCGCGACCTCCTTGACCAGCGAGGACGACAGGAAGCTGTAGGTCGGGTTGGTGGGGACGAAGAGGGTCTCCACTCCCGTGAGGCCGTTGTTCATCTGGGCCATCTGCAGCTCGTAGTCGAAGTCGCTGACCGCGCGCAGCCCCTTGACGATCGCGGGGATGTCGCGCTGCTTGCAGAAGTCGACGAGCAGCCCGTGGAAGGACTCCACCTCGACGTTGCCGAGATCGGCGGTCACCTCGCGGATCAGCTCGATCCGCTCGTCGACCGTGAACAGGCCCTTCTTCGACTGGTTGATCATCACCGCGACATGTACGACGTCGTACAGCTTGGAGGCGCGGGCGATGATGTCGAGATGTCCGTTGGTGATGGGGTCGAATGACCCCGGACAGACGGCGCGGCGCAACGTGGGTCCCTCGCTCTCCGGTCCGGTCATCGTGCGTCTTCGCACGTAGAGGCGGCGCGACCGTACCAAAACGTTCCCTCGCCGTAACGACGGGCCCGCAGTGGTTCAAAACCGGCCGGCCAGCCGAATTCTCCGCCTCTGGTGCTGCGCTCCACGGTGACGAGAGCGTCGTCCGCTAGCCAGCCCCCCGAGCGGAGTGTGAGGAGTATCTCGCGAAGATCCTCGTCGGTGACGGCGTACGGCGGGTCGAGGAAGACCAGGTCGTACGGGTCGGCGGGCGCCGGTCCCGTCACGATCTGTTCCGCTTTGCCGGTGCGGAGTTCGGCGCCGGGCAGGCCGAGCGAGGAGATGTTCTCGCGGATGGTCCGCGCGGCGCGCGGCTCGGCCTCGACGAGGAGGGCGTGGGCGGCGCCCCGGGAGAGCGCTTCGAGGCCGACGGCGCCGGAGCCGGCGTACAGGTCGGCGACCCTGGCGCCGTCGAGGGTGCCGAGGAAGGCGCCCCAGGTGGAGAAGAGGCCTTCGCGCGCCCGGTCGGAGGTGGGGCGGGTGCCGTTGCCGGGCGGCACGGCCAGGCGGCGCCCACCGGCGGTGCCGGCGATCACGCGAGTCATCGGTGTCCTCGTCCTGCGTCGTCCAGTGCGTACGTCTCAGGATATGACCGCGGTCCACACCGCGCGGTCAGCCCTTCTCCAGGTACTCCTCCCGGTCCTTGTCGAGCAGGGCGTCGAGCGCGGTGCGCAGGCCGGGGTGGGCGTCGAGGTCCGGGTCGGCGAGGACGACGGCGGTGGCCTCCTCGCGGGCGGCGGCGATGACCTCCTCGTCGTCGATGACGGTGAGGACCCGCAGCGAGGAGCGGACGCCGGACTGGGCCTGGCCGAGTACGTCGCCCTCGCGCCGCTGTTCGAGGTCGATGCGGGAGAGCTCGAAGCCGTCGAGGGTGGCGGCGACGGCGGCGAGGCGCTGGCGGGCCGGGGTGGCCTCGGGCATCTCGCTCACCAGGAGGCAGAGTCCGGGCGCCGAGCCACGGCCGACGCGGCCGCGGAGCTGGTGGAGCTGGGAGACGCCGAAGCGGTCGGCGTCCATGATCACCATGGCGGTCGCGTTGGGGACGTTGACGCCGACCTCGATGACGGTGGTGGCGACGAGGACGTCGAGCTCGCCCGCGGCGAAGCGGCGCATGACGTCGTCCTTGTCGTCGGGGTGCATGCGGCCGTGCAGGACGGCGATCCGGAGTCCGGTGAGGGGCCCGGTGCGGAGCTTCTCGGCGACGTCGAGGACGGCGAGCGGCGGGCGCTTCTCGGCCTCGTCCTCGGCGGAGGCCGTCGCCTTCGCCTTCTTCTTCTGGTCCTCCTCGTCGCCGATGCGGGGGCAGACCACGTACGCCTGGTGGCCCTTCCCGACCTCCTCGCGGACCCGTTCCCACGCGCGTGCGAGGAAGTGCGGTTTGTCGGCGGCGGGCACGACATGGGTGGCGATCGGGGAGCGTCCGGCGGGCAGCTGGTCGAGGACGGAGGTCTCCAGGTCGCCGAAGACGGTCATGGCGACGGTGCGCGGGATGGGGGTGGCGGTCATCACCAGGAGGTGCGGGGGCTGCTTGCCCTTGCCGCGGAGCGCGTCGCGCTGCTCGACGCCGAAGCGGTGCTGCTCGTCGACGACGACCAGGCCCAGGTCGTGGAACTGGACCTTGTCCTCGATCAGCGCGTGGGTGCCGATGACCAGGCCGGCCTCACCCGTGACCAGGTCGAGGAGGGCCTGCCGGCGGGCGGCGGTGCCCATGGAGCCGGTGAGCAGGACGACCTTGGTGGCCCGGTCGGCGCCGCCGAGCATCCCTCCCTGGGCGAGCTCGCCCATCATCTCGGTGATCGAGCGGTGGTGCTGCTGGGCGAGGACCTCGGTGGGGGCGAGCATGGCGGCCTGTCCCCCGGAGTCGACGACCGCCAGCATGGCGCGGAGCGCCACCATGGTCTTGCCCGATCCCACCTCGCCCTGGAGGAGGCGGTGCATGGGGTGTTCGGTGGCGAGGTCGTCGAAGATCTCCTGGGAGACCTTCCGCTGGCCGTCGGTGAGGGTGAAGGGGAGCTTGGCGTCGAAGGCGTCGAGGATGCCCTCGGGGACGGGCCGGCGGGCGACCGCGGGAAGTTGGGTGTCGGCGTGCCGGCGGCGGGCGAGGGCGACCTGGAGGACGAAGGCCTCGTCCCACTTGAGGCGTTCGCGCGCGGTGACGATGTCGGCCTGGGTACGGGGCCGGTGGACGAGCCGGAGGGCGTCGGGGAGCTCGGCGAGGCCGCGGCCCTCGCGCAGGGCGTCGGGGAGCGGGTCGACGGCGTCGACGGCGCTGGGCAGGACGGCGTCGACGGCCTTGGCGATCTTCCAGGACTCCAGCTTGGTGGTGGCCGGGTAGATCGGGATGAGGGCACCGGCCCAGACGTCGATCCTGTCGGTGCGATCCTCGCTGTCGCCGCGGAGGAGTTCGTACGACGGGTGGGCGAGCTGGAGGCGCCGGTTGAAGAGCGAGACCTTGCCGGCGAACATCGCGCGGGTGCCGGGCAGCAGGTCGTGGTGCGGCTTGTGCACGCCCTTGCCGAAGAAGACCAGCTGGAGGCGGCCGCTGCCGTCGGTGATGGTCACCTCGAGGCGCTGGCCGCGCCCCTTGGAGCCGTTGAAGGTGTGCACACGGGCGTCGGCGACCTGGGCCACCACCGTGACGTGCTCGTCGAGCGGCAGGTCGGCGAGGGTCGTCAGCTCCCCCCGCTCGGCGTACCGCCGGGGGTAGTGGTGGAGCAGGTCACCGACCGTGTGCAGGTCGAGTGCCTCGGCCATGACCTTGGCGGTGGCGGGACCGAGGGACTTCTTGAGTGGTTCGTCGAGCGCGGGCACGCGTTCCATTGCACACCACGCGACCGACAGTCGTCCCGGAGGCTGTGGACAACCACCGGGAAAAAGACCTATTCCACCCCGATGAGCAGCGGCGGAGCGCCCGCTCCCGCGTGGTACGTGGTGGTGTCGACGGCCAGGTAGCCGCGCCGGACGTGGGCCTCCAGGTCGGGGGCGAGTCCGGGCGGGGTGTCGTCGGCGACGACGAGGGTGACGAGTTCACCGCCGGCGGAGAGCATCCGGTCCAGAACGGTGCGGGCGGTGTCGGCGAGGTCGCTGCCGATGACGGCCACGTCGCCCTCGATGAGGCCGAGGACGTCGCCGGCCTGGCAGACGCCCGCCGAGGTGAAGGACTGCCGTTCGGCGACGGCGAGTTCGGCGTAGCGGGTGGCTCCGGCGGCGGCCGTCATGGCGACGACGTCCTCGTCGAAACGCCGGTCGGGTTCGTGGACGGCGAGGGCGGCGATGCCCTGGACGGCGGCCCGGGTCGGGATGAGGGCGACGCGGATGCCCTCGGCCCTGGCGCGTTCGGCGGCGGCGGCCGCGGTCTGCCGCAGGTCGGTGTCGTTGGGCAGGAGCACCACCTCGCGCGCGTGGGCTCGCCGGATCGCGTCGAGGAGGTCGTCACCGGCGGGCTGTTCGCCGGGCAGGGTCCGCACGGTCGTGGCGCCCGCCTCGGCGCAGAGCCCGGCGAGGCCCGCGCCGGGGACGACGGCGACGACCGCGCGCTGGGCCCGCTCCCCGCGCGCGGTGGCGGCGGCCGAGTCGGCGGCGAAGTGGGTGACGCGGATGCGGTGGGGCCGTCCGGCCTCGATCCCGGCCTCGACGGCGGCGCCCGCGTCGTCGACGTGCACATGGACGTTCCAGAGCCCGTCCCCGCCGACGACGACGAGGGACTCCCCCAGGGCGTCCAGCCGGGACCGGAGCAGCTCCACGGCCTCGTCCCCGGCCTCCAGGAGGTAGATCACCTCGTAGGCGGGCCCGTCCGCCGCGGGGCAGTCCTCCGGGGGCACGGGCGTGGTCCGCGCCTCGGGTGCCGGGGGCGGGGTCTGTCCGGTCACGGTCTCCAGGAGGGCCCCGAGGACGGTCACGAGGCCCCTGCCGCCCGCGTCGACGACTCCGGCGCGTTCGAGGACGTCGAGCTGCCCCGAGGTGGCGGCGAGGGCGGTCCTGGCCCCGTCGTGGGCGTTCCTGGCCACGTCGACGAGTGCGCCGCCGGCGGCGCAGGCCCCGGCCGCGGCGGTCGCCACGGTGAGGATGGTGCCCTCCACGGGGTGGGCGACGGCCCGGCGGGCCGCGCTCGCGGCCTCGCCGAGGGCGCGGGCGAGGTGATCACCGTCACAGCCGTCGGCGAGGACGCCCGCCATGCCGCGGAGGAGCTGGGACAGGATGGTGCCGGAGTTCCCGCGGGCTCCGAGGAGCGCGCCGTGCGCCATGGCCCGTACGGTCTCGGCGGTGTCGGGGGTGGGCGTGGAGGCGGCGAAGACGGCCTCGACGGCCTGGTGGGCGGCCTCCGCCGTCAGGTACAGGTTGGTGCCGGTGTCCCCGTCCGCCACGGGATAGACGTTGATCGCGTCGATCTCCTCGCGCTCCCGGCCGAGGGCGTCCAGCGACCGCGCGCACCAGGACCTGACCGCTTCGGCGTCGAGCTCGACGAGCTCCTCGAAGGGGTGAAGGGCTCGCGACAACGGGGGGTCCTCCTTCGGCGGTGAGCTCACCGCAGGGTAGACCGGGGGTGTTCCTCCCCCAAGCTCTCGGCTTCGCTCGGGCAGCGGGGACCCCTCGGTGACCTGGGCCCGGGGCGGGGTCCGCCGAGACCATGGTAGTTTCGTTCCACCGAGCCAGCCGTTGTATGCTGCTTCGGTTGCCCGGTTCCACACCGGGCCATCCCCCGGCAAGCCACTTCAGACTCCTGATTCCGGTGCGCCGGATTTCACTGTAATTCTGAAGTCTTTGGAGTGACCCGTGGCTGCCAACTGCGACGTCTGCGGCAAGGGGCCGGGCTTCGGCAACAACATTTCGCACTCGCACCGCCGTACGCCCCGTCGCTGGAACCCGAACATCCAGCGTGTGCGTGCCGTGGTCGGTCGGACGCCGAAGCGGCTCAACGTCTGCACCTCGTGCATCAAGGCCGGCAAGGTCTCGCGCTAATTGCGACGCGTGTTCTGTCGTAGCGCAGCCCCTGCGGTTGCCTTGAAAGGCCGGTTCACCTAGGTGAACCGGCCTTTTGCCTTGCCCGGGGACGGCAGGGCCGCCGGTGTGACCGACGACGGGGCCCTCAGTCCCTGAACCGCCAGCCGTGGTCGACCGGCCCGATCCCCGCGCCCAGCGCGAATCCGGCGGCGATCGCCCCCGTGACGTACTCCTTGGCCTCCCGTACCGCCTCCGGCACCGGGAGGCCTTTCGCGAGCCCGGACGCCACCGCGGAGGCGAGCGTGCAGCCCGTCCCGTGGGTGTGCCGGTTGTCGTGGCGCGGAGCGCGCAGCCAGTGCTCCTCGGCGCCGTCCGTGAGCAGGTCCACGGCCTCCTCGCCGGTGGGCAGGTGCCCGCCCTTGATCAGGACCCACTCCGGCCCGTACGACAGGACCGCCTCGGCCGCGACCCGCATGTCGGCCTCGTGGACGACGTGGACACCCGTGAGCTGTGTCACCTCGTCCAGGTTCGGGGTGGCGACGGTGGCCCGGGGCAGCAGCTTCGTGCGGACGGAGTCGAGCGCGCTCTCGGCGAGCAGGGAGTCCCCGTGCTTGGAGACGCCGACCGGGTCGACGACGACCGGGGCGGCGGTGTCGCCGAGCAGCTCGGCGACGGTCTCCACGAGGGCGGCCGAGGCGAGCATGCCGGTCTTGACGGCCTGGACGCCGATGTCGTCGACGACGGCCCGGTACTGGGCGCGTACGGCCTCCACGGGCAGCTCCCAGACGCCCTGGACGCCCCGCGAGTTCTGCGCGGTGACGGCGGTGAGCACGCTCATGCCGTGCACGCCGAGCGCGAGCATCGCCTTCAGGTCGGCCTGGATGCCGGCGCCGCCGCCGGAGTCGGATCCGGCGACGGTCAGCACCAGCGGGGGCGGGGAGGTCACTCGGTCTCCCCGAAGTGGTCCCAGCCGCCCACGCTGTGCCAGGGCGCGCCGTCCACGGTGACCTGGGGCAGTGCGGAGGGGTGGAGGACCTCGCCGATGACCTTCCAGCGGGCGGGCAGCTTCACGTCGGGCGGGAAGGTGGCCACGATGGCGTGGTCCTCTCCCCCGGTGAGCACCCACTGCATGGGGTCGACGCCGACGGCCTGGCCGATGTCGTTCATCTGGGTCGGGATGTCGATCAGCCCGGAGCGCAGGTCGATGCGGACCTTGCTGGCCTCGGCGATGTGCCCGAGGTCGGCGATGAGGCCGTCGCTGACGTCGCACATGGCGGTGGCACCGAGACCTGCGGCCGCGGGACCCGCGTGGTACGGCGGCTCGGGCCTGCGGTGGGCCTCGACGAAGGCCCGCGGGGAGCGGAAGCCCCGGGAGAGGACCGCGTAGCCGGCGGCGGACCAGCCGAGCCAGCCCGTGTAGGCGACGACGTCGCCGGGCTGGGCGCCGCCCCGGGTGACCGGGTCGTGGTTGCGCAGATCGCCGAGCGCGGTGATGGAGACCATGATCGTGTCGCCCCGGACGACGTCGCCGCCGACCACCGCGGCGCCCGCGACCTGACATTCGTCGCGCAGTCCGTCCATGAGTTCGGTGGCCCAGGTGACGGGGAGTTCGGCGGGGACGACGAGGCCGAGGAGGAGCGCGGTGGGGACCGCGCCCATGGCGGCGATGTCGGCGAGGTTCTGCGCGGCGGCCTTGCGGCCGACGTCGTACGCCGTCGACCAGTCACGGCGGAAGTGACGTCCTTCGAGGAGGATGTCCGTGCTGGCCACCACACGCCGGTCGGGAGCGGAGACGACCGCGGCGTCGTCGCCCGGCCCGATCCGTACCGCCGGGGTGGAGGTGAGCCGGGACGTGAGCTCCCTGATGAGCCCGAACTCGCCCAGCTCTCCGACTGTGCCCTTCACCGCGCCTCACCTCGTGTCTTCGTGCCGGCCGGCGGGCGGGGGCGCGTCTGTTCGCGCCGCGGGTCGCGGGCCGTCACCGTGCTGGGTACCGTCAAGTAGACCGTCAACTTCTGTCCTGCGTACGCCACCCCGCGAGCGCCTCGGGAGGCGCGGGTCTCCCCGCGGCCCGCGGCGACGCGGTACCGTGGCGTCCCTTTCTCCCACAAGATCCTCGTGGTCGCCCTGGAGGTTCCGTGGTTCAGGCGTACATCCTCATCCAGACCGAGGTGGGCAAGGCGTCGACCGTCGCCGACACCATCTCCAAGATTCCGGGGGTGCTCCAGGCGGAAGACGTGACCGGTCCGTACGACGTCATCGTGCGTGCGCAGGCGGACACGGTCGACGAGCTCGGCCGCATGGTGGTCGCGAAGGTCCAGCAAGTGGACGGCATCACGCGCACCCTCACCTGCCCGGTCGTTCATCTGTAGCCCCCGTCTACGCTTGGCCGGTGATCTCTTCCCACCGGCCCTTCGGCCTGCCCGCCGCCGTCACGGCAGCCGTGCTGCTGCTGGCCGCCGCCGGCTGTTCCTCGCCGGACGCCGCTGCGTCCGTCGAGGTTCCCAGCCCCCCGGCGGCGGAGGCCGCCCTCTGCCAGGATCTGGCGAAGGAGCTTCCCGGCACCGTGGCGGGGCTGGAACGGAGTGACCCGGAGCCCGGCTCCGAGTTGACCGCCGGCTGGGGTGACGGTGCGATCGTACTGCGCTGCGGGGTGCCCCGGCCCGAAAAGATGAGCGATCCCAAGGCGCAGGGCATCGAGGCGAACGGCGTCAACTGGATGCTGGAGCGTCCCGAGGGCGGCGGGCCCCGTTTCACCACGACGTACCGGAAGACCTACGTCGAGGTGACGCTCGGCGAGCGGTACACGCACGACATGACGCCGCTCGCGGATCTCGCCGATCCCGTACGGAAGACCGTGCCGCCCAGCCTCTGAGGGCGGCGGCACGGTCTTCCGGGGTGTCGGGGGCCGTCCGTCCGGCCCCGGGGGTCAGCGCAGGCCCGTGGAGCGGTTCAGCGCGGCCTGGATGAGCCGGTCGACGAGCTCGGAGTAGCTCACGCCGCTCTCCTGCCACATGCGGGGGTACATGGAGATCGGCGTGAAGCCCGGCATGGTGTTGATCTCGTTGATGACGAACTCGCCGTCCTCGGTGAGGAAGAAGTCGGCGCGGACGAGGCCCTCGCAGGAGACCGCCTCGTAGGCGGCGACGGCGAGGCGCTGGATCTCGGCGGTGGCCTCGTCCCCGATGGGGGCGGGCACGATGCCGGAGGCCGAGTCGATGTACTTGGCCTCGAAGTCGTAGAAGTCGTGGTCCGTGACCGGCGGGATCTCGGCCGGCACGCTGGCGCGCGGGCCGTCCTCGAACTCCAGGACGCCGCACTCGATCTCGCGGCCGCGCAGCAGCGACTCGACGAGGATCTTGGGGTCGTGGCGGCGGGCCTCCTCGATGGCCTCGTCCAGGCCCGAGAGGTCGTCGACCTTGGTGATGCCCATGGAGGAGCCGCCGCGGGCCGGCTTCACGAAGAGCGGCCAGCCGTGCTCGGCGGCGAACTCGACGATCTTCTTGCGGGCGGCGGCGGGGTTCTGCTCCCACTCGCGCGGCCGGACGACCTCGTACGGGCCGACCGGGAGACCGAAGGAGACGAAGACGCGCTTCATGTACTCCTTGTCCTGGCCGACGGCGGAGGCGAGGACGCCCGCGCCGACGTAGGGGACGCCGGAGAGCTCCAGGAGGCCCTGGAGGGTGCCGTCCTCGCCGTAGGGACCGTGGAGCATCGGGAAGACCACGTCGACCTCGCCGAGGGCCCTCGGCACGGCGCCGGGCTCGGTGAGGACGACCTCGCGGTTGGCGGGGTCGACGGAGAGGACGACGCCGCCCTCCGCGGACTCGGCCAGGTCGGCGACGTTCGGCAGGGCGCGGTCGGCGATCGCCATGCGCTCGGGGGCGTCGGCGGTGAGCGCCCAGCGCCCGTCCGTCGTGATGCCGATGGGCAGCACGTCGTACTTGTCCCGGTCGATGGCGCTCAGGACGGCGCCCGCCGTGACGACGGAGATGGCGTGCTCGGAGCTGCGTCCGCCGAAGACGACGGCCACGCGCGGCTTGCGGGGGCTCTGGGTGTTCTCGCTCATATCGCGATGAGCGTACCTTGCGACTCCCGAACTCCTGAGCGCCCCGCTGCCCCCGCGCGCGTACGGCTCAGCGGCGTTCGGGCTTGGCCGAGCGGGACATCAGTTCCTTGAGGGCGACGATCGGCGGCTTCCCGTCGTGGACGATCGACACGACCGTCTCGGTGATGGGCATGTCGACGCCGTGGCGGCGGCCCAGATCGAGCACCGACTCGCAGGACTTGACGCCCTCGGCGGTCTGCCTGGTGGCCGCGATGGTCTCCTGGAGGGTCATCCCGCGGCCGAGGTTGGTGCCGAAGGTGTTGTTCCGGGAGAGCGGCGAGGAGCAGGTGGCGACGAGGTCGCCGAGGCCCGCGAGGCCGGAGAAGGTGAGCGGGTCGGCGCCCATGGCGAGGCCGAGTCGGGTGGTCTCGGCGAGGCCGCGGGTGATGAGCGTGGCCTTGGAGTTGTCGCCGAGGCCCATGCCGTTGGCGATGCCCACGGCCAGGCCGATGACGTTCTTCACGGCCCCGCCGAGCTCGCAGCCCACCACGTCGGTGTTGGTGTACGGGCGGAAGTACGGGGTCATACAGGCGGTCTGGAGGCGCTGGGCGACCGTCTCGTCGACGCATGCGACGACGGCGGCGGCGGGCTGCCGGGCGGCGATCTCCTTGGCCAGGTTGGGACCGGTGAGGACGGCGACGCGCTCGGCGGGCACGTCGGCGACCTCGGTGATGACCTCGCTCATCCGCTTGGCGGTGCCGAGTTCGACGCCCTTCATGAGGGAGACGAGGACGGTGTCGGGCGCCAGCATCGGCGCCCAGGCGGCGAGGTTGCCGCGGAGGGTCTGGGAGGGGATGACGAGGACGGTGAAGTCGGCGTCGTGGGCCGCCTCGGCCGGGTCCGCGGTGGCCGTGATGGTCGCGGGGAGTTCGACGCCCGGCAGGTAGTCCGGGTTCACCCGGGAGGCGTTGATCTCCTTGGCGAGTTCGGCGCGGCGGCCCCAGAGGCTCACCTCGCAGCCCGCGTCGGCGAGCACCATCGCGAACGCGGTACCCCAGGATCCGTTTCCGAAGACGGCTGCCTTGGTCACTTGGTGCCCCCTTCGGCGGCCCTGCGCCGCTGCTCCAGGCGCGCCTTGCGGTGGTCGTAGGGTTCGGCGGGCGCCCGCTCGCCGCGGATCTGCTCCAGGAGCGCGGTGACGGCGGCCATGATGACCTCGGTCGCCTCGCGGAGCACCTCGGGCGTGGGCTCGAGTCCGTAGAAGCGGGAGAGGTCGACGGGCGGACCGGCCTGCACGGTCAGCGTCTTGCGGGGGAACAGGCTGAGCTTGTTCTCCCTGGCGTACGGCGGCATCGCGAGGTTGGCGCCCCACTGGGCCACCGGGATGACGGGGGCCCGGGTGATCAGGGCGACGCGCGCGGCACCGGTCTTGCCCGCCATGGGCCACATGTCGGGGTCCCGGGTGAGGGTGCCCTCGGGGTAGAAGGCGACGCATTCGCCGCGCTCGATGGCGTCGACGGCGGCGCGGAACGCGTCGAGCGCGTTGGTCGTCTCCCGGTAGACGGGGATCTGCCCGGTGCCGCGCAGCATCATCCCGACGAAGGGGGTCTTGAAGAGTCCCGCCTTGGCCAGGAGCCGCGGGACGCGGCCGGTGTTGTACTGGTAGTGCGCGTAGGACAGCGGGTCCAGGTAGGAGTTGTGGTTGACCGCGGTGATGAAGCCGCCGTCGGCCGGAATGTGCTCCATACCGCGCCAGTCCCGCTTGAACAGAACCACCAGGGGGGGCTTGGCGATGACCGCCGCGAGGCGGTACCAGAAGCCGATTCTGCGGCGGGGCACTCGTACACCTTTCTCCGGGACTGGCTGGCAGGGGGTCAAGTGTCGCCCCATGCTCCTGCTCTGTCGAGAGACACCGTACGCCCCGGGCCCTCCTGGGGACCGCGTGGGCGGGACAGAATGGGCCGCGATGAACACGCATGCGGACGACGGCTGGTCCCTGGTCGTACCCCTGAAGCCCCTTGCCGTAGCGAAGAGCAGACTGGCCGCGGCGGCCGGGTCCCGGCTGCGTCCCCGGCTGGCGCTCGCGTTCGCCGAGGACACCGTGGGGGCGGCGCTGAACTGCCCGCGGGTCCGGGATGTGGCGGTCGTCACGGACGACGCGGCGGCCGGCGAGGCGCTCGCCGCGCTGGGCGCGCGGATCGTCCCGGACGCCCCGGCGGCGGGGCTCAACGCGGCGCTCGCGTACGGGGTCCGTGCCGTGCGGACCCGGCGGCCGCGGGCGCGGGTGGCGGCGCTCAACGCGGATCTGCCGGCGCTGCGGCCCGAGGAGCTGGCCCGGGTCCTGGACGTGGCCGGGAAATTTCCGAGGGCTTTTCTCGCGGATGCCGCCGAAATAGGTACGACATTCCTCTCGGCGGCTCCCGGGGTGGAATTGGAACCGGCATTCGGAGGTGCGTCACGGCTCCGGCATTTGTCTTCGGGCGCGGTGGAAATCCTGCTGGCGGGCGTGGATTCCGTACGCCGGGACGTGGACACCGGCGAGGATCTGGCGGCGGCCGGGGCGCTGGGGCTCGGCCCGCGGACGGCCGCCCGGTGGCTGCCGGCGGCCGGATAGGCTGCGGTCCATGCAGGCGACCACCTTCACGTACGACTCCGAGACCCGCAGCGGCAGTGTGCTGCTCGACGACGGCACCCCCGTGGAGTTCGGGGCGGAGGCCTTCGAGGCGGGCGGGCTGCGACTGCTGCGGCCGGGGCAGCGGGTCCGGATCGAGGCGGAGCCGGGCACGTCCGGGGCCGGCCTGCGGATCACCCTGGTGACGCTCCAGACGTTCTGACGCTCCCGTTCCCCGCCCGCGGGGCCCCGGACGCGCCGCGGGCCGGGCTCCCTGGGGGGAGCCCGGCCCGGCGGGTGTCTACCGCTCGTCCTACTTCTTGGCGGCGGCCTTCTTGGCGGTCGTCTTGCGCGCCGTCGTCTTCTTGGCGGGCGCCTTCGTCGCCGTGGCCTTCTTCGCGGCCGGCGCGGTCTTCTTGGCCGTGACCTTGGTCGCCTTCTTGGCGGCGGCCGTGGTGGTCTTCTTGGCGGCGGCGGAGGTCTTCTTCGCCGCGGCCGTGGTGGCCTTCTTGGCCGGGGTCGCCTTCTTGGCGGCGGCCGTGGTGGTCTTCTTCGCGGGGGTCGCCTTCTTGGCGGCGGCCGCGGTGACCTTCTTCGCGGGGGTCGCCTTCTTCGCGGCGGCCCGCTTGGCGGTGGTCGCCTTCTTGGCGGCGGCCTTCTTCACGGTGGCGGAGGCGCCACCGGTCAGGCTGCCCTTGGGGGCCTTCTTGACGGAGACCTCGCCGCCCTTGGGGAGCTTCTTCGAGCCGCTGACCAGGTCCTTGAAGCCCTGACCGGCACGGAAGCGCGGGACCGAGGTCTTCTTGACCCGCACCCGCTCACCCGTCTGCGGGTTGCGGGCGTAGCGGGCCGGACGGTCGACCTTCTCGAACGAGCCGAAACCCGTCACCGAGACCCGGTCGCCGGCGACCACGGCACGCACGATGGCGTCGAGCACGTGGTCGACGGCTTCGGCGGCCTGCTGGCGACCGCCCATCTTGTCGGCAATCGCTTCTACGAGCTGCGCCTTGTTCACGTCTTCCCCTTCGGAGACATTGCCAGAACGAAAGTGTTCAAGCTTTTTCGCACGTTAGGCATGTATATACCGCAAATCAAACACGAAACGGGCTAATCACCCTAGTGCCGCAACGCGGAAGATCCGCTGCGGAGTTCTTGGTGTCAGTCGTCCTCTGGGAATCGGCCCTCGTCGAGGTCCTTCATCAACCGGTCCAGACGCGTAGCCGCGTCCTTGAGATCGTGCTTCGCCGCGGCCGTCACGACCAGCAGCTTCCGGGACAGCGCCATCCGTACGCCCTCCGGGACTTGCAGTGAGCGCACTCTTGTGTGCGCTTCCTTCAATCGGGCGGCGACTGACTCGTAGAGCTCGAGTTGGCTGTCGCGTTCCATGCACCGATTGTGCCATCTAGGGCGAGTTGTCGCCCGACAGGGTCTCAACAAGCGACTGCGCCCCCCACCGGGCGGTGGGGGGCGCAGTCGTGGAAAAGCGCTGCTCAGACCGTAATTGTACGGGGCTTGAAGGCCGGTCGTGACGCCTCGTACGCCGCGATGTCGGCTTCGTTCTGAAGGGTGAGGCTGATGTCGTCGAGGCCGTTCAGGAGCCGCCAGCGGGCGTTCTCGTCGAGCTCGAAGTCGGCGTCGATCCCGGCGGCCAGGACCTTGCGGCGCTCCAGGTCGACGGTGACCTCGGCGGTCGGATCGGCCTCGGTCAGCTCCCAGAGCGCGTCGACCGTCTCCTGCGGCAGGACCACGGTGAGCAGCCCGTTCTTCAGCGAGTTGCCGCGGAAGATGTCGGCGAAGCGGGCGGAGATCACGGTCTGGAAGCCGTAGTTCTGGAGCGCCCAGACGGCGTGCTCACGGGAGGAGCCGGTGCCGAAGTCGGGGCCGGCGACCAGGACCGAGGCACCCTGCCGCTCGGGGCGGTTGAGGATGAACTCGGAGTCCTTGCGCCAGGCC
This sequence comes from Streptomyces sp. NBC_00691, assembly GCF_036226665.1. NCBI lineage: Bacteria > Bacillati > Actinomycetota > Actinomycetes > Kitasatosporales > Streptomycetaceae > Streptomyces > Streptomyces sp. NBC_00691. Next base: position 5,724,638 of record NZ_CP109007.1, on the reverse strand, counting down.
TCGAAGAGGCCGTCCTCGAAGCCGTCGCGGGTGACCTTCTTGAGCCAGTGCGCCGGGATGATCTGGTCGGTGTCGACGTTGCTGCGGCGCAGCGGGACGGCCCGGCCGGTGTGCGTGGTGAAAGCTTCCATGGTTCCTCAGACCCCCGCGGTGGTGGCGACGTCGGACAGATCGGCCGGGGAGGCCAGATGGCCCAGGACGGCGGTGGCGGCGGCGACCTGGGGCGAGACCAGGTGGGTCCGGCCGCCCTTGCCCTGCCGGCCCTCGAAGTTGCGGTTGGAGGTGGACGCGGAGCGCTCACCGGGAGCCAGTTGGTCGGGGTTCATGCCCAGACACATCGAGCAGCCCGCGTGCCGCCATTCGGCGCCCGACTCCTTGAAGACCTTGTCCAGACCCTCCTCGACGGCCTGCAGGGCGACGCGCACCGAGCCGGGAACGACCAGCATGCGGACGCCGTCGGCGACCTTGCGGCCCTCCAGCAGGGCGGCGGCGTTGCGCAGGTCCTCGATGCGGCCGTTGGTGCAGGAGCCTACGAAGACGGTGTCGACCTTGATGTCGCGCAGCGGCTGTCCGGCGGTCAACCCCATGTACTCCAGGGCCTTTTCGGCGGCCAGGCGCTCCGAAGCGTCTTCGTACGAAGCCGGGTCGGGGACGTTCGCCGAAAGCGGCGCGCCCTGGCCCGGGTTGGTGCCCCAGGTGACGAACGGCGCCAGGGAGGCGGCGTCGATGACGACCTCGGCGTCGAAGACCGCGTCCTCGTCGGACCTCAGGGTCTTCCAGTACGCGACGGCGGCGTCCCAGTCCTCGCCCTCGGGGGCGTGGGCGCGGCCCTCCAGATAGGCGAAGGTGGTCTCGTCGGGGGCGATCATGCCCGCGCGGGCGCCGGCCTCGATCGACATGTTGCAGATGGTCATCCGGGCCTCCATCGAGAGCTTCTCGATGGCGGAGCCGCGGTACTCCAGGATGTAGCCCTGGCCGCCGCCGGTGCCGATCTTGGCGATGATCGCCAGGATCAGGTCCTTGGCGGTGACGTCCTCGGGCAGTTCGCCGTCGATCGTGATCGCCATGGTCTTGGGGCGGGCCAGCGGCAGCGTCTGGGTGGCGAGCACGTGCTCGACCTGGCTGGTGCCGATGCCGAACGCCAGCGCGCCGAAGGCGCCGTGCGTGGAGGTGTGCGAGTCGCCGCAGACGACGGTGGTGCCGGGCTGGGTCAGGCCCAGCTGCGGTCCCACCACGTGGACGACGCCCTGCTCGACGTCGCCCAGCGGGTGCAGGCGGACGCCGAAGTCGGCACAGTTCTTCCGGAGGGTCTCCAGCTGCGCGCGGGAGACCGGGTCGGCGATCGGCTTGTCGATGTCGAGGGTCGGGGTGTTGTGGTCCTCGGTGGCGATGGTGAGGTCGAGGCGCCGCACCTGCCGGCCGTTCTGGCGCAGGCCGTCGAAGGCCTGGGGGCTGGTCACCTCGTGCAGCAGGTGCAGATCGATGAAGAGGAGGTCGGGCTCGCCCTCGGCGCGCCGGACGACATGGTCGTCCCAGACCTTCTCCGCGAGTGTCCTACCCATCGCTTTCCCTCCGGCCGACGTCTACGCCGGCACAACTAGAGACCCGTTTCGCGGGCCGTTGTGCGGCCGCCTCACCAGAGTGACAAGTTCCGCAGGAAATTGAACTTGCGTTTCACAGAGTGAGACGCGAATATCGTTGCATGGACAACTCTAGCGGCGTAGGCGTTCTCGACAAGGCAGCCCTTGTCCTGAGCGCCCTGGAGTCCGGTCCGGCCACCCTCGCAGGACTGGTCGCGGCGACGGGACTCGCACGACCCACGGCACACCGACTGGCCGTGGCACTGGAACACCACCGGATGGTGGCGCGTGACATGCAGGGCCGGTTCATCCTCGGACCGCGCCTCGCGGAGCTCGCCGCCGCGGCCGGCGAGGACCGCCTGCTCGCGACCGCGGGCCCGGTGCTGACGCATCTGCGCGACGTCACCGGCGAGAGCGCCCAGCTCTACCGCCGGCAGGGCGACATGCGCATCTGCGTGGCGGCGGCCGAGCGTCTCTCGGGCCTCCGGGACACCGTCCCGGTCGGCTCGACGCTGACGATGAAGGCCGGCTCCTCGGCGCAGATCCTGATGGCCTGGGAGGAGCCCGAGCGACTCCACCGCGGTCTCCAGGGCGCCCGCTTCACGGCGACGGCCCTCTCGGGCGTACGGCGCCGCGGCTGGGCCCAGTCGATCGGTGAGCGGGAGCCGGGCGTCGCGTCCGTCTCCGCGCCCGTACGCGGCCCGTCGAACCGCGTGGTGGCCGCCGTCTCGGTCTCCGGTCCGATCGAGCGTCTGACGCGCCACCCGGGCCGTATGCACGCCCAGGCCGTCATCGACGCCGCGGCCCGTCTCTCCGAGGCTCTCCGCCGCACCGGCTGACGTTCTCCCTGCCCTCTGTTCGTACCGGCCCACCGCTTCAACGCCGCAGCGGTGGGCCGGAGTTGCGTCCGGGACGCCGAACAGCGAAGAAGCCCTCCCCCGAAGGGAAGGGCTTCTTCGTTCTGTACCCCCGACCGGATTCGAACCGGCGCTACCGCCTTGAGAGGGCGGCGTGCTAGGCCGCTACACAACGGGGGCCTTGCGGATCAGATCCGCGGTGCAGATAAAGCTCTGCGAGCTGGCCTACCTGGACTCGAACCAAGAATGACGGTACCAGAAACCGTAGTGTTGCCAATTACACCATAGGCCATGGTGGTTACACCGTACCCCCGACCGGATTCGAACCGGCGCTACCGCCTTGAGAGGGCGGCGTGCTAGGCCGCTACACAACGGGGGCCCTAGCGATCCCACCCGGTCGAGACCGGGTGATGTCACCGTAGATTCACCGGGAGCTACCCAAGTGATCTACAGGATGGATCAGTACCCCCGACCGGATTCGAACCGGCGCTACCGCCTTGAGAGGGCGGCGTGCTAGGCCGCTACACAACGGGGGCTTTGTGGATGCCATCCACGATTGCAGATAAAGCTCTGCGAGCTGGCCTACCTGGACTCGAACCAAGACTAACGGAACCAGAAACCGTCGTGCTGCCAATTACACCATAGGCCACCGGGGCAACGTCCCCACCAGGGAGGATCTTGCTCGGCTTGCGCTTTCCGGGTTCTTGCCTTTCGGCTTGTTCCCCTCGGCGCAGGAAGAACATTACCCGAAGGTGGACGGTGCTCCAAAACGGGTATGCGCGCCGAGCAGGGCCGGGAGCTGGCGGAGGTCCGTGATCCGGTTCAACTCGGGCCTGCCGCCGATGTCCGCGCGGTCCAGCCAGATACCCCGCAGCCCCGCCTCCACCGCGCCTCTGGCGTCGATGTCCGGCTGGTCCCCCACGTACGCCACCTCGTCCGGGCGCAGGTCAAGAGCGGTGCAGGCGGCGTGGAAGGCCTCCGGGGCCGGCTTGGCCACCCCGAGCTCCGCCGCGCACAGGACGGCCTCGAAGCGGTCCCGTACGCCCAGGACCCGCAGCTTCCGGTCCTGGTTGTGCAGGCTGGAGTTGGACAGAATCCCGTGACGATAGTCATCGGCCAGCAGGTCCAGGACGGGGAGCGCGTCGGGGAAGAGTTCCCAGGCCGCCTCGTAGTGGGAGACGTACCGCTCGAACCAGCCGTCCGCCTCCGCGGCGGTCAGGCCCGGCTCCCCCAGGAAGTCCCGGACGCGCTCGCGCCGCTGCTCCTGGAAGTCGACCCCGCCGGCCTCGAAGATGCGCCAGTGGATCGCCGTGAGCTCCCGCCAACGGCCGAGGGCCTGGTCGACGGACGCGTATCCGTCGACCAGGCCCTCGGCCGTCAGGTGCGCGCTCATGCCGGCGTGGTCGGCGCGGGCGTAGTCGAAGATCGTGTCGTCGACGTCCCACAGCACGGCGCGGATGGTCATGGACCGACCGTACCGCTCGGGAGGGGTCGGGCGGGGGCGAAGCGGAGGACGCGGAAGTCGGTGACGAAACAGACGACCCCGCCGTCGGCGGCGCGGCCGATCCAGGTCGGATAGCAGCCGTCGCCCCAGCCCGAGCCGAAGACGGCGACGGTGTGGCCCTCCACCCCCTCGGCGAGGAAGGCCGTCGGCCCGGGCGGCCCGCCGTCCATCGCCTCCCAGACGACGCCCTCCTCGTCCTCGGTGCCGGGGAAGGCGTGGTGGGCGGAGGCGTCGAGGAAGCAGCCGACGCCGGCGTCCACGCCGTAGCCGAAGAAGTCTCCGTCGGCGAGGTCCGCCGGGTCCTGGCCGGGGACCAGGGCGGGCTCCCAGTGGGCGGCGGGGGCGTCCCGGACCAGCAGCCGGGCGGCGGCGATCACGCGGTTCCGGAAGGGGTGCTCGACATCGGCCACGACGGTCTGGACCGGGTACCTCCCGGGCGGGACCGTGACGGTGAAGGGCGCGGGCCGCTCGTCGTCGTCCCCGAGGTGGACGATCGGGTCGCAGGCCACCAGCCGCCCGGTGGGCAGGCCGAGCTCTCCGAGGTCCGTCACGGTGAGGGCGGCGTCCCTGCCGCCCCCGGGCGGGAGGGTGGCTCCCGGCGTGAACCAGCGGGCGCAGTCCGGTGGGGTCGCGTTCATGGGCCGAGCCTAGGCGGCGGGTACGACAGCGAGGGGCGGCGGCCTCGTCGGCCACCGCCCCTCGTCGCCTACCGGAAGCCGTCAGACAGCCAGCTTCGCCAGAGCCGCGTCGACGCGGGCGAGAGTCTTCTCCTTGCCCAGGATCTCCAGGGACTCGAAGAGCGGCAGGCCGACCGTGCGGCCGGTGACGGCCACGCGGACCGGGGCCTGCGCCTTGCCGAGCTTGAGGCCGTGAGCCTCGCCGGCGGCCAGCACGGCGTTCTTGAGGGACTCGGGGTCGCTCCAGTCGGCGCCTTCGAGCTTCTCGCGGGCGGTGGTGAGGAGGGCCGCGGGCTCGCCCTTCATCGCCTTGTCCCACGAGGGCTGGTCGAAGACCGGCTCCGACAGGAAGAGGAAGTCCACGTTGGCCGTGATGTCCGAGAGGACGGTGACACGGGTCTGGGCGTGCGGCGCGATGGCCTCCCAGGCGGTCCGGTCGAAGTCCTCGGGCGCCCAGTTCGCGAAGGGGGCCCGCAGCCAGGGCTCGCAGGCCTCGGCGAACGCCTTCACGTCGAGCATGCGGATGTGGTCGGCGTTGATCGACTCGGCCTTCTTGAGGTCGAAGCGCGCCGGGTTGGCGTTGACCTCGGCGATGTCGAACTTCGCCACCATCTCGGGGATGGTGAAGATGTCCTGGTCGGCCGAGAAGGACCAGCCGAGGAGCGAGAGGTAGTTCAGCAGCCCCTCGGGGAGGAAGCCGCGCTCCCGGTAGAGGTTGAGGGAGGCCTCGGGGTCGCGCTTGGAGAGCTTCTTGTTGCCCTCGCCCATCACGTACGGCAGGTGGCCGAAGGAGGGGATCTCCTTGGCGACGCCCAGCTCGATGAGCGCCTTGTAGAGCGCGACCTGGCGGGGGGTGGAGGAGAGCAGGTCCTCGCCGCGCAGGACGTGGGTGATCTCCATCAGGGCGTCGTCGACCGGGTTGACCAGGGTGTAGAGCGGGGCGCCGTTGGCCCGGAGGATGCCGTAGTCCGGCACGTTCTCCGGGGTGAAGGTGAGCTCGCCGCGGACCAGGTCGGTGAAGGTGATGGGCTCGTCGGGCATCCGGAACCGGACGATCGACGCGCGGCCCTCGGCCTCGTACGCGGCCTTCTGCTCGTCGGTGAGGTCACGGCAGTGGCCGTCGTAGCCGGAGGGGCGGCCTGCGGCGCGGGCGGCGGCGCGGCGCTCGTCGAGCTCCTCGGTGGTGCAGTAGCAGGGGTACGCGTAGCCGCCCGCGAGCAGCTTGTCGGCGACGTCCTTGTAGATGTCCATCCGCTGCGACTGGCGGTAGGGCGCGTGCGGGCCGCCGATCTCCGGGCCCTCGTCCCAGTCGAGGCCGAGCCACTTCAGGGAGTCGAGCAGCTGGCCGTACGACTCCTCGGAGTCGCGCGCCGCGTCGGTGTCCTCGATGCGGAAGACCATGGTGCCCTCGTTGTGCCGGGCGAAGGCCCAGTTGAAGAGAGCGGTGCGGACCAGGCCCACGTGGGGGTTGCCGGTCGGCGAGGGACAGAAACGGACGCGGATATTCGCGTTAGCCACGCTTGATCACCCTATTGGTGAGAGTGCCGATGCCTTCGATGGTGACGGCGACCTCGTCGCCGACGTTGAGGGGGCCGACCCCGGCGGGGGTGCCGGTGAGGATGACGTCTCCGGGGAGCAGCGTCATGGCCTCGGTGATGTGGACGACCAGGTCCTCGATGGAGCGGATCATGTCGCCCGTCCGACCCAGCTGCCGCTGCTCGCCGTTGACCGTGGCCTGGACGGTCAGGTCGCCGGCGTCGGCGATGCTCAGGTCCGTCTCGACCCAGGGTCCCAGCGGGCAGGAGGTGTCGAAGCCCTTGGCGCGGGCCCACTGCTTCTCGCGCCGCTGGGCGTCGCGGGCGGTGACGTCATTGGCGCAGGTGTAGCCGAAGATGACGTCCTTCACGCGCTCGCGGGGCACCTCGCGGCACATCCGGCCGATCACCACGGCCAGTTCGGCCTCGTGGTGCAGCTCGTCGGAGAAGGAGGGGTACTCGATGGCGTCGCCGGGGCCGATCACCGAGGTGGTGGGCTTGAAGAAGGCGACGGGGACGTCGGGGACCTCGTTGCCGAGTTCGGCGGCGTGCTCCGCGTAGTTGCGGCCGATGGCCACGACCTTGTTGGGGAGCACGGGCGGCAGGAGCCGTACCTTGCTCAGCGGGACCTTGGTGCCGCTGAGCTCGAAGTCGGTGTACGGGATGCCCTTGATGATGTCGAGGACGAGGCCGCCGGATTCGACGGTTCCCTCGCCCTCGACGGCGCCGAAGGCCACATTGCCGTCGATGGAGAATCTGGCGATGCGCACGAGTGCTGTCGCCCCTCACTTGGTGCTGGCTGGAGTCTGACGCTCCAGGCTAACGCGGCGCGGGGCGGCCGACCGGCGATGTCACCGGGGCCGTGACAAGGATGACGCGGGTGGCTCCGGGGGTGGCGTCAGCGGGACGCGGAGGCGTACGGCTGGGGCTGGTACGGGGCCGGGGGCTGCATGAGGACGGTGCGGCGCGGGTTGGCCGTCTTCGCCGGCAGCACGGCCGTGTACTCGGGCAGGGCGACCCGGCCGAGGTCTGCGGCGTCCGAGAGGTGGACGAGGGTGGAACGGCGGGGGTTGGCCGTGGTGCCGGGCGTCGTCGTCTTCATCGCGGTGATCTGACCTTGTTCCGGAACGGGCGCCGCGTTCGGGCGCGAGGGGGTGTAAAGCGTCAGGCTAAACATGCGATTCCCTTCGAATGCATGGCTAAGACATCGATCATCGTGTGAGTTTGCTCACCACGGGTGACATATACCGGGCATTACGGACCGTCGCCTGTCGCCACGGAAAGGGACATTCCGTCACTGAATGCTCTATTCCGCTCCTGATCATGGCGACTGGGACACACGGGTACGCGCAGTCATTGGAGAGGAAAAGTCCGAATCCTCCGCGATCATCTTCTACATGGGGTGACGCTCTGCGCACGGGTTGTCATGGCTCCCGCGGCGCGACACGCAGCTCTTGTTGGAGGTCCGGCACTGTGCTGGAATTCCACGCACCGCCGCGGGTTTCAAGCCGGCGCGCAGGGGGCGCAACGCAGCGCCGGCCTAGTGGCGGGGAAGGGGGAGCTGCGCCGGTCACCGACGACCACCTGGGGTGCCCTCCACGCACCCCGATTGACACCGACACCGTCCTCTCCGTTCATCCGGAAGGACGCCTGGTCCAGAGGTTGCGACGCTAGTGCAGGGACGTTTCAAGAGGGATGGCTCGGGGTCTCCCCAGGCCCGTCAGGGCCGAGCGGATGCTCCGGCGGAGCAGGAACCGCGTGCCGGGACCGACCGCGGTCCCTCGGCCTCGCACACCCCGAACCAGGGAAAGGGGCCGTCCGGCGAGGGCGGTGACGGCGGCAGGCGCACGAGCGCCGCGGCCGCGGCCGCCGAGCCGTCCGACGCACCCCCCAAGGTCCGGGCCGAGAACGAGGTCGGTCCTCGAATAGCCCTGCGCAACTGGCGCATCTCCACGCGCCTGGTCGCGCTCCTCACCCTCCCCGTGGTCGCGGCGACCACCCTGGGCGGCATCCGCATCAGCGAGTCGCTCCAGGACATGGAGCAGCTCGACCACATGCAGCTGCTCACCAAGCTCACCCGTGAGGCCACCGACCTCGCGCAGGCCCTCCAGTCCGAACGCGACCTCTCCGCGGGTCCGCTCGCCAACGGCCGCCCGGTCAGCGACTACCAGGTCGCCAACCCGCGCCGGAAGACGGACCTGGAGTACAAGGCCTTCCTCCAGGCCACGGAGGCCATCCCGGCCACCGAGGGCGACGAGGCGCTGCGCAGCATCCGGCAGAACGTCAACCAGATCGCCTCGCAGGTCAGCGGTCTGCACACGATCCGGAGCAACGCCTACGAGAAGGACGTCTCCCACTCGGTGACGGTCGAGGCGTACAGCCGTCTCATCCGCTCGCTGCTCAGCCTGTCCCAGGACATGGCCCAGGCGACCAGCAACCCCGAGATGATCAAGCGGACCCGCGCGCTCGCCGCGTTCTCGTCCGCCAAGGAGTACGCCTCCATCCAGCAGGCGATCATCGCCGCGGCGCTGCCGCCGAGCGACCGGACCGCCGGCGACATCCAGCAGGGTGACCGCCTCTACGGTGAGGCCGCGCTCAACTCCGAGGGCCGCGAGCTCCAGTCCTTCCAGGCGATCTACGAGTCGACCGGTGGCGACGCCAACGAGCGGACCGCGTCCCTGAACTCCGGCAACCCGTCGATCACCGCCGCCGAGAAGTACGCCGAGCGTGTCCTCAACATGGACAACGCCATGAAGACCGGCGTCCGGCGCGGTCACCTCAACTTCACCGACGAGTACGGCACCAAGATCGCCACCATGAACCGCATCGAGCGCGGTCTGCTCGGCGACATGGAGACCCTGGCCCGTGAGCTCCGCCAGGAGTCGCAGCGGGACGCCATCGTCAACGGTGCGCTGATCCTCCTCGTCCTCGGCGTCTCGCTCATCGGCGCCTTCGTCGTGGCCCGGTCCATGATCCGCTCGCTGCGCCGGCTCCAGGACACCGCGACCAAGGTCGCCCAGGAACGTCTGCCCGAGCTCGTCAAGCAGCTCTCCGAGTCCGACCCGCAGGACGTCGACACCTCCGTCGAGTCCGTCGGTGTGCACTCCCGGGACGAGATCGGCCAGGTGGCCGCGGCCTTCGACGACGTGCACCGCGAGGCCGTCCGACTCGCCGCCGAACAGGCCCTCCTCCGGGGCAACGTCAACGCGATGTTCACCAACCTCTCGCGCCGTTCCCAGGGCCTCATCCAGCGTCAGCTCTCGCTCATCTCCGAGCTGGAGTCGCGCGAGGCCGACCCGGACCAGCTGTCCTCGCTCTTCAAGCTCGACCACCTCGCGACGCGTATGCGCCGTAACGGTGAGAACCTCCTCGTCCTCGCCGGCGAGGAGCCCGGCCGCCGCTGGACCCGCCCGGTCCCGCTGGTCGACGTGCTCCGTGCCGCCGCCTCCGAGGTGGAGCAGTACGAGCGCATCGAACTCGCCTCGGTGCCCGCGACCGAGGTCGCCGGCCGGGTCGTCAACGACCTCGTCCACCTCCTCGCCGAGCTGCTCGAGAACGCCACCTCGTTCTCCTCGCCGCAGACGAAGGTCCGGGTCACCGGTCACGCCCTGCCCGACGGCCGGGTGCTCGTCGAGATCCACGACACCGGCATCGGCCTCTCCCCCGAGGACCTCGCCGCGATCAACGAGCGGCTCGCCTCGCCGCCCACCGTGGACGTCTCCGTCTCCCGCCGCATGGGTCTCTTCGTGGTCGGCCGCCTGTCCCTGCGACACGGCATCCGCATCCAGCTGCGCCCCTCCGACTCGGGCGGCACCACCGCGCTCGTCATGCTGCCGGTCGACGTCGCCCAGGGCGGCAAGAAGCCGATGCCCAAGCCGGGTGCCGGTGGCCAGGGCGCGATGCCGCCCGGCGCCTCCGCCCCGGGCGGCCGGCTCCCCGCCGGTCCCGGCGCGGCCGGTGGTCCCGGCGGACGTCCGGGCCAGGGTGGCGCCCCGTCGTCGTCGGGCGGCCTGCTCGGCGGCGGCGCTCCGCGCGGCCAGGTCGGTACGGGCGGTCCCCGGGCCGCGCTGCCCGCCCGTGACGGCGCGCCGCTCGCCGGTGGCCCGCAGTCCCGTACCCCGCAGCCGCAGAACGCCTCGCTCGACCGGACCGGTCAGCTTCCGCAGGGCCCCCAGGCCCCGCAGAGCGGCGACCCGCTGCGGCCGGGCCCCGGTGGCGGTCTCATCGGCGGCGCCGCGAGCGCCATCCCGTCCCGTACGGACGTGTGGGGCAGCCAGGGCTCCCCGCAGGCCGGACCCGGCGCGCCGCAGCACGCACCGCAGGGTCAGGGTCAGGGTGCCCAGCAGACCGGTGGATACGAGTTCCCGCGCGCCGAGCTGCCCGGGGGCAACCCCCAGCAGCAGCGTCCGCAGGGGGCGAGCTGGGGCAACGAGCAGGGCCGGCAGCCGGTGCCCCGCCCGCAGCAGGAGATGTCCCCGCTGGACTCCCCGCGGGGTCACGAGGACCCGGAGACGACCGGCTCGTTCGCGGCGCCGGCTCCCCAGGGTCCCGGTTCCACCGGCCAGTTCGCGCGGCCCGACTTCAACAGCCCGCAGCAGGTCCCGCAGCAGCAGGCGCCGCAGGTGTACCAGGGCGGTGTCCAGGACCCGGCGTCGACGGCGCAGTTCCCGCGCCCCGACTTCGGTGCCCCGCAGGGCCCCGGTTCCACCGGTCAGTTCGCGCGTCCCGACTTCGACGGCCCGCAGCAGGCCCCGCAGGGGCAGGGTTACCAGGGCGGCCAGCAGCAGCAGTTCGGCCGGCAGCCCTTCGTACCGCAGGCACAGCAGCAGGCACAGCAGCCGCCGGCCCCGCGTCAGCGGACCGGCGGTGGCAACGGCGACTTCGGCGCCCCGCGCCCGGAGCCGGTCCAGCCCCAGCAGCGTCAGCCGCAGGGGCAGCAGCCACAGGGTCAGCAGCCGCAGCTCCAGCAGCCGCGGCGTCCCGAGGCGCTGCCGCCGGCGGGCGCCGGCGACGGCCGTACGCCGCTGTACGACACGCTCGAGACCAACTGGTTCCACCAGGAGCAGGCTCAGCAGCAGGCCCAGCAGGCGCAGCAGCAGGCGCAGCCCCCGGTCGCGCCGCAGCAGCCCGCTCCGGGGCAGCGCCCGGCCGGTGACCCGGCCGACGGCCGCCAGAACGGCGGGGCCGCCTGGCGGACCTCGCCCAACGACGAGCTGGTGCGCCAGGCCGAGCGGGTGCGCAAGCCCGCGGCCGGCGGTGTCACCACCTCAGGCCTTCCCCGGCGTGTGCCGAAGGCCAACCTCGTACCCGGGACCGCACAGGAGCAGGCGCACAGCGCCGGCCCCCAGGTCTCGCGTGCACCCGATGACGTCCGCGGCCGGCTGACCAATCTGCGCCGCGGTATCCAGCAGGGCCGTCAGGCAGGTAACTCGACCACGGGTAATCACCACCTCGGTCCGAACCATCAGCAGGAGCGTTAGTTGAACGCGATGAGCCAGGCGGCGCAGAATCTGAACTGGTTGATCACCAACTTCGTGGACAACACCCCTGGGGTGTCCCACACGGTGGTGGTCTCCGCCGACGGACTCCTGCTGGCCATGTCCGAAGGATTCCCCCGCGACCGTGCCGACCAGCTGGCGGCGGTCGCGTCCGGACTGACCTCGCTGACCGCGGGTGCTTCCCGGATCTTCGAGGGGGGCCCCGTCGCGCAGACCGTGGTGGAGATGGAGCGCGGCTTCCTCTTCCTCATGTCGGTCTCCGACGGTTCCTCGCTGGCCGTGCTCGCACACCCCGAGTGCGACATCGGCCTCGTGGGCTACGAGATGACGCTGCTGGTCGACCGGGCCGGCAGCGTCCTCACCCCGGATCTCCGCGCGGAGCTCCAGGGAAGCCTGCTCCACTAGCCGGTTCGCTTTCCGGACCGGACCCCACCGCACGACCGATCGACAGGGCGGTACGCCCCTCCGTACCGCCCTGGCACCGTTATCCGTCCGGCCGCCCCACCCGGCCCCCCACCGGCCCCATCAGACGGCAGAAGGTTTGCTGTCACGCCCGGAGGATTCATGACCCCGCCCCCCGCCTCTCACGATCCGTACGGCGCCTCAGTCGACGAGTACGGACATGAGGGCGACCAGCCGCTGGTGCGTCCGTACGCGATGACCGGCGGCCGGACCCGGCCGCGCTACCAGCTCGCCATCGAGGCGCTGGTCAGCACCACGGCCGACCCGGCGCATCTCGCCACGCTCCTCCCGGAACACCAGCGGATCTGCCACCTGTGCCGTGAGGTCAAGTCGGTGGCCGAGGTGTCGGCGCTGCTGTCGATGCCCCTCGGCGTCGCCCGCATCCTCGTCGCCGACCTGGCGGAGGCCGGCATGGTGGCGATCCACCAGCCGGGCAACGGAGAGACCGGCGGCACGCCGGACGTGACTCTGCTCGAAAGGGTGCTCAGTGGACTTCGCAAGCTCTAGCGGCGGTGCGGCCCGGTCGACCACCAGCGCGAAGATCGTGGTGGCGGGTGGCTTCGGCGTGGGCAAGACCACGTTCGTCGGCGCCGTGTCCGAGATCAACCCGCTGCGTACCGAGGCCGTCATGACGTCCGCTTCCGCGGGCATCGACGACCTCACGCACACCGGTGGCAAGACGACGACGACCGTCGCCATGGACTTCGGCCGCATCACCCTGGACCAGGACCTGATCCTGTACCTCTTCGGTACGCCCGGTCAGGACCGCTTCTGGTTCATGTGGGACGACCTGGTCCGCGGCGCCATCGGCGCCGTGGTGCTCGTCGACACCCGCCGTCTCGCCGACTGCTTCCCGGCGGTCGACTACTTCGAGAACAGCGGCCTGCCGTTCGTCATCGCCCTCAACGGCTTCGACGGCAGCCAGCCGTACCAGCCGGAGGAGGTCCGCGAGGCCCTCCAGATCGGTCCCGGCACCCCGATCATCACCACGGACGCCCGGCACCGCGCCGACGCCAAGAGCGCGCTGATCACTCTGGTCGAGCACGCCCTCATGGCCCGGCTCAAGTAGTCCGACGACCGGAGCGGCGGTCATATGCCACCGCCAGGGGCGGTCTGTGTCGTTCGACACGACCGCCCGCGCGTTCATAACATTTCGACAGAGAATTGGGGCGCCTCGGACACCCGACGCATCCGATCGGTGTCGCTGCGCTCACCTGAGCCCCGTCTTTTGACGGGGCTCGCTCTTTATGCCCGTTTTATACGAGGCTCGGGCCCGTGAAACCGGCCGCATCCCACTGTTTGGAACCGACCCCCTTCACGTGCTGCAATTCATGAACTCCCGAGTAGTACGGCCCTGAACGAAACACCGGCACAACGTAGGTGCCGACGCCGAGAGGTTGTTGGTCGAGTGAGGCGCAGCAAGGAAAGCTCCGCGGAGCAGGAGACACGGGGCAACTTCACCCCGCCGTCGCGCACGGCGATGTCGCCCGCGGACGTGCCCGTGACGCAGCCCGACGTGGCCCCCGCCCCGGGAAGCTCCAGCAAGCTCTCGCCCCGCAACTGGCGGGTTCCCACCAGGCTGAACGCGATCCTCTGCATACCCGTGCTGGTCGGCCTCGTCATGGGCGGCTTCCAGGTCAAGGGATCGATCGACACCTGGCAGGAGGCGCAGGACGCCGAGAAGACGGCACTCATCGTGCGCGCCGCCTCGGAGTACAGCACCGCCCTCCTCAACGAGCGCGACCTCACCGCGGCTCCGCTCCTGAGGGTGAGGACCCGCGAGGACCGCAAGAGCGACGAGGTCACGAAGGCGTACGCCGCGACCGACGCCGCCAAGCTGAAGTTCGACGAGGCCGCCAAGAACCTGCCCTCGGGCCAGGGCCTGGAGCGCCGGCTGAACCTCTTCCGGGACGAGGAGCCGAAGCTCACCGCGCTGCGCGAGATCGCGTACACCGGCGGTCTCGACCCGGTCGACACCCAGCGTGGCTACACCGGGGTCCAGCACTACCTGACCGAGTTCTCCAACGAGCTCGGCCTCGGCACCGGCAACATCACCACCTACGGCCGCAGCGTCTACGCCGTCCAGCTGGCCAAGGGCGCGGAGTCCCTCCAGCGCTCCATCGGCACCCAGCTCCTGGTCCGGCCCAGCCGCGCCGAAGGCGTCTTCGCCCAGCAGTCCGTGGCGTTCAACTCGTACAACTACCTGGAACAGATCGCCCTCGGCGAGTTCTCCTCCGGTGGTCTGCCCGAGGACGTCGAACTGCTCAAGAAGGTCATGAAGACCAAGGCGACCGAGGGCGCCAAGGAGATGCAGGCCGCCGGCCTCGACCTGCCCAAGGGCAAGGACGGCTCGGTCTTCTCCGGTGTCGCCGGCCAGATCGGCAGCGCCAAGAACCCCGAGGCCCTCGCCGCCCTCAAGACCAAGGGCATCACCGCCGACAGCTGGATGGCCGTCGCCACCGCCAAGTTCGACGGCTACAGCGAGGTCGAGAAGGCCCTGGTCGACAAGGCCGTGGCCGAGGCGATCAAGATCTCCGACGAGGCCAAGACGGACGCCTGGGTCAACGGTGGCATCGTCGTCATCGCCCTCCTCGCCGCCTTCATCCTCGCCGGGATGATGGCCCGCCAGATGAGCCGCGCGATGCAGCAGCTGCGCACCGCCGCCTTCGGCATCGCCGAGCAGCGTCTGCCGATGCTGGTCGACCAGCTGTCCCGTACCGAGCCCGGCCGCGTCGACACCCGCGTGCAGCCGATCCCGATCGACACGCAGGACGAGATCGGCGAGGTCGCCCGCGCCTTCGACCAGGTCCACCGCGAGGCCGTCCGGCTCGCCGCCGAGCAGGCCATGCTCCGGGGCAACGTCAACGCGATCTTCACCAACCTCTCGCGCCGCAACCAGTCGCTGATCGAGGGCCAGCTGACCCTCATCACCGACCTGGAGAACAACGAGGCCGACCCGGACCAGCTGGAGAACCTCTTCCGCCTGGACCACCTGGCGACCCGTATGCGCCGCAACGGCGAGAACCTCCTCGTCCTCGCCGGCGAGGAGCCGGGCCGCCGCTGGGACCAGCCGGTCCCGCTGGTCGACGTCATGCGGGCCGCCTCCTCCGAGGTGGAGCAGTACGAGCGCATCGAGCTGGCCGGCGTGCCGGAGGCCGAGATCCACGGCCAGGCCGTGACCGACCTCGTGCACCTCCTCGCCGAGCTCCTGGAGAACGCCACCACGTTCTCCTCCCCGCAGACCAAGGTCCGCGTCACCGCGACCCGTCTCCCCGACGGCCGTGTGATGGTCGAGATCCACGACAAGGGCATCGGCCTCACCGCCGAGGACTTCGCGGACATCAACCACAAGCTGGCCAACCCGCCGACCGTCGACGCGGCCGTCTCGCAGCGCATGGGCCTCTTCGTGGTCGGCCGGCTCGCCGACCGCCACGGCATCCGGGTCCAGCTGCGCCCCTCGGGCGAGCAGGCCGGTACGACCTCGCTGGTCATGCTGCCGGACGCGATCACGCACGGTGGCGGTGGCGAGCAGCCGCTCCAGGACGACTTCACGGTCTCGCAGATCATTCCGCAGCAGCAGCAGCCGCAGCAGAACGCCTTCGAGAGCGCCCCGCCGCAGCAGCAGCCGATGCTGACCGCCGCCGACCTCGGCTTCGACGACTCGCGCTACGACCAGCCGGTCGATGAGGAGCGTCAGCTCGACCCGGTCGACCGCTCGCTGAAGCGCGAGGGGCGGCGTGCCGCCCTGGAGGCCCAGGCGCAGGGTGACGACCGGCCGCTCTTCCGCGACGAGGCGGAGCAGCCGGAGGAGTACGGGCAGCAGGGCCAGGAGTACGGCCAGGGTCAGGAGTACGGCCGGCAGGGGCAGGACTACCCCGCCGAGCAGTACGCCCCGGCGCAGGAGTACGGACAGCAGCAGCCCCAGCAGTCGCAGGGATACGGCCAGGAGTACGCGGCCGGTTTCCCGCAGCAGCAGGACGGCTACGCGTACCCGCAGCAGGGCTACGAGGCGTACCCGCAGCAGGGCTATGCGGAAGCTTCGTACGAGACCCCGGGAACCGAACACCAGCAGTACGGCAATGCGTTCGAAACCCAGTCCCACCAGGGAGACTGGCAGGATCAGAGCGCTTACCAGGGCGGCTACCAGCAGCCGTTCGGAGCGGAATCGGAATCTGCTCCGAGCGCTCCCGAACAGGCCCACGAGCGCGTAGGCTTCGACCGTCCGGGTCCGACCCCGAGTGCCGCCCCGGACGCCGGTCACGCGCTGACCGACGCCGGACTGCCGCGCCGCGGCAGCGTCGCCTCGCCGACCCAGCAGGCGCCGCAGCAGCAGGCACCGCAGCAGGCGAAGCCCGCGCAGCCGGCGCAGGAGCAGCAGCAGAACGACGCCGACCCCACCGACGAATGGCGCTCGACCAACGACGAGCGCTGGCAGCGGGCCGGGAAGCTCAAGGACCCGAAGGCGGGCGGGGTCACCTCGTCCGGTCTCCCCCGCCGGGTCCCGAAGGCCAACCTGGTCGAGGGCACGGCGGAGCAGACCCCGCAGGGCGGCCCCCAGGTCTCCCGCGCACCCGAGGACGTGCGGGGCAGGTTGAGCAACCTGCGCCGCGGCGTCCAGCAGGGACGCAGCGCGGGAACGGACACGAACGGATCGGGCCTCGGCCCGGGCAGTACCTACAACCAGGAGCGTTAGTGTGAGCATGAGCCAGGCGGCGCAGAATCTGAACTGGTTGATCACCAACTTCGTGGACAACACCCCCGGGGTGTCGCACACGGTGGTGGTCTCCGCCGACGGACTCCTGCTGGCGATGTCCGAGGGTTTCCCCCGGGACCGCGCCGACCAGCTTGCGGCCGTCGCCTCCGGACTGACCTCGCTGACCGCGGGCGCGTCCCGGATCTTCGAGGGTGGTGCGGTCAATCAGACCGTGGTGGAGATGGAGCGCGGCTTCCTCTTCATCATGTCGATCTCGGACGGCTCCTCGCTGGCCGTGCTCGCTCACCCCGAGGCCGACATCGGTCTCGTGGGCTACGAGATGGCACTCCTCGTGGACCGCGCGGGCACCGTCCTGACTCCTGACCTCCGGGCGGAGCTTCAGGGAAGTCTTCTCAACTAACAGACAGACAGTGCGTTTCGCGCCACCGCCCCGTAAGGTGCGGTGGCGCGGTTCCAAGGGACATGGACCGCGAGGCAGTCGGAGGAGGAGACGTGGGAACACCACCGGGCTCAAGCCCGTACAACGGTTATGACGCGCACCAGGCACCGCTCGGCGAGACCGCGCAGAACCGGTTCAACTTTCCCTCCACCCCGAGCAGACAGGGCGTTTCGCAGCCCTATCGGCAGCCTCACGCTCAGCCCGCGGGTGCGCAGGGCTCCTCGCGCGCCCAGTCCGCCGCGGGCTCCAGCAGCTCGGGCGGCTCGCACAACCCGCTGGTACGTCCGTACGCGATGACCGGCGGCCGGACCCGGCCGCGCTACCAGCTCGCCATCGAGGCGCTGGTCAGCACGACGGCCGATCCGTCCCGGCTGCAGGGGCAGTTGCCCGAGCACCAGCGGATCTGCCGGCTGTGCTTCGAGATCAAGTCGGTCGCCGAGATCTCGGCCCTTCTCTCCATTCCCCTCGGCGTCGCCCGAATCCTCGTGGCCGACCTGGCAGAGGCCGGGCTCGTCGCCATCCACCAGCCGGGCGGCGACGAGGCCGCCGGCGGTCAGCCAGACGTGACACTGCTCGAAAGGGTGCTCAGTGGACTTCGCAAGCTCTAGCGGCGGCGCGGCCCGTTCAACCACCAGCGCGAAGATCGTGGTGGCGGGTGGCTTCGGCGTGGGCAAGACCACGTTCGTCGGCGCCGTCTCGGAGATCAACCCGCTGCGTACCGAGGCCGTCATGACGTCCGCTTCCGCGGGCATCGACGACCTCACGCACACCGGCGACAAGACGACGACGACCGTCGCCATGGACTTCGGCCGCATCACCCTGGACCAGGACCTGATCCTGTACCTCTTCGGTACGCCGGGCCAGGACCGCTTCTGGTTCATGTGGGACGACCTGGTCCGCGGCGCCATCGGCGCCGTCGTCCTGGTCGACACCCGCCGTCTCGCCGACTGCTTCCCCGCGGTCGACTACTTCGAGAACAGCGGCCTGCCGTTCGTCATCGCCCTCAACGGCTTCGACGGCAGCCAGCCGTACCAGCCGGAGGAGGTCCGCGAGGCCCTCCAGATCGGCCCGGACACCCCCATCATCACCACGGACGCCCGGCACCGCGCCGACGCCAAGAGCGCGCTGATCACTCTGGTCGAGCACGCCCTCATGGCCCGCCTGCGGTAGCTGTCCCCCGGCGCCCCGTACCGAAAGGCCGCGTTCCCCCGGGGACGCGGCCTTCGGCGTGTGCGCGGGCCGCTCTGCTCCCCCGTGCCGGGGCCGGGGGCCCTACGGCGAGTCAGGGCCTCAGAACGGCGTGTGAGGGCCCTGGGGCACGAAAGAGGGCCTGAACCCGGTGTCACCCGGGTTCAGGCCCTCTTCCGGTCGCTCAGCGCCAGCTGTGCGGCGCGCGGAAGCCGTGCTCGCGCTCCAGGCGGCGCCAGCCGGCCGTGGTGCGGCCGCGGTGGCCCGCGGCGGTGTCCTCGTCGGACCGGGCGGCGGCACGGGCGAGCAGGACGGCCGTGATGGCCGCCAGCTCCTCGGGGTCGGCTTGGCCCTTCTCCACACGGAGAAGATTGGCAGGGGTTGTCACGTGGATGACTCCTCTTACTGAGGCGGGTTGCCGTGCTTGCGGGACGGCAGGTCGGCGTGCTTGGTACGGAGCATCGCGAGGGACCTGATGAGCACCTGGCGGGTGTCGGCGGGGTCGATGACGTCGTCGACCAGGCCGCGCTCCGCCGCGTAGTACGGGTGCATCAGCTCGGCCTTGTACTCCTTGACCATGCGGGCCCGCATGGCCTCGGGGTCCTCGGCCTCGGCGATCTGCTTGCGGAAGATCACGTTGGCGGCTCCCTCGGCGCCCATGACCGCGATTTCGTTGGTGGGCCAGGCGTACGTCAGGTCGGCGCCGATGGACTGGGAGTCCATGACGATGTACGCGCCGCCGTACGCCTTGCGCAGGATCAGCGAGATCCGGGGCACGGTCGCGTTGCAGTAGGCGTACAGCAGCTTCGCGCCGTGCCGGATGATTCCACCGTGCTCCTGATCGACGCCCGGCAGGAAGCCGGGTACGTCCAGAAGAGTGATGATCGGAATGTTGAAGGCGTCGCACATCTGCACGAAGCGGGCGGCCTTCTCGGAGGCCTCGATGTCGAGGACACCGGCCAGCGTCTGCGGCTGGTTGGCGACGATGCCGACGACCTGGCCGTCGAGGCGGGCGAGCGCGCAGATGATGTTGCGGGCCCAGCGCTCGTGGATCTCCAGGTAGTCGCCGTCGTCGACGAGCTCCTCGATGACCTTGTGCATGTCGTACGGGCGGTTGCCGTCGGCCGGGACCAGGTCGAGCAGGACCTCGGAGCGGCGGTCCGCCGGGTCCTCGGAGGCGACGGTCGGCGGGTTCTCGCGGTTGTTCTGCGGGAGCATCGACAGGAGGTAGCGGACCTCCGCGATGCAGGTCTCCTCGTCGTCGTACGCGAAGTGGGAGACACCGGAGACACCCGCGTGGACATCGGCGCCGCCGAGGCCGTTCTGGGTGATCTCCTCGCCGGTGACCGCCTTCACGACGTCCGGGCCGGTGATGAACATCTGCGAGGTCTCACGGACCATGAAGACGAAGTCCGTCAGCGCCGGGCTGTAGGCCGCGCCGCCGGCGCACGGGCCGAGCATCACCGAGATCTGCGGGATGACACCGCTCGCGCGGGTGTTGCGCTGGAAGATGCCGCCGTAGCCGGCGAGCGCCGAGACGCCCTCCTGGATACGGGCGCCCGCGCCGTCGTTCAGGGAGACCAGCGGGGCACCGGCCGCGATGGCCATGTCCATGATCTTGTGGATCTTCGTGGCGTGGGCCTCGCCCAGCGCGCCGCCGAAGATCCGGAAGTCGTGCGCGTAGACGAAGACCGTCCGGCCCTCGACCGTGCCCCATCCGGTGATCACCCCGTCGGTGTACGGCTTCTTCGCCTCCAGGCCGAAGCCCTGGGCACGGTGCCGGCGGAGCTGCTCGACCTCGCTGAAGGAACCAGGGTCGAGCAGCAGCTCGATGCGCTCACGCGCCGTCAGCTTGCCCTTCGCGTGCTGGGCCTCGGTCGCGCGGTCGCTCGGGCCGCGGAGAGCCTGCTCGCGCAGGACGTGCAGCTCGGCCACTCGGCCACGGGCGTCAGCGGGCTCGCTCGGGATCTGGTCCACAACGGTCATGTACCGACCCTACGAAGTCGGACAAGAAAACCCCGCCGTCGACTCCGTACAGTCTCGCGTGTCGATTCCTGGTGGGGCTGGACAGAACGAGGAACCGTTCAGCACGAGTCAACAGCCAGGTACCCCTCGTGTTTGTAGGAGTTCAACATAGACCTCGGTGGGCCCGCATCCGTCCGCGCCCGCGTCGGCCTCGCGCCGCGGCCCACCGGGCGGCCCTCCGGGGGCGCGGAAGGGGCCCGCGCCCCCGGAGGGTCGCGGGCCCGTGTCCCGTACGGCGGTCAGGCTCCGCAGTGGAAGCGGGCGTCGCCCCAGTCCGCGTGGTCGTTGCCGTTGCCGTCGCCGCCGTCGGAGACCACCAGGTCGACCCAGGTGGCGCCGGTCACGTCGGCGGTGAGCGACCAGGCGGTGTCCATGGCCCCGAGCACCGGGGATTTCACCCGCTCGGCGCCGTCGGCGAGGACGCTGAACCGGACGCTGCCCCGGCTGGTCTGGACGTCGTCCACCCCGACCTCGGCGGTGAGGGAGGTGCAACGGCCGCCCAGGTAGTAGCGGACCTTCGCGGGTGCGTGGCTGCCCAGGCCCTTGGCGTACGTCACTCCCCCGATCCGCAGCGGGGAGCCGTCGCCGGTGCCGGTCTCACCGTTGGAGAGGTCACGCTCGACGGGGCCCCAGCCGTTGCTCGACGAGGTCCAGTCGAGATCACTGGCCCAGCTGTCGGCGGTGGGCGGCGGGGGCAGCGTGCGGACGGTGGTGGCGGTGGTGAGCTTCCGCTCCCCTCCCCCGAGGCGGTACGTGAGGGAGGCGTCGAGGGTGTACGGCCGGTAGGCCGCGTCCACCGGGGGCGTCACCTGCCAGGTGGCGGTGGCCTTCGCGCCCGGCGCGACCGCGTCGAGGGTGACGGGCGCGGCCGGTTCGGCGGTCCAGCCGGCCGGGAGGGCGAGCGCGGCCAGGGCGCCGGAGACCTCGGTGGCCTCGTCGTTGGCGAAGGTGGCCGTGACCTGGTTCGGGCGGCCGGGCTCCAGGGTCTCGGGCGCGGTGACGGTCAGCGTGCCGCAGGCGGCGCGCTCGGCGGCCGGACCGAGGTCGGTGACGGTGAAGGCGTCGAGGACGAAGTCGGCGCCGTCCGGGGCGTCACCGCGCTTGCGCAGCCCGGTCCAGGTGTCGCCGCAGCCGGCGGTGACGGTCTCGGAGAAGTGCCCGCTGTCCCTCTGCTGCCCGATCGGGGTGCGGCGGGTCTCCACGGAGGTCCCGTCCGTCCGGTCGTAGCCGGTGATCCATTCGTACGCGCCCGCGTGGCTCGACCGGTAGTCGTACGCGACGCGGTAGGTGCGGCCGTCCTTCATGGGGACGGTCCAGGGCGCGGTCCGGTAGACGAGTCCGCTGTTCTCGTCGTGGGACTTGAGGGACTCGGCGCCGCCGATGACGTCGTCGATCAGCTTCCCGTTCCAGCCGGCCTGGGTGTAGGGGGCGTGGAGCTGGGCGATGTGGGTGCGCGGGTCGGTCGTGCCGCCCGCGTCGCCCTTGAGGAAGGGGCCCCAGCCCTGGTCGACGGCCTCGAAGTCCTCGTACACCACGGTCCCGTCCCGGGTGGCGGGGGCGTTGGCGACGACGCGGACGTCGTCGATCCGGACGGTGGCGGCGCTGCCGCCCGCCGCCTCGATCCTCAACGTGGTGCCGCCGTGGCGCGGGGCGGTGAAGGTGACCTTGGCGCGCTGGAGGCGGGTGCCGTTCCAGTCGGAGGCGGCGACCCGGTCCTGGAGCGCGGACCGCTCGACCGTGACGGACCGCCCACCGACGGAGAGGGTGGTGGGCCGGGTGGCGCCGGGCTGGACCTCGATCAGGGCGGAGGCGGTGTACCGCGTGCCCGGGGTGAGGCCGGTGATCCACTGGCCGACCGCGGCGACGGCGGTGCCGGAGAGCTTCGCGCTGTTGCGGCCCTGCTCGTCGGTGTCGCGGGCGACGGTGCCGGTCCGGGTCCAGGCGCCGAGCGTCGCGTCGTTGAAGCCGGGGTCCTTCACCGGGGTGCCCTGGCCCCACCTGGGGGCGCGCTGTGCGGGCGCGCTGTCGGGGTGGAGGACGTAGGGCTGTCCGGCGACGGCGTCGAGGGTGATCCTCCCGTCGGCGGGCCGCACGGTGGCGGTCTTCACGCGCCCGTTGTCGGTGAGCTTGTACACGGAGTACGAGCGGGTGCCGGCCGGGACGGCCCAACTGGTGGCGCCACCGGTCCTGTTGTAGTGGTACAGCTTCTTGCCGTCGTCCCAGGGCAGCAGGTACGCCTCGCCGTCGAGGACCTTGCGGCCGTCGTCGTAGAAGGTGCGGACGCCGTTCTCGACGGTGCCGCGGACTCCCCCGGTGAAGGTGATGTCGTTGCCGTTCCAGCGGGTGATGCGCTGCTGCTGGAGGTACTTGGCGGGCAGGTTCCGCTGCCAGATGTTGGCGGTGAAGTCGTTCCAGTCGGTCTCGCCGGTCCAGCCCTCGAAGTCGACGAGGGCGGTCTGGCCGAGGACCGGGTGGTTGTTCCAGACGTCCTTCTCGCCGTTGCGGATGAAGCGGACGATCTGCGAGTTGAGGCCCTTGTTGGTGGCGCCGCCGTAGTCGAGGTCGTTGGCCCAGTGGGACCAGAGGGAGGCCCGCTCGAACTTCTCGGACCACTCGGTGGCGACGTTCCAGCCCTGCTTCTGGACGGCCCGCATCGTCTCGTCGGCGATCCAGCCGTGGGTGTAGTAGACGTCGATGTAGAGGGTGGAGAGGTTGCGGTCGGTCTCGTCGCGCAGCTGCTGGAAGCGGCGGGCGAGGTCACCGCTGTTGATGTCGCGGCGCTGGTCGATGTAGTAGCTCTGGTTGAGCCAGTTCCAGCCGGGCTTGGTCCGGTCGACGAGGGTCTCGCTGAAGTTCTTCGCCTCGGGGTACGACTCGGTGGCGTTGACGTGGACGCCGAAGTCCGCGCCCCACTTCCGGCCCTCCTTGAGGAGGACGTTGAGGTCGGCGAGGCCGCCGGCCCGCTTGTTGTAGTTGCCGCCGTAGTCGGGGTGGGCGGAGTCGTGGCCCTCGGAGCCGTACCCCTTGAGCAGCGCGAACTGGCCGAGTCCGTCGGTGGAGAGCGAGATCCGCTTGACGTCGTCGAGGGTGCGCAGGAAGGGGTGGGTGGCCTGTGAGGCGAAGTTGAACGGGATGTGGGCGACGACCCGGTCGGGGGTGTCCTCGCTGCCCGGGGCCTTGATCCCGATCGTGCGGAA
This sequence comes from Streptomyces sp. NBC_00691, assembly GCF_036226665.1. Taxonomy (NCBI): domain Bacteria; kingdom Bacillati; phylum Actinomycetota; class Actinomycetes; order Kitasatosporales; family Streptomycetaceae; genus Streptomyces; species Streptomyces sp. NBC_00691. Next base: position 5,700,962 of record NZ_CP109007.1, on the reverse strand, counting down.
CGCGACGGCGCCGTCCTGCCAGTCGGTGGTGCCGTCGGCGTTGGCGTCGGGGGTGACGACGACCTTGGCCCAGGGCAGGCCGTCGCCGCTCGCGGGCTTCGGGGATCCTTCGCCCCGGTAGGTCCACTGGCCGGACCAGACGCCGACGCGGGTCTCGGTGCCGGTGGCGGTGGCCTGCTTGCGGGCCTGGTGCCAGAAGCGGGCGCCGTCGCGGGCGGAGGCACCGGCGGGCTTGTCGTAGCTGGAGTTGGACTCGACGGCGGCGGCGAGCCGCCCGGTGCTGACGATCGCGTAGCTCGCGCCCACCGGGGCGGTCTCGGCGGCGGTGGCGTCGGTGACCTGTGCGAAGACGTCGGCGGTACGGGTGGAGTCCGGGTCGAGCCGGGTGAAGGCGGTCGCGGCGCCGGCGTCCGAGGAACCGACGGAGACCAGGTCGTGGCCCGGTATGTCGAGAGTGCCGACGCGGAATCCCTCGGTGTCGCGGACGGCGGTGACCCGGAACGTGGTGGCCCGCCCGTCGACGCTCAGCCGTGCGTCGATCTCGACGCCGGGCAGGTCGGGGAAGGTGAGGGTGTACGCGGCGGAGGAGGCGGTCAGGACGGGGGCGCCCTTGGTCCGGACGGCGCGGGCGGTGCCGTTGAGGACGATCTGCGTGACCGGGGCCGTACTGCCGAGGAGCCGCGCGCCGCTCGCGCGGTCGGTGTACGAGAGGACCCGGGGGAAGTCCTCGGCGACGGCGACCGAGAGCCGGCTGGAGGCGATGACGGGGCCGTCGGTGGCCGCGGCGCCGGACGCCGCCGTGCCGGTGGCCGCGGGGGTGGCCGCCGCGCCCCCGGCCGTGGCGCCCTCGGCCAGGGCGGGCCCGGCCAGGGCGAACACGGCGGAGGAAGCGACGGCGAGCGCACAGGCCGCACGGATTCTTCGCGAAGGGGGGAGGGACATGCGCACTAGTTGGCCCCCGCCCCGGCGGCACCGTCAACGAGATCGCGCCGCGCGGGCCCCTCCAGTCCAAGAACCCCCTTCGGTTAGTCCAAGTGACCGCCGAAGAGGGCTCTTCCGGAGCGGAACCGCCGGTCAGCAGCCGCCGCAGTTGTAGAACGTCACGTCCCAGTGGTTGCCCTCGTCGGCGTAGACGTTGCCGGCGCCGGACTTCCACTGCGGGGCTCCGTCGCCGCGGACGCCGATGTACGTGAACGTGTTCTTCACGTAGTTGGTGACGCAGGTGGTCCTGCCGAAGTCGAGCTTGTAGCCGTTCCAGTGGGAGTACGTGCCGCTCGCGTGGCCGGTCTCGGTGCCGCCCGTGATGTTGAGGGCGCAGCCGCTGGCGCTCCGCAGGGTCTGGGCGCCCTGGGCGGTGGCCAGGTTGAGCTGGTCGAAGGACGTGCATGTGGCGACGTTGCGGTTGGAGCAGCCACCGGACGAGGACCAGGTGATCCCGGAGGACCGGAACATCGAGGTGGCGGTCGCGTGGCTGATCTTCGTGACGGCGTGGGCCTCGCCCGCGGCGGTGAGGACGCCGATGCCCGGCGCGAAGAGTGCGCCGAGGACGAGGGCGAGGGCGGTGACGACGGAGCGGAGCTTCATGGGGTTGCCTCCTGCTGGTGACCGTGACGGTGGGGACGGTGGTGCAGGTGGTGCTCTGGTGCTCTGGTGCTCTGGTGCTCTTCGCGCAGGGAGATGGTGCCGCAGATCTACGCGCGTCCGCCAGAGGGCGTCGGCACCCTGACGGCACCGTTCCGGTGAACATCTTCCAGAGATGTTGAAAGTTGAACGGAATGCGTCTACAGTCAATCTCGTTGAAGATTCAACAAGAACCGCTCGACACACATCCCGATCAAGGAGCCGTCAGTCATGGGTATCTTCAACCGCAAGAGCAACGAGTCCGCCGTCGCCGTCGCCACCCTCCCCGTGGACCCGGCCCTGACCGCCCTGACCGGCGACTACACCATCGACCCGGCCCACAGCAGCATCGGCTTCACCGTCCGTCACGCCATGGTCACCAACGTCCGCGGCACCTTCGCCGAGCACGAGGGCCTCCTGACGCTGGACGGCGCGAACCCGGGCGCCTCCACGGCCTCGATCGACGTCAAGATCGCCTCGATCGACACGGGGATCGCGGACCGCGACGGCCACCTGCGCAGCGGCGACTTCTTCGACGTCGAGCAGTTCCCGCTCATGTCGTTCCGCTCCCTGCGGGCCGAGCAGCTCGGCGGCGAGACGTACCGGATCACCGGCGACCTGACCATCAAGGACGTCACGAAGCCGCTCTCGATCGACCTGGAGTTCAACGGCTCCGCGACGGACGTCTACGGCAACGAGCGCGTGGGCTTCGAGGGCTCCGCCGAGATCCTGCGCTCCGACTGGGGCCTGACCTGGAACGCGGCCCTGGAGACCGGCGGCGTGATGGTCAGCGACAAGGTCAAGCTGAACTTCGACATCTCCGCGATCAAGAACGCCGCCTGATCCCGGAAAGCGATACGGTCCCGGACCCGGGTCCCGCATCCGAGCGACACGAGCGCGCCCGCCCTCCGCGACAGCGGAAGGCGGGCGCTCGGCGTGGGACGCCCCTCGGCGTCGCGCCGGGGACGATCACATCAGACGGCTGCTCCGGCCGCCCCCGGAATCTCGTCCCGGCGCGCGGCCGCCGCGACGACCGCCGGGATCAGACGGTCGTTCTCGACGGCCCCGGGGCCCGCGGCGAAGCCGAAGCGCCGCCGGGCGTAGCTGTAGGCGAGGCCGGTGGCCGGGTCGGCGAAGGACTGGGAGCCGGGGGCACCGCTGTGGCCGACGGCGCCCGGGCCGAGCACCGGGTGGCGGGTGGCCAGCGGGACGAAGCCGAGGCCGAAGGCGTTCGTCGAGCCGGTCACCATGTCCTGGCCGGACGAGTGGATCCGGGCGAACTCCGCCAGCGTGTCCGGCTTCAGCAGCGGGGCGCGGCCGTCGAGCTCGCCGGCGATCGCCGCGTACATCCGGGAGAGGCCGCGCGCGGAGCCGATGCCTCCGCCGGAGAGCGGTGCCCGGGCACGGACCGTACGGGAGTTGGCGTACTCGACGTCGTCGAACGGCGGGTCCGCGTGGAGGTTGAACGCGATGGCCATGAGGCTGTCCGGGGCGATCGGGTTCTCCGCGAGGAGGGCCTGCTCGGCGGGCGTCGGCAGCAGCGGCAGGGCCGTACGGAAGCGGGGTTCCAGCTCCTCGGGCAGGCCCAGGTAGTAGTCGAGCGCGTACGGGGCGCGGACCCGCTCCTCGAACAGCTCCTGGATCGTGCGTCCGGTGGCGCGCAGGACGACCTCGCCGACGAGGGCGCCGATCACGAGGGCGTGGTAGCCGTGGGCGGTGCCGGGCTCCCAGAACGGCCGCTGGCCCGCGAGCCGTGCGGCGGCCGCCCGGTCGTCGGCGAGTTCCCCGGGGCTGAGGCCGCCGTCGACGCCGATCACTCCGGACCGGTGGGCGAGCAGCTGCCGCAGGGTCAGCTCCCCCTTGCCCTCGGCGGCGAACTCGGGCCACCAGGAGGCGACCCGGCGATCGAGATCGAGCACGCCGTCCTGGACGAGCAGCGCGGCGACCAGGGCCATCGCCCCCTTGGAGGAGGAGTAGAGGCCGAGGAGCGAGTCCCCGTCGACCCCGTCACCACCCCAGAGGTCCACGACGAGCCGGCCGCGGTGATGGACGGCGAGCTGGGCTCCGCCGTCGCGCGCCTCGTTCGCCACGACCGTGGCGAACTCCTCCCGTACGGACTCGAATCCGGGCTCCACCGTCCCGTGGACCTCCACCTGGACGTGACCGTGGCTCATGGCGCTGCTCCCCCTGAACGTCGTCGACCTTTGATCGACTCCAACGAACGGGGGAGCGATTCCCTTCCCGGGTTCCCGGATTCGCAGGTCACCGGCGTTGTCAGTGGCGGCCTCTAGCGTCGGCGGCATGGAATTCCGTATCGACAGCGGCGTGTTGACCGATGCCGTGGCCTGGGCCGCGCGCGTCCTGCCGGCCCGCTCCCCCATGCCCGTCCTCGGCGGTCTGCTCCTGGAGGCGGCGGACGGCCGGCTGCGGGTCTCCGGCCTCGACCACGAGGCCTCGGCCCGGATCGAGGTCGAGGCCGACACGGACGTCGAGGGCAGCGCCCTGGTCCTGGGCCGGCGGCTGCTCGACATCTGCAAGGTGCTCCCCCGGGGCGTCACCGGGCTCGCCGTGGAGGGCGCCCGTCTCTCGGTCACCTCGGGAGACGCCCGCTTCGGCCTCTCCCTGCTGCCCCTGGACGACTACCCCGCCCCGCCCGCGCTGCCCGAGGTCCGCGGCCTGGTGGACGGGGACGCCTTCGCCTCGGCGGTCGGCCAGGTGGCCGTGGCGGCGGGCCGGGACGACTCGCTGCCGGTCCTCACCGGGATACGGCTCGCCCTGGACGGTACGACCATGACGCTCGCGGCCACCGACCGCTACCGCTACGCGGTCCGGACCCTGGAGTGGAGGCCGGAGGCGGACGGCGGCGAACCGGCCGACGTGGTCGTCCCGGCCAGGCGCCTCACCGAGATCGCCCGTTCCCTGACGGGCACCGGCCCGGCCCGGCTCGCCCTGGACAGCGGCTCGATCGGCTTCGAGAGCGACGGCCTGCGCACCACCACCCGCCTCCTGGACGGACGGCTCCCCCGCCACGACAAGCTCTTCACCCTCGGCGAGCACGCCCTGGCCGCCACCGACCGGGTGCCGCTGACGGAGGCCGTGAAGCGGGTGGCGGTCGTCGCCGAGGGCGACAGCCCGGTCCAGCTCACCTTCACCCCCCGCTCGATCCACCTCCGGGCGGGCTACGAGGACGACGTGGCCTCCCAGCACCTCCCGGCCACCCTCACGGGCCCGGAGACCCTCACGGTCGCCTTCAACCCCGGCTACCTCCTGGACGCCCTGACCACCCTGGACAGCCCGGAGGTCCACTTCCGTCTCCTCGGCCCGGGCCAGCGGGCCCTCCTGACCGACGGCCCGGAGCCGGCCCACCGCCACCTGCTGATGTCGGTGAAGCCACTGGTCTGAGGGACCGCCCGGGGATGTCTCGTCGATCGGGCCGGATCAGGGACGGCGCGAGCCCGGCCTGAGCGACAGGACACTCCCTAGAACCCGCCCCCGCCGTCGAATCCGCCACCCCCGCCGAAGTCGCCGCCGCCGAAGCCGCCGCCGTCGCCGAAGCCGCTGCCGCCGAAGTCGCCGGAGTTGAAGTCGGCGCCGGAGAAGTCGCCGCCCTGGAAGTCGCCGCCGCCGTACTCGGCCGCGTAGGCCGGGGTGGAGAGCATCGAGCCGAGGACGGTGCCCAGGAGGAGGCCGGGGAGGATGCCGCCGCCGAAGTAGCCGCCGGCCCAGGGGCCGTAGGCCGGGCCCGCCTCCCAGTACGGGCGGCGGACGCCGTCCGCGTCGACCGTGCGGGCCATCGGGTCCAGGCCGTCGTCGAGCCGGGACGCGTCGGCGGCGCAGACCGGGACCTCGCGGGCGGTGCCGCCGGCCGGGGTCCAGGTGCGGTCCTCGGTGGACGGGCCGTGACGCGGGTCGAAGAAGCAGGGGGCGCGGCGCTCGGGGAGCGGCCGGGACTCACGGCGGGCGGCCAGGACGGCGAGCGCGTAGCGGCCCTCCTCCAGGGCCTCGGTGACCGCGCGGACGTCATGGGGCCGGCCGGCGGAGGCCATCAGGGACTTCGCCTTGTCGTACGAGTCGAGGGAGCGTTCGTAGTCGCCGCGCATGGCGTCGTCGGCGCCCGCCTCCGCGGGGTGGAAGTCGAGGCGTTCGAGTTCCTCGCCGAAGGCGGTGATGTCCTCGTCGACGACGACCCGGAGCTTGTCGAGGGCGGCGCGCTCCTCGGCCTCCTTGCGGAGCCGGTTGCGGCGGACGACCGCGTAGGCGCCCGCGCCTCCGGCGACCACCACGGCGCCGAGGGTCACCAGGCCGGCGACGGGGACGCCGTCGTCGGTGCCGACGGAGCCCCAGCTCGCGGGGGCGGAGCCGCGCAGGGTGGGCAGGGCCTGGTCGACGAAGTCGTCGAGTTCGGTGGCCGCGTCGACCCCCGGCTGCTTCACGGAGGTGACGAGGTTCCGCACGGCCTGCTGGGACATGACCGCGCGGTCGGCGCCCGCGTCGAAGCCGGTGCCGAGGCGGACCGCGTACAGGCCGGTGATTCCGGTCTGGGTCCGCAGGTTCTGGAGGAGGTTCTCCGGCGGGAACTGCGCGTTCGCGGGCAGGACCGCCACGAACAGCGGCTTGTCCGCGGCCTTGATCTTCTGGGCGAGGGCGTCCGCCTGGGACTTCGACAGCTGGTCGGCGGCGCCCGGGTCGACGTACACCGGGCCCTGTTCCAGGGCGGCGGCCGCGTCGGAGATCCCCGTGGCCCTGGCACCCGCGGAGGGAGCCAGGACCAGGAGCAGCAGCAGTATCAGCCCGCCGAGGGCCGACAGTACGGAGAGCGGCCTGGTCCTCATGGTTCGACGCTACCCGAAGCGCGACAAACAAGACATAGACCGCCGCTCCCGGCAGCGGCCTGACTACTCGGCGGGGTCGATGCCGGCCCGCAGGACTCCGTACGTGAAGGCGTCCTCCAGGGCCTGCCAGGAGGCCGCGATGACGTTCTCGCCGACGCCGACCGTCGACCACTCGCCGTTGCCGTCGCTGGTGGTGATCAGGACGCGGGTGGTGGACTCGGTGCCGTGGCGGCCCTCGAGGATGCGGACCTTGTAGTCGACCAGCTCGAACTTGGCGAGCTGCGGGTAGATCCGCTCCAGGGCGAGGCGCATCGCGCGGTCGAGGGCGTTGACGGGGCCGTTGCCCTCGGCGGTGGCGACGATCCGCTCGCCCTTGGCCCAGAGCTTCACGGTGGCCTCGTTGGCGTGGGTGCCGTCGGGGCGGTCCTCGACGATCGCACGCCAGGACTCCGTACGGAAGTAGCGGCGGGCCCGGCCCTCGACCTCCTCGCGCAGCAGCAGCTCGAAGGAGGCGTCGGCGGCCTCGTACGTGTAGCCCTGGAGCTCGCGCTCCTTCACCCGCTCGACGACGCGGGCGATGAGGGCGCGGTCGTCGCCCAGGTCGACGCCGAGCTCCTTGCCCTTGAGTTCGATGGAGGCACGGCCCGCCATGTCGGAGACCAGCATCCGCATCGTGTTGCCGACCAGCTCGGGGTCGATGTGCTGGTAGAGGTCGGGGTCGACCTTGATCGCGGAGGCGTGGAGCCCGGCCTTGTGCGCGAAGGCGGAGACGCCGACGTACGGCTGGTGGGTGGAGGGCGTGAGGTTGACGACCTCGGCGATGGCGTGCGAGATCCGGGTCATCTCGGCGAGGGCGCCGTCCGGCAGCACCTTCTTGCCGTACTTGAGCTCCAGGGCCGCGACCACGGGGAAGAGGTTGGCGTTGCCGACCCGCTCGCCGTAGCCGTTGGCGGTGCACTGCACGTGGGTGGCGCCGGCGTCGACGGCGGCCAGCGTGTTGGCGACGGCGCAGCCGGTGTCGTCCTGGGCGTGGATGCCGAGGCGGGCGCCGGTGTCGGCGAGGACGGTGGCGACGACGGCCTGGATCTGGGCGGGGAGCATGCCGCCGTTGGTGTCGCAGAGGATGACGACGTCGGCGCCGGCCTCGTGCGCGGCGCGGACGACGGCCTTGGCGTAGTCGGGGTCGGCCTTGTAGCCGTCGAAGAAGTGCTCACAGTCGACGAAGACGCGGCGGCCCTGGGAGACCAGGTGGGAGACGGTGTCGCGGACCATCTCCAGGTTCTCGTCGAGGGTGGTGCGCAGGGCGAGCTCGACGTGCCGGTCGTGGGACTTGGCGACGAGCGTGATGACCGGGGCGCCGGAGTCGAGGAGAGCCTTGACCTGCGGGTCGGCGGCGGCGTCGCCGCCCGGTCTGCGGGTGGCGCCGAAGGCGACGAGCTCCGCGTTCTTGAACGCGATCTCCTGGCGGGCGCGGGCGAAGAACTCCGTGTCGCGCGGGTTGGCTCCGGGCCAGCCGCCCTCGATGAAGCCCACGCCGAACTCGTCGAGGTGCCGGGCGATGGTCAGCTTGTCCGCGACGGTGAGGTTGATGCCTTCACGCTGCGCCCCGTCGCGCAGCGTCGTGTCGAAGACATGGAAGCTGTCGTCGAGGCGCTGGCTCTCGGCGTTCTCCGTGGTCATGACTGTGATGGCTCCTGTCGGATGTGGCTCCGGAAGGTCTGGATCCACTTGCCCCCATTCTCACGCGACGTCCGCTTCCGGCGTGGGTGGGGCCGGAAAACGAAAAAACCCCTCGCGGGTGCGAGAGGTCTGCGCGCGGGTCTGAGGCACGGTGTCCACTGCCGCGGGGGTCGTGCCGCGAATCAGTGGCCACTGCGGACCGGCGCGCTGCTGCCGATAATCATCGTGGTAGCAAGCACGCCGGAAGTCTGACACAGGTACGGTCCCGTCGGGACGGGGGTCTCACGATACGGGCAGCCGTTCGGGAGACCCGCCGCCCGCGGACTCATGACACGGGGAGCCGCTCCGGCGAGCCTCCCGCCTGGCCGCGCCGCTGCCCGGGCACCCCGGCGTCGCCCGTCCCGACCCGGCCCAGGTCGATGTCCCTGGTCTCCCGCATCGTGAGGTAGACGACCAGGGACACGGCCGCACAGCCGGCCACGTACCAGTAGAAGCCCGACTCGATGCCCGCGTCCTTGAACCAGAGGGCCACGTACTCGGCGGTGCCGCCGAAGAGCGCGTTGGCGAGGGCGTACGGCAGGGCGACGCCGAGGGCGCGGATGCCGGTGGGGAAGAGTTCGGCCTTCACACAGGCGTTGATGGAGGTGTAGCCGGTGATGACGACGAGCGCGAGCAGGGAGAGCCCGAGGGCCGGCCAGAAGGAGCCCGCGTGTTTCAGCATCGTCAGGATCGGCACGGTGAGGAGCGTGGAGCCCACCGCGAAGGTGATGAGCAGCGGGCGGCGGCCGATGCGGTCGGAGAGGCGGCCGGCCAGCGGCTGGAGGCAGGCGAAGACGATGAGGGCGCAGAAGGAGACGAGGGTCGCGGTCTGCTTGGGAAGACCGGCGGAGTTGGAGAGGTACTTGGTGAGATAGGTGGTGTACGTGTAGTACGCCACCGTCCCGCCCATGGTGAGCGCCATGACGAGGAACGCCTCGCGCCGGTGCGCCCACAGGGCCTTGAGGGTGCCCTTCTGCTCGCTCGCGACGCCGTCGTCGGCGGTGGTCTCGTAGACCTCCGTCTCCAGCATCGTGCGGCGCAGGTAGAAGACGACGGCCGCGCCGAGGGCACCGAGGACGAACGGGATGCGCCAGCCCCAGCTGTGCAGGGCCTCGGCGGACAGGGTGTGCTGGAGGACGAGCAGCAGCCCGAGGCCGAGGATCTGGCCCGCGGTCATCGACACGTACTGGAAGCTGGAGGCGAAGCCGCGGTGCTCCGGGGCGGAGGCCTCGGTGAGGTAGGTGGCGCTGGCGGCGTACTCGCCGCCGACGGAGAGCCCCTGGAGGAGCCGGGCGACCAGGAGGACCGCGGCGCCGCCGTATCCGGCGACGGAGTAGGTGGGCGCGATCGCGATGAGCAGCGCGGAGGCGGACATCAGGGTGACGGTGAGGGTGAGGGCCGCCTTGCGGCCCTTGCGGTCGCCGACCCGGCCGAGGAGCCAGCCGCCGACGGGCCGCATGAAGAAGCCGACGGCGAAGATGCCGGCGGTGTTCATGAGTTTGGCGGTGTCGTTGCCCTCGGGGAAGAAGGCCCCCGCGAAGTAGGTGGCGAAGCTCGCGTACACGAACCAGTCGAACCACTCGACCATGTTGCCGGCGGAGCCGACCCAGATCTTCTTCCAGTGCTCTCGTCCCATGGACCGGAACCGTGCCGGAGGTGACGCCGGGCCAACAAGGGTGCAGAGGACAACGATCTCGTGTACTTACGTGCGTTGTGGTCGCGGCACGGGACCGGGCCCCGTGCGGTCACCCTCGCGCCAGCAGGTCCTGCTCGATGAACTCGCGCACGTGCTCCAGGACTTGCTCCCGGCCGGTCCCGGGTACGCCGACGGCCACGTGCACGCTGAAACCGTCCAGGAGCGCTCGCGTACGGGTGGCGAAGCGGTCCGGGTCGACGGCCCGGAACTCGCCGCGTGAGACGCCCTCGGCCAGGATCGCGACCAGGTCCCGGTGCCAGGCCCCCTCGATGGCCGCCATGCGGATCCGGCCGTCGGCGTCGGCGTTCTGGGACCGGTTCCAGACCTCCAGCCACAGGATCCAGTGGGGATCGCGCGGCCCGTCGGGCACGTACACGTCGACGTACCCGTCGAGCCGCTCGCGCGCGGTCCCCGGCCGGGAGAGCAGCGCACTCCGCTCGGCACCGAGGCGCCCCTCGCTCCACTCCAGGGTCTGGAGCAGCAGCTCGTCCTTGGTGCGGAAGTAGTAGAGCAGGTGCCCACTGCTCATCCCGACCTGCCGCCCGAGCCCGGCCATGGTCAGCCCGTCGAGCCCGCGCTCGGCGATGGTGCCCATGGCGGCGGCGAGCAGCTCCCCGCGCGGGGGAGCGGCCTGGTTGCGCCGACGGGGCGGGGAGGCCGGGGCGGCGGCCCCGGAGAGGCGGGAGGGGTCGGAGGGGTCCATACGGGTCACTCGTACGTTCTACCTCATCCCCTCCCTGCCTCAGATCCTCGGCTGCTGCTGTGTGATGCAGTGAATACCGCCCCCACCTGCGAAGATCGTGCGCGCGTCGACCAGGACGACCTCGCGTTCCGGGAAGAGGCGGCGGAAGATCTCGGCCGCCAGCTCGTCGTGCGGGTCGTCGAAGGCGCAGAGGACCACGCCGTCGTTGCACAGGTAGTGGTTGATGTACGAGTAGTCGACCCAGTCGCCCTCCTCGTCCTTGAGGACGGTCGGGGCCGGGATCTCGACGACCTCCAGGGGGCGGCCCTGGGCGTCGGTCCGGCCGCGCAGGATGTGGGCGTACATCCGGGAGCGCTCATAGTCGGGGTGGGCCGGGTCCTGCTGGCTGTGGACGAGGACCGTGCCGGGGCGGGCGAAGGCGGCGACGATGTCGACGTGGCCCTGGGTGCCGTAGAGGCCGTAGTCGCCGGTGAGGCCGTGCGGGAGCCAGATCGCCTTCGTCGTACCCAGCTTGGCGTGGATCTCGGCCTCGACCTGCTCACGGGTCCACCCGGGGTTGCGGCCGGCGCCGAGCTGGACGGTGTCGGTCAGCAGGACCGTGCCCTCGCCGTCGACGTGGATCGCGCCGCCCTCGTTCACGAGGGGCGAGGAGAGGACGGGGACTCCCGCCGCGTCCGCGACGTGCCGGGCGATCTTCGAGTCGTGCTCCCAGCGGGCCCAGTCCTGGCCGCCCCAGCCGTTGAACACCCAGTCCACGGCGGCCAGTCCGGTGCCGTCGGTGACGAAGGTGGGGCCGATGTCCCGCATCCACGCGTCGTCGAGATCCCGCTCGACCAGGTCGACGTCCTCACCCACGAGGGCGCGGGCCGACTCGGCGTCGCCGGGCGCCACCACCATCGTGACCGGCTCGAAGCGGCGTACGGCCCGGGCCACGGACGCCCAGGCCGTACGGGCCTCGGCCAGTTCGTCGGCGTTGGTGAAGGTGGGGTTCGGGCTGGGCCAGGCCATCCAGGTGCGCTCGTGCGGCATCCATTCGGCGGGCATGCGGTAGGTCATGGTCTCGGGTCCTAGAGGCACTAGAGGGAGCCGGGGAACGGCGGGGGCAGGGGGACGAAGGGAACCGGGGGGACGGAGGGCGCGGGGACCGGGGCCGGGCGGACTCGATCGGCCGGGCGGGTCGCTCGCCGTCGCGGACCGCCTCGCCGTCGCGGACCACGGGCCCGGCGGGCACGGGCGAGCCCGGCGGCGCCGTGGAGCGGCCGCCGGTCGCACTCCGCGGGGGTCGGTCGCACGTCCGCATCACCTCCTGTTTGAGCGACACTCTAAATGTTGAGACGCGCTTCTCCAAGGATTGACGCGAGGCACTGCCACAGGTCACATTGAGCGCCACTCTAAATCTCTCGCCACTGCCGCCCCCAGGAGGCCCCATGCCGATCGAACAGCGCGGAGTCGACACCGTCCCCGAGGCCGAACGCACCAGCGGTCCCCGGGATCTCGTCGCGATCCTGCTCGGGTCCAACCTCTGCCTGGGGGTGATCGTCTTCGGCTGGCTCCCGGTCTCCTTCGGGCTCGGGCTCTGGGCCTCGTTGACCTCGGTCGTCACCGGCACCCTCGTCGGCGTCGCCGTCACCGCCCCGCTGGCCCTGGTGTCGCTCCGTACCGCCACCAACCTCTCCACCTCCTCCGGCGCCTTCTTCGGCGTGCGGGGCCGGCTGGTCGGCTCGGTGGTCGGCCTGCTGCTCTCGCTGGGGTACACCGCGCTGACCCTCTGGATCGGCGGCGACGTGATGGTGGGGACGCTCGCCCGGCTGGTCGGCCTGCCGGCCGGCGGTGCCACGCACGCCGTCGTCTACGCGCTGCTCGCCGCCTGCACGGCGGTCGCCGCGGTGTACGGCTACCGGCTGCTGCTCAAGCTGAGCAAGGCGCTCGCCGTCGTCATGACCGTACTCCTGGCCATCGGACTCCTCGCGTACGCCGGGGACTTCACGACCGCGGCGGTGCCGGACACCCCGTACCTGCTCGGCTCGTTCTGGCCGACCTGGGTGCTCTCGGCGGTGGCGGCGGGCCTCAGCGGACCGGTCGCCTTCATCACCCTGCTCGGCGACTACACCCGGTACGTCTCCCCCGAGCGGCACAGCATCCGCTCCGTCCGGCGGGCCACCTGTCTCGGCCTGGTCGTCGGGCTGCTGGTCCCCCAGCTCTTCGGCACGTTCACGGCGCTCGCCGCCCGCGGCGGGCTCGACTACGCGGGACCGCTGGTCGCTGCCTCGCCCGCCTGGTACCTGGTCCCGCTACTCGTCGCGGCCACCGCCGGCTCCGTCGGCAACGCCGGACTGATGCTGTACTCGATGGGCCTCGACCTGGACGCGATCCTGCCCCGGGCCACCCGGGCCCGCGCCACGCTCGTGGTCGCGGCGGTGGCGACGGTCTTCGTCTTCCTCGGCCACTTCGCCTCGGACGCGCAGTCGGCGATGACCTCGTTCGTGCTGCTCCTCACGGCGATCGGCACGCCGTGGGCGGTGATCACCCTGATCGGCCATGTGCGCTGCGGAGGGTCGTACGACCCGGAGGCGCTCCAGGTCTACAACCGGCGCTCGCGCGGCGGGATCTACTGGTTCTCGGCGGGCTGGCACCCGCGCGCCACCGCCTCGTGGGCGATCGGCGCGGCGGTCGGCCTCGCCGCCGTGTCGACGCCGCTGTACGACGCACCGCTGCTCGCCCTGACCGGCGGGATCGACTGCAGCTTCGTGCTGTCGGGGCTCGTGGGCGGCACGCTGTACGCGATCCTGACGCCGAACAGGGCTTCCGGGACCGTCACGGCCCCGGAAGCCCTGGTGCGCGCCGAGTAGGGACTAGCCCAGCTCGTGCATCCAGCCGTGGACGTCCTCGGCCTTGCCGGTCTGGACGGCGAGCAGCGCGTCGCGCAGCTTCATCGTGACCTCGCCGGGCTCGCCGTCCGACTGCCGCCACTCGCCCCGCTCGGACTTGACCGTGCCGACCGGGGTGATCACGGCGGCGGTGCCGCAGGCGAAGACCTCGGTCAGCGTGCCGTTCGCGCTGTCGGCCTGCCACTGGTCGATGGAGACACGGCCCTCCTCCGGCTCCAGACCGAGGTCCGCGGCCAGCTTGAGCAGCGAGTCACGGGTGATGCCGGCGAGCAGCGAGCCGGTGAGCGTCGGGGTGACGAGCTTGTTCCCGTACACGAAGTACAGGTTCATGCCACCGAGTTCCTCGACCCACTTGTGCTCCACGGCGTCCAGGTAGGCGACCTGGTCGCAGCCCTTCTCGGCGGCCTCTGCCTGCGCGAGCAGCGAGGCCGCGTAGTTGCCGCCGGTCTTGGCGTCGCCGACGCCGCCGGGGACGGCGCGGACGCGGTTCTCCGAGAGCCAGATGGAGACGGGCTTCACGCCGCCGGGGAAGTACGGGCCGGCCGGGGAGGCGATGACGACGAAGAGGTACTCGTTGGCCGGGCGGACGCCCAGGCCGACCTCGGTGGCGATCATGAACGGACGCAGGTAGAGCGAGGCCTCGCCGCCGTGCGCCGGGACCCACGCCTTGTCCTGCTGGACGAGGACGTCACAGGCCTCGACGAAGGTCTCGACGGGCAGCTCGGGCATGGCGAGCCGCCGGGCGGAGGCCTGGAAGCGGCGGGCGTTGGCGTCGGGACGGAAGCTGGCGACCGAGCCGTCGGGGCGGCGGTAGGCCTTCAGGCCCTCGAAGATCTCCTGCGCGTAGTGCAGGACGTTGGTGGCCGGGTCCAGCGCGAGCGGGCCGTACGGCACGAGCTGGGCGTCGTGCCAGCCACGGCCCTCGGTCCACCGGATGGTGACCATGTGGTCGGTGAAGTGGCGGCCGAATCCCGGGTTGGCCAGGATCGCTTCGCGCTCCGCGGCGGACAGCGGGCTGGAGGAGGGCTTGAGCTCGATCGTGGGCGTCGTCATGAGTGCGTGTCCTTCACCGGTTGTGTGGGTAGGACCGCGCGCGAACGCCGCTCTCGGAGACAGCTTGTCCCTGACGAGTGGACGTCCGAGCATGCCCGCATGGCACGGCCCCACGTCCGATTATCGCTCGCGGGGACCGGTGCGGGAAACGGGTGAACACGGTCCTGGGTTCGATGGGGGCACCCGGGGCCGCGCAGAAGTCAGCCGCCGGGCGCTGTGGCGACCCGGCGGCTGCTGTGGAATGTCAGTCCGGCCGGGTCAGCTGGCTACTCGCGCGGCGAGCGCGTCGCCGATCTCGTCCGTCGTGCGGACGCTGTCGCCGCGCTCGGTGAGGTCGGCCGCGACGGCCTCCTCGACCCGGACGGCCTCGGTCTCGTAGCCGAGGTGGCGCAGCAGGAGCGCGACGGAGAGGACGGTGGCCGTGGGGTCGGCCTTGCCCTGACCCGCGATGTCCGGTGCGGAGCCGTGCACCGGCTCGAACATGGACGGGAACTCGCCGCTCGGGTTGATGTTGCCCGAGGCGGCGACGCCGATGCCGCCGGAGACGGCCGCGGCGAGGTCGGTGATGATGTCGCCGAAGAGGTTGTCGGTGACGATCACGTCGAAGCGGGCCGGGTCGGTGACGAGGAAGATCGTCGCGGCGTCGACGTGCAGGTAGTCGGTGGTGACCTCGGGGAACTCGGCCGCGACCTTGGTGAAGATGTTCGTCCACAGGTGGCCGGCGAAGGTCAGCACGTTGTTCTTGTGGACCAGCGTGAGCTTCTTGCGCGGGCGGGCCTGGGCACGGGCGAAGGCGTCACGGACGACCCGCTCGACGCCGAAGGCGGTGTTGACCGAGACCTCGGTGGCGACCTCGTGTGGAGTGCCCTTGCGGATGGTGCCGCCGTTGCCGGTGTACGGGCCTTCGGTGCCCTCGCGGACCACGACGAAGTCGATCTCGGGCTGCCCGGCGAGCGGGGTCGCGACACCGGGGAGCAGCTTCGAGGGACGCAGGTTCACGTGGTGGTCGAAGGCGAAGCGGAGCTTCAGGAGGAAGCCGCGCTCCAGCACGCCGGAGGGCACCGACGGGTCGCCGATGGCGCCGAGCAGGATGGCGTCGTGCTTCTTGAGCGAGTCGAGGTCGGCGTCGGTGAGGGTCTCACCGGTGGCGTGGTAGCGCTTGGCGCCGAAGTCGTACTCCTCGGTCTCCAGCTTCACGTCCTGGGGAAGGACGGCCGCGAGGATCTTGAGGCCCTGGGCCACGACCTCCTGGCCGATGCCGTCGCCGGGAATGACTGCGAGATTGATGCTGTGAGACATGTCGGCACCCTACTCTTCGTCCCATCGTCTGACACGTAACGTCCATCATGTGGACGAAGCGCCATCCGGGTGAAGGTGTGTCAGTGGCCGGTGGAGCCGCCGTTGTCACGGCGGTCGAGGGCGCGCTGGAGGGCGGCGGCCGCGTTCTGGCGGGCCTCGTCGCTGGGACGCTTGGCGGAGTGGCGGACGCGGGGGGCGGTCTGAGTTGCCATGAGGGATCGACTCCTTGAGATCAGTGGTGATCCGACGTGCGGAGATCAGTGGTGATCGAAGGTGCCGGCAGGGGCGGGGAGCGCCGCCGCAGGGGTTGCCTGCACAGGGGCGTCGCGCTCTCGACCGCCATTCGCTGATGTAGCGAGACGTTCGGCTTCTACAAAGCTAGGGCAGGTCCTCTCATCTGTCTCCACAATTACTCGGACTTCCTACTATCTGAGACGGCGCGGGACGGTGCGTCAGCCCCTGATGACACGGCCGACCTATCTAGCTTGCATTCCTACCTAGCTGGTGCTGCAATGCGTCCATGGCCGCAGACCGCAGATCCAGCTGGCTCAAGGGAGTCCTCGACCTGCTCGTCCTCTCCCGCCTGACCGACGGCGAGAGTTACGGGTACGAGATCGCCAAGGCGCTCGCCGAGGCGGGTCTCGGCGAGATCAAGGGCGGGACGCTCTATCCCGTACTGAACCGCCTGGAGGAAGCGGGTCTGGTGGAGGCCGAGTTCCGCGCCGCCGAACGCGGCCCGGGACGCCGCTACTACCGGCTCACCACGCGGGGGCGCGAGCACCTCGCCACCGAGAGCCGCGACTGGCTGCGCTTCCACCGCGCCGTCGAGACCACGCTCCACCCAGGGGGAACCACCGCATGACCACGGAATCCGACCGCTACTTCACCGAGCTCTCCGACGCGCTGCGCACCACGGGCGTGCCGGAGGAGCAGATCGCCGCCACCGTCGAGGACCTGCGCGGACACCTCTCCGGGACCGGGACGCGCCCGGAGGAGGAGTTCGGGCCGGCCACCGCCTTCGCCGCCCAGCTCGGCGGGCTCGCACCGCTGCCGGGCGAGCCGGACGGGAAGGCGGAGAGCTGGACCTGGACGGCGGACCTCTTCAACGACCGCCGGATGCTCACCGTCCACGGCGACCAGGGCTGGGAGGTGGAGTCCCTGGACTCCCTCGGCCGGTTCGTCTGCCGCCGCTCCGCGACGGCGGCACTGCGCTGGGAGTACCGCCGCGAGATCATCGGCGCCCGGCGCCGCGCCAAGGTCCTGGCCGAACTGGAGCCCGAGGGCTGGGAGCTGTGCGGCGAGTGGCTGGTGTACGGCTACTTCAAGCGGCCGCGCGCGGCGACGGCGGGACCGGCGGGCGCCCTGGAGGCCCGGCCGGACGCCCCGCACCGGTGGCTGTTCCTCAGCCGCCGCGGCAAGGTGGCGCTCGCGGTGTGGACCGTGGTCGTCGGCGGCGCGGCGGCGGCGTGCTTCATCGGGACGCTCGGGACGGGCGGACTCGCGCTCACCATCGCCCTGGCCTCGATGTTCTCCGCGCTGTTCACCTCCCAGCTGGAGACGGCCAAGGGCCGGGTGGACCAGGACCGCCCGAAGGCCTCCTGACCCTCCCCGCTCCCCTCACATCACGTCGCCGTCCCTCCAGTCGAAGACGAGCGCCGCGGCCGGATCGGGCAGCGTCCGTCCGGCCGCCGGGCGCAGGAAGACGTGCCCCTCAGCCGGTCGGCCCCGAGTTCACGGGTGGGCGCGATCCTCACGGTCACGCGCCCAGGCCCGCACACCCATTCCTAACCGTTAAAACGCCATTGACAGGTTAGCTGCCACCTGGTTGAGTCATCTCATAACCAGTGACGCGAACTTGAGGGGTTAGAAATGACGAGCGCCGTGCTGCCGACGCACCATCGCACCGTGACGGTCCGCGACCACGAGATCGCCTACCGGGAGGCCGGGCCCGCCGACGCCCCCGTGGTTCTGCTGCTGCACGGCTTCCCCACCAGTTCGCGCATGTTCCGCGACCTGATCCCGCTCCTCGCCGACCGGTACCGTCTGATCGCCCCCGACCACCTGGGCTTCGGCCGCAGCGCGGCCCCCTCCGCCGCCGACTTCGACTACACCTTCGCCGAACTGGCCGCGCTCACGGCGGAGTTCACCGATGCACTCGGCCTGGACCGGTTCGCGCTCTACATCCAGGACTACGGCTCCCCCATCGGCCTGCGCCTCGCCCTCGCCCACCCGGAGCGGATCACCGCGATCATCAGCCAGAACGGCAACGCGTACGAGGAGGGCCTCGGCGCCGAGGCCTGGGCGCCGGTCCTCGCCCTGATCGAGAAGCGAACCCCCGAGACCGAGGAGCCGGTGCGCGGCATCCGCTCCCTGGACGGCATCCGCTGGCAGTACGAGACGGGCGTGCCGGCCGAGTACCGCGACCTCCTCGACCCCGACGCCTGGCACCACGACGCCGCCCTGATGGCCCGCGCGGGACAGGACGAGATCCAGCTCGGGCTGATCGCCGACTACGGCTCCAACTTCGCCCTCTACCCGGCCTTCCAGGAGTACTTCCGCACCAGCCGGGTCCCGCTCCTCGCGGTCTGGGGCGAAGGCGACCAGGTCTTCGTCCCGGCGGGCGCCGAAGCCTTCCGCCGTGACCTCCCGGACGCCGAGATCCACCTGCTCCCCACGGGCCACTTCGCCCTGGAGACCCACGCACCGCGGATCGCCTCGCTGATCGGCGACTTCCTCGCGCGGCGCGTTCCGGTCAGGCCGTAGCCTTCTCCAGATCGCGGGCGACGCGCTCCACCCAGTCGGTGAGGTCCTCCCGACGGCCGGCCTCGCCGCCGTACAGGGCGGCCACCTGTGTGTCGGTGATCCGCTCGGGTCCCGTAGCCGTGAGCAGCCGGCCCAGCTCCTTCATCAGGGACGTCATCCGGAGCGCGTCGAGGTGCTCGACCCCGTCGACCCCGTGCCCCGGCCGGATCGTCGTCGAACCAGGCATGTCGTGCCTCCTCACCGAAGCCCCCTCCCAGCAGCGTAAGCCCGCCGCATGAGAACCGCCCCCGTCCTCGGTTGGGGGACCGGGGAGGGGGGCGGTGATCAGGGGCCGCTCGCGCGGCGGGCCTCCGTGGAGGCGGGGGGCGTCAGCCCATGTGGGGGTAGCCGTACTCGGTCGGCGGGACCAGCGTCTCCTTGATGGCGCGGGTCAGCGTCCAGCGCATCAGGTTCTGCGGGGCGCCGGCCTTGTCGTTCGTACCCGAGGCACGGCCGCCGCCGAAGGGCTGCTGGCCGACGACGGCACCGGTCGACTTGTCGTTGATGTAGAAGTTGCCCGCGGCGAAGCGGAGCTTCTCCATCGTGTACGCGGCCGCCGCGCGGTCACCGGAGATGACCGAGCCGGTGAGGGCGTAGTCCGAGACCGACTCCATCTGGGTCAGCATCGCGTCGTACCCGTCGGCGGCGCTGTCGTCGTACACGTGGATCGCGAGGATCGGGCCGAAGTACTCGGCCTTGAAGACCTCGTTCTCCGGGTCGGTGCAGGCGATGACGGTCGGACGGACGAAGTAGCCCACCGAGTCGTCGTACGTGCCGCCGGCGATGATCGTGCAGGTCGGGTCGGCCGCGGCACGGTCGATCGCGGCCTTGTTCTTGGCGAACGAGCGCTCGTCGATGACGGCGCCGATGAAGTTCGACAGGTCGGTGACGTCACCCATGGTGATGCCGTCGACCTCGGCCGCGAACTCCTCCTTGAAGCCGTCGTTCCAGATGGAGGCCGGAACGTAGGCGCGCGAGGACGCGGAGCACTTCTGGCCCTGGAACTCGAAGGAGCCACGGGTCAGCGCGGTCTTCAGGATGGCGCGGTCGGCGCTGGGGTGCGCGACGACGAAGTCCTTGCCACCGGTCTCGCCGACGATCCGCGGGTACGAGCGGTACTTCTCGATGTTGGTGCCGACCGTCTTCCACAGGTGCTGGAAGGTCCTGGTCGAACCGGTGAAGTGGATGCCGGCCAGGTCGCGGTGGTTCAGGGCCACCTCGGAGACGGCGATGCCGTCGCCGGTCACCAGGTTGATGACGCCCTTCGGCAGGCCGGCCTCCTCCAGGAGCTCCATGAGGAGCACGGCGGAGTGGGTCTGCGTCGGGGACGGCTTCCAGACCACCACGTTGCCCATGAGGGCGGGGGCGGTGGGCAGGTTGCCCGCGATGGCGGTGAAGTTGAACGGCGTGATCGCGTAGACGAAGCCCTCGAGCGGGCGGTGGTCCAGACGGTTCCACACACCGGGAGAGTTCGCCGGCGGCTGCTCGGCCAGGATCTGACGGGCGTACGCCACGTTGAAGCGCCAGAAGTCGACGAGCTCGCACGGGGTGTCGATCTCGGCCTGCTGGGCGGTCTTCGACTGGCCGAGCATGGTGGACGCGGCCAGCGTCTCGCGCCACGGGCCGGCGAGCAGCTCGGCGGCGCGCAGGATGATCGCGGCACGGTCGTCGAAGGCCATCGCGCGCCAGGCGGGAGCCGCGGCCAGGGCCGCGTCGACGGCGTCCTGGGCGTCCTGCGTGGTGGCGCCGCGGAAGGTGCCGATGACGGCCTGGTGGTTGTGCGGCTGGACGACCTTGAACTCCTCGCCGCCGCCGAGGCGCTTCACGCCGCCGATGGTCATCGGCAGCTCGCGCGGGTTCTCGGAGAGCTCCTTGAGCTTGATCTCGAGGCGGGCGCGCTCGGGGGAGCCGGGGGCGTAGCTGTGCACCGGCTCGTTGACCGGAGCGGGGACCTGGGTGACAGCGTCCATAAGTCTCGTGACTCCTTGTGAGAGGTGGGCTCAGCCCTTGGTGAGGATGGAGCGGACGAAGAAGAGGAGGTTGGCCGGCTTCTCCGCGAGGCGGCGCATGAAGTAGCCGTACCAGTCGGTTCCGTAGGCGGTGTACACGCGCATGCGGTGTCCCTCGGCGGCCAGCCGGTGCTGCTCCTCGCTGCGGATGCCGTACAGCATCTGGAACTCGTACTCGTCCAGCTTGCGCCCCGCACGGCGGGCGAGCTCCTGGCCGATGGAGATCAGGCGCGGGTCGTGGGAGCCGATCATCGGGTAGCCCTCGCCGTCCATCAGGATCTTCATGATCCGGACGTACGCCTTGTCGATCTCGGACTTCTCCTGGACGGCGACGGAGGCGGGCTCCTTGTAGGCGCCCTTCACGATCCGGACGCGGGAGCCGTTCGCGGCGAGGCGACGGGCGTCGTCCTCGGTGCGGAAGAGGTAGGCCTGGATGACACAGCCGGTCTGCGGGTGGGTCTTCCGCAGCTCCTCGTGGATGGCGAACATCGAGTCGAGGGTGGTGTGGTCCTCGGCGTCCAGGGTGACCGTGGTGCCGATCTCGGCGGCGGCCTCGACGACCGGACGGACGTTCGCGAGGGCCAGCTCGTGGCCGTTCTCCAGGGACTGGCCGAACATCGAGAGCTTCACGGACATCTCGGCGCGCTCACCGAGGCCCAGCTCCTTGAGGCGGCCGATGAGCTGCAGGTAGGCGTCGCGGGCGGCGTACGACTGCTCGACGGTGGTGATGTCCTCACCGACGACGTCGAGGGTGACCTCCAGGCCGCGGTCGCTCAGCTCCTGGACGATCGGGACGACGTCCTCGACCGACTCGCCGGCGATGAAGCGGGCGACGACCTGCTTGGTCCCGGGGGCGGCCGACACGAAACGGCGCATCTTGTCGCTGCGCGACGCGGCGAGGATCACGGGACCCAGCACGGGGACCTCCAGAAGGACAGGGTGACGAAGGGGGCTGTACCCGATCTTTCGTAAGAATCCGGGAACAGCACGAAGAACCACCGTGAAACCTAGGGATCGCTCCGATCGTCCGCCATCTACAGCTGTCACGCATCCGTGCGCGGCATCTCATACATATGTCTGAGAGGGTGCGAGAATGGCGCTGTGAAGGGCGATTACCAAGAACTGGTGGACGAGATCTCCGCGCTGCTCGGCGCGCCGGCGACGCTGGAGAACCGCGATTTCGGCCTGATCGCCTTCGGAGCCCACGACAGCGACGACGACACCGCGATGGACCCCGTCCGGACGCGGTCGATCCTGACCCGGAAGTCGACCCCCGCGGTCCGCGCCTGGTTCGAGGGTTTCGGCATCACCCGGGCCACCGGCCCGGTCCGCATCCCGGCCGCCCCGGACGCCGGCGTGTTGCGGGACCGCATCTGTCTGCCCGTACGCCATCGGGGGGTCGTCCTCGGGTACGTCTGGCTGCTCGACGCCGAGCCCGCCCCCACGCCCTCCCGGCTCACGTCCGCCATGGAGGTCGCCGCCCGGATCGGCGACCTCCTCGCCGACGAGGAGCGCGCGGACGCCGACCTCTCGCGCGAGTTCGCGGCGGCACTGACCGCCGGGCGCGGCTGGCAGAGCGACATGGCCGTCGCGGCCCTCCGGGTGGCCCTCGGCCCCAGCGCGGACGGTCTGCACACCGTCGTCTGTGTGTCCCCCTGGCAGGGTGAGGCTCCCTCGATCCGGTCGGTCCCCGGGGCGGCGGCCGTCGCGGTCCTCCCCGAGGGCGAGTCCGGCGAGTCCCTCGCCGTCCTCGTACGGCTGCGCACGCCCGAGGACCTCTCCCCCGCCCGCACGGCCGCCGACCGGCTGCGCGCCGCCGCCCCGGCCGGCATCGCCACCCCCCGCCGGGGCCTCACGGACCTCCCCGCGGCCTGGCGCGAGGCCAACACGGCGGCCCGCGCCGCCACCGCCCAGCCGAGCCTCGGCCCGGTCGCCGAATGGGCCGGGATCGGCCCGTACCGTCTGCTCGCGGCGCTCTACCACCCCGAGGTCGACCCCGCCGTCGCCCCGCTCGTCGCCCCCGCCCACGCCGAACTGGCGCGCACCGCCGAGGTGTTCCTCGACAACGCGGGCCAGGCGGGACGCACGGCCGCCGCCCTCGGCATCCACCGCCAGACCCTCTACTACCGCTTGTCGCGGGTCGAGCAGCTCACGGGCCTGGACCTGGACGACGGCGAGGACCGGCTGCTGCTCCACATGTCCCTGAAGTCGGCGCGGCTCTGATCGCCCACCCGGTCCGAACGACCGCCCCTCCGGGCCGGTTTGTAGGATCTCGCCATGACCACGGGGACCTGGACACCACCCACGTACACCGAACGGCTGCTGTACGAGGCGGCGGCGCGCGACGACCGGGCGGCCGTCCTGGACGCCCTCGGACGGACCCGTCTCTACGTCCTGCAGGCACGGGTGCACGCGGACGCCCCCGGGTACACGCCGCCCCTCCCCTCGCGGCGTGACAAGGCCGCCCGGCGCACCGTCGTACCGGTGCTGACCGAGGGCATGCTGCCGGAGTGGCACCCCGACTGGGTGTTCAAGCAGACCACCCTCCCCCGGCTCGCCGCGGCCTGGCCGAACGACCGGTGGTGGCTCGCGGTCAACCCGGACACCCCCTTCGAGGCCGCCCTCCCCGCCCGGGCCGCCGACCGGCGGGCCTGGGAGGAGGCGGGGACCCGGGGCGGCGGACCCGCACGGCTCCGTCTGCTCACCCATGCCGGCGGACCGCTGCACGGCCCGGTCGCGCACGCCCTCGCGCTCGGCGCGCACCTCGCCGTGCTCAACGGCCTGGTGTGGAACGGCCTCGGCGCCCAGTACGAGGACTACCCCACCGACGTCTCCCGGCTGGGCCGGCCCTGGGCCGTCCACCACCGGGCCGACTTCCGGGACAGGCTGCGGCTCCTGATCGCCACCCGGCTGGTCGGCCGGATCCCCGAGTCCGTCCTGGGCGTCCGGCGCACTCTCACCGCACGACTGGGCGCCGCCCCGGGCCGCGAGCAGTGGGCGACGGCGGTCTCCGCCGCGTTCGAGCGGGACGAGCGGTACGGCGAGGACCCCGCCGAGGCCGCAGAGTTCCTGCGCCGGATCACCCACTACGAGGAGCGGTTCCGCGCCGACGGGCTCCTCCCGCCGGACGGCCGGGTCGACACCCTCGCCGCCTTCGACCACGGCCGCGCCGTGAACGTCGTACGCCTCGCGCTCGGCGCACGGTACTGCGGCCCGCAGGAGGCCGAGGAGTCCGTGCTCAGGGTCCTCGAAGCCGCCCGGCAGACGTACGGCTCCTGGGAGGAGTTCTCGCTCGGCTATCTGCTCGCCCGGCTGATCCACTTCGACGAGGGCGACCCCGAGCCGATGTACCAGGAGTCCGTGGCCATCCACCGGACCCTCGCCCAGGACCCGTCGAGCCCCTACCGGAACATCCCGTGGTCATGAACTCCCGCAACCGCCCCGCCTTCCCCGAGCCCGCCTGGACCCCGCCGTCCGAGACCGAGCAGCGGCTGCGGGAGGCGGGACTGCGCGGCGACTTCCCGGCCCAGGTACGTGTCCTCGCCGACGCCGAGCTCTTCATCGCCGCCCCCAGGGCCGAGGTGGACGCGGCTCCGGACAACGTCCACTGGCCGACCGGGCAGACGGCCAAGGGGCTCCTCGTCCGGCAGGTCCTCACCCGCGGGATGCTGCCGCCATGGCACCCGGACTGGGTGTTCCACGCGGTCACCCTCCGCTGGGTCGCCGCGTTCACCTGGCGCGACCCACGGCTGTTCCTCGCCGTCAACGCCGGCACCCCCGCGCAGCTGCTGCTGCCCACCACGCCCGAGCACCGCGCGGGCTGGCTGCGCGCGTACAGCGAGCGGGAGCGGGTCTCGGGCGACCGTTTCGCCGCCCTGCGGCACGGCCCCCTGCACGGCCCGCTCGCCTTCGGCCTCGCCTGCGGCACCCATCTGGCGTTCGCCAACGGCGTGCCGTGGAACGATGTCGGCTCGGTCTACATGGGGTACACCCATGAACTCGACACGCTCCGCGACGGCTGGGGCATCACCGACCGGGCGGAGTGGCGTAAGCAGCTGAACGCCCTCCTGGACGGGCGCAACAGCCCGCCCGAGCCGGACTTCGCCCTCAAGGTCCGCGAGGAGCTGCGGATCGCCCGCGGTGCGCCGCCCTCACCCGACGAGTGGCGCGAGACGGCCGCCGGACACGCCCAGGACCTGGGCGCGAGCCCCGCTGCGGTGCGGCGCATCGAGGACCTCGTCCGCCGCATCGTGCGCTACGAGGCGAGGTTCCGTGCCGACGGGCTGCTCGCACCGGACGACCGGGTGCGCAGGACGGTCGCCTACGACTACGGGCGGGCGGTCAACCTGGCCCGCTGGGGCCTGTCGGCACGTTTCTGCGCGCCCCCCGAGGCCGAGCAGGCGATCGTCCACGCGGGGGCGCTGGCCCGGTCGGCGCACGGGTCCTGGCAGGAGTACTCGGCGGGGTACGCGCTGGGGCGGGTGCTGCGTTTCGACGGGGAGGAGTACGGCCCGTTCCACGAACAGAACGTGGCCGCCCACCGCGTCCTGACGGAACACGAGGGCAGCCCCTGGCGGAACCTGCCCTGGCGCTGAGACCCGGGGACCCGCCCCACCGGACGCGGCGACTGCGGCCGTATCCGGCCCTATCGCTCCCCCATCAGGACCTTGAGGCCCTCCGTGAGGTCGTCGGCGCTCGGTGCCGTCTCCGGGTCGACCATCCACTGGATCATGACTCCGGTGGCGAGGGCCTGACACAGCAGTCCGGCCACCCGGGCCCTCTCGGGGTCCGCCTCCGGGTCGATGCCGAGGAAGCCCTCGGCCATGCCGAGCCGCCCCTCGCGCTGCGGCTCCTTGATCGCTTCGCGCAGCTTCTCGTCGTCGTCGAGCCGGGTGACGATCTCGGTCTGGAGCTTCCAGACGGGCCTGCTGGCCCCGGCCGCGGCGATGACCTGCTCCCACACCGCGTGGAAGCGGCGGTACGGGTCGGCCGGCAGCTCACGCCGCTCCTCCCCGCCGGCGGGTCCGACCGCCTCGCCCCACTCCTCGGTGAGGGCGAGGAAGGCCTGCTGGAGCAGGGCGTCCTTGGAGCCGTAGTGGTAGCCGATGGAGGCCAGGTTGGTGCCGGAGGCGGCGACGATGTCGCGGGCCGTGGTCCGCCCGTACCCCTTCTCCAGGAGGCAGCGCTTGGCGCCTTCGAGCAGGTCTTCCTTGTGTCCCATGACAGCACTGTACCCGGCCGCTAGACGCTTGTGTAAGACGAGCGTCTAGCGACCGGGTACGGGGACCTCGGGGTCCGTCAGATCAGGTTGACCGAGCGGGCCGAGGCGGCGCCGATCTCGGCCGAGATCTCCGCGAGCACCGGAGCCGGGACCGTGTCGTCCACGGTGAGGACGACGAGCGCCTCGCCACCCTCCTCGGCGCGCGCCACCTGCATGCCCGCGATGTTCAGACCGGCCTCGCCGAGGATCCGGCCGACGGTGCCGACGACACCCGGACGGTCGTCGTAGCGCAGCACCACCATGTGGTCGGCGAGCGCCACGTCCACGTCGTAGTCGCCGACGGCGACGATCTTCTGGAGGTGCTTGGGCCCGGCGAGCGTGCCGGAGACCGCGACCTCCTCGCCGCTCGAGAGCGTGCCGCGCACCGTGACCACGTTGCGGTGGTCGGGCGACTCGGAGCTCGTCGTCAGGCGCACCTCGACACCGCGCTCCTGCGCGAACAGCGGGGCGTTGACGTACGACACGGTCTCGTCGACCACGTCCTCGAACACGCCCTTGAGCGCGGAGAGTTCGAGCACCTTCACGTCGTGCTGGGTGATCTCGCCGTAGACCTCGACGTCGAGACGGGCCGCGACCTCGCCCGCGAGGGCGGTGAAGATCCGGCCGAGCTTCTCGGCGAGCGGCAGACCCGGCTTGACGTCCTCGGCGATGACGCCGCCCTGGACGTTGACCGCGTCCGGCACGAGCTCACCGGCGAGCGCCAGGCGCACCGAGCGGGCGACGGCGATGCCGGCCTTCTCCTGGGCCTCGTCCGTGGACGCGCCGAGGTGCGGGGTGCAGACGACCTGGTCGAGTTCGAAGAGCGGGGAGTCCGTGCAGGGCTCCTTCGCGTACACGTCGAGACCGGCGCCGGCGACCCGGCCCTCCTTGAGCGCCGAGTACAGCGCCGCCTCGTCGACGATCCCGCCGCGCGCGGCGTTGACGATCCGGACGGAGGGCTTGACCTTGTGCAGCGCCTCGTCGCCGATGAGACCGAGGGTCTCGGGGGTCTTCGGCAGGTGGACGGTGATGAAGTCGGCGACCTCCAGGAGCTCGTCCAGGGCCAGCAGCTTCACCCCCATCTGGGCGGCGCGGGCGGGCTGCACGTAGGGGTCGTACGCGACGATCTTCATGCCGAACGCCGACATGCGCTGGGCGACCAGGACGCCGATGCGGCCGAGGCCGACGACGCCGAGGGTCTTCTCGCTCAGCTCGACGCCCGTGTACTTGGAGCGCTTCCACTCGCCGTTCTTCAACGCGGTGTTGGCCTGCGGAATGTTGCGCGCGGTGGCGACCAGCAGACCGCACGCGAGCTCGGCGGCGGTGACGATGTTCGACGTGGGGGCGTTGACGACCATGACGCCGGCCTTGGTGGCGGCGGAGACGTCGACGTTGTCCAGGCCGACACCGGCACGGGCGACGACCCGCAGCTTGCCGGCGGCGGCGATGGCCTCGGCGTCGACCTTGGTCGCGGAACGGACCAGGATCGCGTCCACGTCGGCGATGGCGGGCAGCAGTTCGGCGCGGTCCGCGCCGTTGCAGTGCCGGATCTCGAAGTCCGGGCCCAGGGCGTCGACGGTGGCGGGCGACAGCTCTTCAGCGATGAGTACGACGGGTTTCGAGCTCACGTGAGTCCTCACAGATCCAGTGCGGACGGCCGTCCCGACGGCCGCAGGCGGTGGAGGGGGCTTGCCGCGTGAAAGCGCACGACGCTGTGGGCCTGAACGCGAATGTTGTTGAGCAGTGTAGTGCTGAGTCGGCGCCGATCATGCGCCTCGTTGGAAGGATCACCCGTCCGTGGTTGGACGGGGTGTCCAACGATGGGGACAGGGGTCGGACGC
The DNA here is from genome assembly GCF_036226665.1 of Streptomyces sp. NBC_00691. Lineage (NCBI taxonomy): Bacteria > Bacillati > Actinomycetota > Actinomycetes > Kitasatosporales > Streptomycetaceae > Streptomyces > Streptomyces sp. NBC_00691. The sequence continues at coordinate 5,673,240 of NZ_CP109007.1, read as the reverse complement.
ACCGTCCGACCCCTGTCCCGAAGGCTTACGCCTCCTCGTCGTTCACCCAGCTCATGAGCTTGCGCAGCTCCTTGCCGGTGGTCTCCAGGAGGTGGTTCTCGTCCTGGGTCTTGTACTCGTTGTACTTCTTCAGGCCGCCGTGGTACTCGGCCATCCACTCCTTGGCGAAGGTGCCGTCCTGGATCTCCGCGAGGACCTTCTTCATCTCGGCCTTGGTGGCGTCCGTGATGATCCGCGGGCCGGTGACGTAGTCGCCCCACTCGGCGGTCTCGGAGACCGACCAGCGCATCTTCTCCAGGCCGCCCTCGTACATGAGGTCGACGATGAGCTTCAGCTCGTGGAGGCACTCGAAGTACGCGATCTCCGGCTGGTAGCCGGCCTCGGTCAGGGTCTCGAAGCCCGCCTTGACCAGCGCCGCGGTGCCACCGCAGAGGACGGCCTGCTCGCCGAAGAGGTCGGTCTCGGTCTCCTCGGTGAAGGTCGTCTTGATGACGCCGGCGCGGGTGCCGCCGATGCCCTTGGCGTACGAGAGCGCCAGCGCGAAGGCGTTGCCGGTCGCGTCCTGCTCGACGGCCGCGATGCACGGAACGCCGCGGCCCTCCTCGTACTGACGACGGACCAGGTGGCCCGGGCCCTTCGGGGCGACCAGGGCGACGTCGACGCCCTCGGGCACCTTGATGAAGCCGTAACGGACGTTCAGACCGTGGCCGAAGAAGAGCGCGTCGCCCTCCTTCAGGTTGTCCTTGATGGACTCCTCGAAGACCTGGGCCTGGATCGGGTCCGGGGTCAGGATCATGATGAGGTCGGCCTCGGCGGCGGCCTCGGCGACGGAGACCACGCGCAGGCCCTGCTCCTCGGCCTTGGCCTTGGACTTCGAGCCCTCCTGCAGACCGACGCGGACGTCGACACCGGAGTCACGGAGCGACAGCGCGTGGGCGTGGCCCTGGCTGCCGTATCCGATCACCGCGACCTTACGGCCCTGGATGATGGACAGGTCGGCGTCATCGTCGTAGAACAGCTCGGCCACTGGGTATCTCCTTGAGGTGCTGGTGTTGCGTCCCACCGTACGGCGGGGAGCGGGAGGAAAGTTTTCGGGTCTCGTCAGTCGGACCGGCGGATGGACCACCGGTCGACCGTCGATGACTCTGAGGCGATGGTTCTCAGGCGCTGCGGTCGAGGGCCCGGAGGGACCGGTCCGTGATGGACCGGGAACCACGCCCTATGGCGATCGTGCCGGACTGCACGAGCTCCTTGATGCCGAACTGCTCCAGCATCTTGAGCATCGCGTCGAGCTTGTCACTCGAACCGGTGGCCTCGATGGTGACCGCCTCGGGCGAGACGTCCACGGTCTTGGCGCGGAACAGCTGGACGATCTCGACGATCTGGGAGCGGGTCTCGTTGTCGGCGCGGACCTTCACCAGGACGAGCTCGCGCTGGATCGCGGCGCTGGGCTCGAGTTCGACGATCTTCAGGACGTTGACCAGCTTGTTGAGCTGCTTGGTCACCTGCTCCAGGGGCAGGTCCTCGACACTGACCACGATGGTGATCCGGGAGATGTCGGGGTGCTCGGTGATGCCGACGGCGAGGGAGTCGATGTTGAAGCCGCGGCGCGAGAACAGGGCGGCGATCCGGGCGAGGATGCCGGGCGTGTTCTCGACGAGAACGGAGAGCGTGTGCTTGGTGGACATGGTCTGGGTCTCTTCCTTTTCGCTCTGCTTCGTTCCGCGCTTCAGTCGTCTTCGCCGTCGCCGAAGTCGGGGCGGACGCCCCGGGCGGCCATGACCTCGTCGTTCGAGGTGCCGGCGGCGACCATCGGCCAGACCTGGGCGTCCTCGTGGACGATGAAGTCGATGACGACCGGACGGTCGTTGATGGCGTTGGCCTCGGCGATGACCTTGTCCAGGTCGGCCGGGTCCTCGCAGCGCAGGGCGACACAGCCCATGGCCTCGGACAGCTTGACGAAGTCGGGGACGCGCGTGCCCTTGTTCGCCTGGATGTCGTCCGGACCGGAGTGCAGGACGGTGTTCGAGTAACGCTGGTTGTAGAAGAGGGTCTGCCACTGGCGGACCATCCCGAGGGCGCCGTTGTTGATGATGGCGACCTTGATCGGGATGTTGTTCAGGGCGCAGGTGGTGAGCTCCTGATTGGTCATCTGGAAGCAGCCGTCGCCGTCGATCGCCCAGACCGGGCGGTCGGGCATGCCGGCCTTGGCGCCCATCGCGGCGGGGACCGCGTACCCCATCGTGCCGAGGCCGCCGGAGTTCAGCCAGGTGGCCGGGCGCTCGTAGTCGATGAAGTGGGCGGCCCACATCTGGTGCTGGCCGACGCCCGCGGCGAAGATCGTGTCGTCGGGGACGAGCTGGCCGATGCGCTGGATGACCTGCTGCGGCGAGAGGCTGCCGTCCTCCGGCAGGTCGTAGCCGAGCGGGTAGGTCTCGCGCCAGCGGTTCAGGTCGCTCCACCAGGCGGTGTAGTCGCCCTTGTTGCCCTCGCTCTGCTCGGCCTGGACGGCCTGCACCAGGTCGGCGATGACCTCGCGGGCGTCGCCGACGATCGGCACGTCGGCGGTGCGGTTCTTGCCGATCTCGGCCGGGTCGATGTCCGCGTGGACGATCTTGGCGTACGGGGCGAAGCTGTCGAGCTTGCCGGTGACGCGGTCGTCGAAGCGGGCGCCGAGGGCGACGATCAGGTCGGACTTCTGCAGGGCGGTGACGGCGGTGACCGCGCCGTGCATGCCGGGCATGCCCACGTGCAGCGGGTGGCTGTCCGGGAACGCGCCGAGCGCCATCAGGGTCGTGGTGACCGGGGCGCCGGTCAGCTCGGCGAGGATCTTCAGCTCGGCGGTGGCGCCGGCCTTGATGACACCGCCGCCGACGTACAGGACGGGGCGCTTCGCCGCGCTGATCAGCTTGGCGGCCTCGCGGATCTGCTTGGCGTGCGGCTTGGTCACCGGGCGGTAGCCGGGCAGGTCGGTCTGCGGCGGCCAGCTGAAGGTGGTCTTCGCCTGCAGGGCGTCCTTGGAGATGTCGACCAGGACCGGGCCGGGGCGGCCGGTGGAGGCGATGTGGAAGGCCTCGGCGATCGTCCGCGGGATGTCCTCGGCCTTGGTGACCAGGAAGTTGTGCTTGGTGATCGGCATCGTGATGCCGCAGATGTCCGCCTCCTGGAAGGCGTCCGTGCCGATCGCCTTCGAGGCGACCTGGCCGGTGATCGCGACGAGCGGGACCGAGTCCATGTGCGCGTCGGCGATCGGCGTGACGAGGTTCGTCGCACCGGGTCCCGAGGTCACCATGCAGACGCCGACCTTGCCGGTCGCCTGGGCGTAGCCGGTGGCCGCGTGGCCCGCGCCCTGCTCGTGGCGGACCAGGATGTGGCGCACCTTCTTCGAGTCCATCAGCGGGTCGTAGGCCGGGAGGATGCAGCCGCCGGGGAGACCGAAGATGGTGTCCGCGCCCACCTCTTCGAGAGAACGGATGAGGGACTGCGCGCCCGTGACGTGCTCGACGGCGGTGGCGGCCTGAGCGCCGCTACGGGGCCGCGGCTGCGGATGGTGCCCGGTGGCCTGGTCGGTCATCAGCATCTCTTCTCGAAGCAGAGGGTTTTACGAGGGTTTGGGACGAATTTGGGGTGAGTCAGTGCAACAAAAAACCCCTCGTGCCGTGAGGCAAGCGAGGGGAGCGCGTCGGGTGCGTTTCAAGCGGGGCCTGCCGTGGCCCTGCTTCAGCCGACGCGCTTTCCAAGTACGAGAATTCGGGTGCGCATGGCAATGACCCTCCCTCTCAGCCCTCGCCACTGTCAAGTGGGTGGGACGGACGTCTCAGTATTTGAGCGGAACGGGGGACGGTTTCCGACACGTACGGGGACCGCTCCGGGCAGCGGGTACTCGTCCCGTACGAGCGCCCTGCGCAGCCGGTACTCGTCGAGCGGGCCCGAGAACGCCATGCCCTGGGCGTGACTGCAGCCCATCGCCCGCAGGGCGATGACCTGCTCCGGTACGTCGACCCCCTCGGCGACGGTCTGCATACCGAGTTCATCGGCGATACGGAGCACCCCGCGGGTGATCTTGCGGAGCCGGGCCGACTCGACGACGCCCTCGACCAGGCCCCGGTCCAGCTTCAGTATGTCGACGGGAAGCCTGCGAAGTGCGTTGATCGCCACATGTCCGCTGCCGAATCCGTCGAGCGCGATGCGCACCCCGAGCCGGCGCAGGGCGACCAGGCGCTGCTCCAGCTCGTCGAGCGGGATGCGGGGGTCGCTGTCGGCGAGTTCGACGATCAGCGAACCGGACGGCAGCCCGTGCCGGGCGAGCAGGGACTCGATCGAGCCGAGCGGCAGCGAGCGGTCCAGGAGGCGACGGGCGGAGAGCCGGATGGACACGGGTGCACGATGGCCGATTCCCGCGCGCTCGGCGGCCTGCTCGACGGCCTCTTCGAGCAGCCAGCGGCCCAGCTCGGCGGTGCGCTCGCTGTCGTCGGTGACCCGGAGGTACTCGGCGGGGGTGAAGAGGATGCCCTGGGCGGACCGCCAGCGCGCCTGGGCGCTGACGGCGGAGATCCGGCCCGTGGCGAGATCGACGACCGGCTGGTGGAGCAGGGCGAACTCGCCGTCGTGGAGGGCGGTGCGCAGCCGGGCGGCCAGTTCCGTCCGGCGGACGACCTCGGCCTGCATCTGGGGCGCGTAGAGCTCGACGCGGTCCTTGCCGGCCGCCTTGGCGCGGTACATGGCGAGGTCGGCGTTGCGCAGGAGGTCGCCGGCCTCGATGCCGGGCTCGGCGAAGGCGACGCCGATGGAGGCGGCGACCCGCACCTCGTTGCCCCCGTCGACGCGATACGGCCGGGAGAGGGTCAGCCGGAGCCGGTCGGCGATCTCCTGGACCTGCTTCTGGCGGGCCGCCTGGTCGCGGCCGCCGTCGCCGAGGATGAGGGCGGCGAACTCGTCGCCACCGAGCCGGGCGGCGGTGTCCCCGGCGCGCACCGAGTCGTGGAGGCGGCGGGCGGCCTGGACGAGGAGGTCGTCGCCCGCCTGGTGGCCGAGCCGGTCGTTGACGCCCTTGAAGCCGTCGAGGTCGATGAAGAGCACGGCGGTGCCGGGGTCGGAGGCGCGACGGCCGCTGAGGGCCTGCCGGACCCGGCGGGTGAAGAGTGCCCGGTTGGGCAGGTCGGTGAGCGGGTCGTGCTCGGCGTTGTGCTGCAACTGGGCCTGGAGCCGGACGCGTTCGGTGACGTCACGGCTGTTGAAGATCAGTCCCCCCTGGTGCCGGTTGACCGTGGACTCGACGTTCAGCCAGTCTCCGCGGCCCGAGCGGAAACGGCACTCGATCCGGGTGGTGGGCTCCTCGGCGGGCGAGACGGCCAGGAAGCGCCGCACCTCGTGGACGACCGCGCCGAGGTCCTCGGGATGGATGAGCGAGGCGAGCTCGGAGCCGATCAGCTCCTCGGCGTCCCGTCCGTACACCCCGGAGGCGGCCGGGCTGACGTAGCGGAGTATCCCGGTCGGCGCGGCGATCATGATGACATCGCTCGATCCCTGCACGAGCGACCTGAAGTGGTTCTCCTTCTGGGCCAGTTCATGGGTCAGGGCGATGTTGTCGAGGAGCATGATGCCCTGTCGCACGACGAGGGCGAGGACCACGGTGCAGCCGGTGAGGACGACGACGCGGTCGACCCTGCGCCCTTCCACGACGTTGTACAGGATGCCGAGGGTGCAGACCGCGGCGGCGAGGTACGGCGTGAGGGCGGCGAGCGAGCCGGCGACCGGGCGGCTGTGCAGCCACTGCCCGCGCGCGACCGCGGCGGCGCTGTCCGGGACGCGGCGCACCCCCCAGGGCGCGTAGGCGAGCAGCAGGGAGCCGGCGAACCAGCCGGCGTCGAGCAGCTGGCCCGAGGCGTAGTTCTCGCGCAGCAGCGGCGAGGTGAACAGGGCGTCGCACAGCACGGTCAGGGCGAGGGCGGCGATCGCGGTGTTGGTCGCCGAGCGGTTCGCCTGTGAGCGCCGGAAGTGCAGCACCAGGACCATGCTCACCAGGACGATGTCGAGCAACGGATACGCGAGCGACAGTGCCGCCTGGGCGACCGGCTCGTTCTGGAAGTGGGCGGTACGGGCGAGGGCCAGGCTCCACGAGAGAGTGAGCAGCGAGCCCCCGATGAGCCAGGCGTCGAGCGCCAGACAGACCCAGCCGGCCCGGGTGACGGGTTTCTTGGCCAGGACGAGCAGGCCGACGATGGCCGGCGGAGCGAAGAGTAAGAAGAAGAGGTCGGCGATGGAGGAGTCGGGCACCTCCGTGCGGAGCACCACCTCGTACCAGCCCCACACGGCGTTCCCCGCGGAGGCCATGAACGAGGAGAACGCGAAGAGCAGCCAGGCGGGGCGGGCGCTCCCGCGATGGACGCGCCCGTAGAGGAAGCAGGAGACCGCTGCGACGAGGGCGGCGACGCTGAGTCCGAAGTCGCCCATGAAGAGCGCGAGTTCCGGCGATCCCCAGCCGAGCGAGGCGCCGGTCGTGTACCCCGCGCAGATCACCACCAGGGCGATCTGGGCGAGGAGCGAGCCGAAGCCGGGGCGTCCGGGGCCCGGGTGTCCACGGTCGCCCCCTCCGCCGACGGGGCGCCGCGCGAGGACCGCCCCGGGGGCGCTCACCGGGGCCTCCGGCGCCGCGCCACCGCACCCGGCCGCGTCGTGCGGGCGCGCCAGCGGCTCGTCGGCGCCGCCGGGAGCGTGCCCGTCGCAGTCGTGGGGGCCTGCGGGGTCCCGTACGACCGGCACGACCCGCTCCGGTGCGGCGCCCCGCTTCCCTGCGGCAGGGGCGGCCGGCTCCGGGGCGGCGCTCCGCCTCCGTCCGTCCGGGGCGGGCCGCTCAGGGGCGGCGCCGCCGCAGGCCTCACACGCGCTGTGTGGCGTGAAGTCGCCATGCGGTGAGCGGCCGCCGTGGCCCGCGGGGCCGCCGCACGGGGCGTCGGCGCGGGCGGCCGGGGCCGTCGCGTCGCCGGGGCGAGCGGCCGTGCCCGGTGGTTCGGCACCGCACCCCTCGGCTCGGCGGTCCGGTCCGGGGCGTGGTCCGGCGCCCCGCCCGGGAGTCGGACCGGAGTCCGTCCCGGCCTCCGGTCCGGTGTCCGGTGGATCGGCGGCGTGGGGCGCGCGGTGCGGCACGGCCTGGTCCGGCACGGAACGTGCGAGGCCCGTGGCGAGGTGCGGAAGGCCCGCCGACGGCGGCGTCGCCGCGTCGGATCGTCGGTCCTCCGGCCGTGCTTCACCCGTCGCCCCCCTCGGAATCTGATGACCCGTCACTTCGCTCCCCAGCGTCAGCCCGTACTCGACGCAGTCCCCCCGCTCCGGGACGATACACCAGGACGGTCACTCAGGGACAGGGTCGCAGTACTCTCCGTGACGGCCGAGAGGTTCGCAGGCAGCGCGTGTCGGGGGCGCGTACCACCCGCCCGGCCCATCACCGCCGCTCAACCGGTGGTGAGCAGGACGTTGGCCTGTTCCTCACCCGTCGCGAAACGCCGCAACTGCCCCGCGATCAACCGCTTCGCCCGCGGCATGAAGGCCGAAGTGGAACCTCCGACGTGCGGGCTGATCAGGACACCCGGAGCGTGCCACAAGGGATGCCCGGCCGGCAGCGGTTCCGGGTCGGTGACATCGAGCGCCGCCGTGATCCTGCCGCTCTCGACCTCCTTGAGCAGGGCCGCCGTGTCGACGACCGGCCCCCGGGCGACGTTCACGAGGAGAGCCCCGTCCTTCATCCGGCCGAGGAACCCGGCGTCGGCGAGATGCCTGGTCGCGGGCGTGAGCGGGGTGGAGAGCACGACGACATCGGCATCCGGAAGCAGTGCGGGCAGCTCCGTCAGGGGGTGGACCTCGCCGCGCGCTGTGGTGCGCGCGGAGCGTGCGACGCGCGCCACCCGCGCGCACTCGAAGGGCGCGAGCCGGTCCTCGATGGCGGCGCCGATCGATCCGTACCCGACGATCAGGACGGACTTGTCGGCGAGCGCCGGATAGAAGCCGGCCCGCCACTCCTCGGCGTCCTGGCCGCGCACGAAGCCGGGGATGCCGCGCAGCGAGGCCAGGATCAGCGCGAGCGTGAGTTCGGCGGTGCTGGCCTCGTGGACGCCCTTCGCGTTGCAGACGGCGACGCCCGGAGGCAGCGAGCCGATGCCGGGGGTGACGTGGTCGATGCCCGCGGAGAGGGTCTGCACGACCCGCAGCGAGGTCATGGCCGCCAGCGGACGTACGGCGATCTCGGAGCCCTTCATGTACGGGACGACGTAGAAGGCGCAGTGCGCCGGGTCGGCCGGGAAGTCCGGCCCGCCGTCCCAGAAGCGGTAGTTGAGGCCCGACGCGCCCGGTTCGGGGAGATCGTCGATCTCGTCCGCGGGAATCGGAAGCCACACGTCAGCGGCGGTGTTCTCGAATCTCATGTGCGGGAGGCTATGCGAAGAATCCCGTGCGCCATTGGTTACTTTGGGGGACGGCACAGGGAGGGGTACCGGCAGGTGGAGCGCAGGACTATCGGGGCGACGGCGCTCGACGTGGGTGCGATCGGCCTGGGGTGCATGCCGATGAACTGGGCGTACAGCCGTTCGGAACAGCGGGGTGACCGCTCGCTGCGGACCGTGCACGCGGCGCTGGACGCCGGGGTGAGCCTGCTCGACACCGCCGACATGTACGGCCCGTTCACCAACGAGCTGCTGGTGGGGCGGGTGTTGAAGGAGCGCCGGGCGGACGCCTTCGTCTCGACGAAGTGCGGACTGCTCGTCGGCGACGGCGGCGAGCGCCGGCACGTGGTCGCCAACGGCAGGCCGGGGTACGTCCGCCGGGCCTGCGACGCCTCGCTGCGGCGCCTCCAGACCGATGTGATCGACCTGTACCAGCTGCACCGGGCGGACCCCGAGGTGCCGGTCGAGGAGACCTGGGGGGCGATGGCCGATCTGGTCTCGGCCGGCAAGGTGCGGGCGCTCGGACTCTGCGCCGTCGGCAGCCGCTCGGCCCGCCGGGGCGCGACCGGGGTCAGTCGTGACGGGTATGAGGGAACGATCCGCCAACTGGACCGGATCCAGCAGGTGTTCCCGGTGGCGGCGGTGGAGGCCGAGCTGTCGGTGTGGTCCCAGGAGGCGCTGGTGCGGCTGCTGCCGTGGTGTGCGGCGCGCGGGGTCGGTTTCCTGGCGGCGATGCCGCTCGGGAACGGCTTCCTGACCGGGACGCTGACCCCGGGCGGCGGCTTCGAGCCGGACGATCCGCGGGCCCGGCACCCCCGGTTCACGGCGGAGATGATGGCGGCGAACCAGCCGCTGGTGGCGGGTCTGCGGCGGGTGGCCGCGCGGCACGGGGCCGAGGTCACCCCGGCGCAGGTGGCGCTCGCCTGGGTGCTGGGCCGGGGACGGCACGTCGTGCCGGTGCCGGGGACGAAGCGGGAGTGCTGGGCCGTGGAGAACGCCCGGGCGGCCGGGCTGCGGCTGACGGGGGCGGACCTGGCGGAGATCGCGGGTCTTCCGGCGGCCCGGGGGTCCTGGGACTGAGGGCCTCGCGGGACCGGGGCACGGGTGTCGCCGCGGTCGGGAACCTGATCGCGTCGAGCGGTGTATCAAGGGTGAAGGGATGCCGCTCGACTCGTCGAAGGGGACCGTGCCATGAGCCGTCCTGCAGTTGTGAAGGCCCTGTGGGGCGCCGCCGTGCTGGTCCTGGTGGCGGGCTGCTCCTCGGGAGGTACGGAGGACCGGCCGGGTACGGCTCCGCCGACGTCGGCCTCGGCCACCGCCCCGGCGAGCCCGTCCGCGTCCGCCGCCGCTCCCGCCGGAGGGCGGGTGGCGGTGACGGGCACGCTCGCCGAGGGGCTGAAGTCGCCCTGGGGACTCGCCGAGATGCCCGACGGGGATCTGCTGGTCTCCTCGCGGGACGAGCGGACGATCACCGAGGTCGACGGACGGACCGGGGCGAGGACCCCGCTCGGCGAGGTGCCGGGGGTGGTGCCGGGCGGTGAGGGCGGGCTGATGGGCCTCGCCGTGCGGGACGGCTGGGTGTACGCGTATCTGACCGCAGCGTCGGACAACCGCATCGTGCGCATGCGGTACGGCGGCGCGGAGGGCGACCGGCTCGGTGTCCCCCAGCCGGTGCTGACCGGCATCCCGAAGGGGACCGTGCACAACGGCGGTCGGATCGCGTTCGGGCCGGACGGGATGCTCTACGCGGGGACGGGCGAGACGGGCCGGACCGGTCTGGCGCAGGACCGGGGGTCGCTCGGCGGGAAGATCCTCCGGATGACGCCGGAGGGCGGGCCGGCGCCCGGCAACCCCTTCCCCAGGTCGGTGGTCTATTCGTACGGGCACCGCAATGTGCAGGGCATCGCCTGGGACGACGAGGGCCGTCTGTGGGCGGCCGAGTTCGGGCAGAACACCTGGGACGAGCTGAACCTGGTGGAGCCCGGGAGGAACTACGGCTGGCCGGAGGCCGAGGGGCGGGCCGGGAAGGCCGGATTCACGGACCCGGTGGCCCAGTGGCCGACCTCGGAGGCCTCCCCGAGTGGGATCGCGTACGCGCGGGGCGCGATCTGGATGGCCGGGCTCAGAGGCGAGCGGCTGTGGCGGGTCCCGCTCTCCGGGGCGGAACGCTCGGGGGCCCCCGAAGCGTTCCTCTCCGAGGAGTACGGACGCCTGCGCACGGTCCTCGCGGGGGGCGGCGGGCGGCTCTGGCTGGTGACCAGCGAAACCGACGGCCGGGGTTCCCCCGGGCCCGGGGACGACAGGATTCTCCGGCTGGAGGTGAGCTGAAGGAGCTGGTGACCGTGTTCGACCCCTTGGCGGAGCTGTTCGCACCCGGCCGCAGGCACACCGAGGAGGAGCTGCGTCGGCAGGCGCTGACTCGGGAGGATCCGGGGGACGCCGATCCGTCGCGGGGTCCGATAGACCTCACCTCGGGGCGGGTGACGATACGGGCCCCCCGCCGCACGACGGCGGGGGACGGGGCGGGCGGCGGCGGGACCGGAGGGTCAGAGGGCCGTGCCGAGGAGGTGGAGGCGGTGGGCCAGGGCGGCGGCCTCGCCCCGGCCGGCGACGCCGAGCTTGGCGAGGATGTTGGAGACGTGGACGCTGGCCGTCTTGGGTGAGATGAAGAGTTCCTCGGCGATCTGACGGTTGGTGCGGCCGGCCGCGACGAGGCGCAGGACGTCCTGCTCGCGGGGGGTGAGGCCGAAGGTGTCGTCCCCCGGCTCCGCGGGTGCCGGGACCCTCCTCTCCTCGGTCAGGGAGAGGCGGGCGCGGGCGGCGAGGAGCTCCACGTCCTCGCGGAGCGGGCGGGCGCCGAGCCGGACCGCGGTGGCGTGGGCCTCCCGGAGCAGGGCCGTGGCCTCCTCCCGGCGGCCGCCCTCGACGAGCAGGGCGTCGGCGAGGCGGTGGCGGGCGCGGGCCAGCTGGTGCGGGCGTTCGAGCGGCTCGAAGGCGGCGACGACCTCGGCCCAGCGGGCGGCGGTCTCTCGGCCCTCGGCGCGGGCGATCTCCTCGGAGACCTGCCGGGAGTAGGCCTCCCAGACCGGGGCCGGGGTGGCGAGGCCGCGGACGCTGCGGCGGACGGCGGCGAGCGCCTCGGCGCGGCCCTCGTCGGCGGCGGGCAGTCCCCGGCTGTCGGCCTCGGCGGTGGCGGCGGTGAGGACGAGGGGCCAGCCGTAGCGGTGGGTGCCGGGCGGGAAGCCCGACGCCTCGGCGGCGGCCAGCTGGGTCCGGACGTCCCCGACACGTCCTTCGGCGGCGGCCACGGAGATCTCGACCTGGGCCATGGGCAGGACGTACTGGGGGATCGAGTCGCGGCTGCCGTAGGCGGCGCGGGCGTCGGCGAGGTGACCGCGCGCCGCGTCGAGTTGGCCGCGGGCGACCGCGAGCTGGGCGAGTCGGAGGGAGGCCGAGCCGCGGGGCTTGCTGCTGGTGGCCGAGCGGAGCAGCCGTGCGGCGATCTCTCCGATCTCGTCCCAGCTGCCGAGGGAGAAGAGGGACTCGGCGCGGTTGGCCTCGACCCAGCCGACGCTTTCGACCAGTCCGTAGGAGCGGGCGACGCGGATGCCGGTGTCGGCGAGTTCGACGGCCTCCGCCGAGCGGCCGAGGGACTCCAGGGCGGAGGAGATGTTGATGTGGGCGCGGGCGGTCTCGGTGAACTGGCCGAGGGCCTGGGTGCGTTCCCGTACCGCGTGCATCTCGTCGAGACCGGCCTCGACGTCGCCCGCCGCGGTCATGAGGGTGCCGAGGGTGAGCCGGGCGTTGAGTTCGATCGACTCGGCCTTGACCAGCCGGGCGTACTCGACGGCGCGTTCGGCGGCCGCGAGGGCGTCGGGTCCGGGGTTGCGGAGCATGCCCCAGCCGGCGGCGCCGACGAGGACGACCGCGTGGACGGCGGACGGCGGGAGGCCCTTGACGAGTTCCTGGGCGCGGGCGATCTCCTCCCAGCCGTCGCCCCGGCCGAGGTTGGACTGGAGGCGGGCCCGCTCGGTCCAGAACCAGGCGGCGCGCAGGGGGTCGCCGGACTCCGCGTCGTCGAGGAGGCGCAGCGCCGTCTTCCCGATCTTCAGGGCGCGTTCGCGGTCGCCGCTGAGCCGGGCAGCGACCGCTGCCTCGGCGAGCAGGTCGAGGTAGCCGAGGGCGGCGGTCTCGGGGTCGCAGCCGCAGGCCGGGTAGGCCTCGGCGTAGTCCATGGGCCGCAGCGACCCGCGCAGCTCGGCGGGAACCTCGTCCCAGAGTTCCATGGCCCGTTCGAGGAGACGCAGTTGCTCGGCGTAGGCGTGGCGTTTGCGGGTGGCGACGGAGGCGCCGAGGACGGCGGGCAGGGCCTTGGAGGGGTCGTGCGCGTGGTACCAGTAGGTGGCCAGCCGGTTGGCGCGCTCGTCGGCGCGGACGAGCCCGGGCTCGGCCTCCAGTGCTTCGGCGTAGCGCCGGTTGAGGCGGGAGCGTTCGCCGGGCAGCAGGTCGTCGCTGACGGCCTCGCGGACCAGGGAGTGGCGGAAGCGGTAGCCGTCGCCGTCGGGGACGGCGAGCAGGATGTTGGCGCCGACGGCGGCCCGCAGCGCCTCGATCAGTTCGTCCTCGGTGAGCCGGGCCACGGCGGCGATCAGTCCGTACTCGACGGTGGAGCCGCCCTCGGCGACGATCCTGGCGATCCGCTGGGCGTCCTCGGGGAGCGTCTCGACCCGGACGAGCAGGAGGTCGCGCAGGGAGTCGCTGAGTTGTCCCGCGGCGCAGCCTGCCTCGTGGGAGACGACGAGTTCCTCGACGAAGAAGGCGTTGCCGTCGGAGCGTTCGAAGACCTCCTCGACGAGGCCGGGGTCGGGTTCGGCGGCGAGGATGCCGGTGAGCTGGCGGTGCACCTCGGTGCGGGTGAAGCGGGCGAGTTCGATGCGGCGGATGGTGCGGAGCCGGTCGAGTTCGGCGAGGAGGGGGCGCAGGGGGTGGCGGCGGTGGATGTCGTCGGCGCGGTAGCTGGCGACGACCACGATGCGGCCGCGGCGCAGGGTGCGGAGGAGGTAGGTGAGGAGGTGCCGGGTGGAGGCGTCGGCCCAGTGCAGGTCCTCCAGCACGAGCACGACGGTCCGGTCGGCGGCGAGCCGTTCCAGGAGCCGTACGGTCAGTTCGAAGAGACGGGCGGTGGAGTCCTCGTCCGAGGGCTCGTGGCTGCCGGGGTCGCCCAGTTCGGGGAGCAGCCGGGCGAGTTCCGCCTGCTGGCCTTCGGCCGCGGCGGCGAGTTCCTCGGGGAGGCGCCGGCGGAGCGAGCGCAGGGCGGTGGCGAAGGGGGCGAAGGGCAGGCCGTCGGCGCCGAGCTCGACGCAGCCGCCGAGCGCGACGACGGCGCCCTGGGCGCAGGCCGTGTCGAGGAACTCCTCGATGAGCCGGGTCTTGCCGACCCCCGCCTCGCCCCCGATGAGCAGGGCCTGGGGCTCCCCCGCGGTCGCGCGGGAGAGCGCCTCGGTGAGGGCGGTGAGTTCGCCGGCGCGGCCGACGAACACGGGACTGACTGACCTGGTCTCCACGGCGCCGAGCATCGCACAGCCGTCCATGCCATCGCTCATACGGGGTTCACGCGGCCCTGACGAAGCGACCGCGCCCGCCGCCGCTCACCCGCCCCTCCGCGTCCTGGTCGCCGCTCCGGCGGCCGGGACGGCGCAGGCCCCGGGCGGAGCCGGCCGTCTCGGCGGCCTCGTGGGACAGTCGCTGGGCGGCGGCCTCACGGACGAGCTGGGCGTGGTTCATGCGGTGGAGTTCGTACTCGAACATGGGGTGCTCCCTGGTTCCTGCCGGTTTCGGTATCGCTCCTTGCGATGCCTCTACTGTCGTTTCCCAGGGGGTGCGGCCACATCGGGCGTGTGCCGCATGTTCGGGGTACCGGGGGCCTTAGGCGGGTCCCGGGAGGACTTAGGCCTCGCCGTGAACCGCCCTAGGGCATGTCAGGACCCGGCGGTGGGCAGGCTCAGGAACAGGTCGAAGTAGGTACCGACCGACAGGAGCAGTCCCAGGCCGCCGAGGACGGCGCCCGCGACGGCGACCGAACGGACCCAGGCGGGACGGCCCGGGAGGACGAGCACGAGGACGGCGACGAGCAGGGCGATCAGCGCGAAGACGCCGTTGACCAGGGCGGTGCTGTGCCAGGCGTCGCCGTAGATCTCGGAGATCTGCTGGGCGGGGGTGCCGGACCCGGAGGTCTTGATCTGGCCGAGGAGGGTCTCGCGCTCGGAGACGACCTTGCCGGTCCAGGTACCGGTGAGCGCGACGGCGCCGAGAGCGGCGGAGACCACGGCCGCGGCGGCGCCGCCGATGCCGGCGGAGACGGGGGCGGCCGCCGCCTCGGCGAACAGCTCGTCGTCCTCGTCGCCGTCCACGTCGTCGTTCCCGGCCTCGGTCGGGTCCGCGTCGATCAGCGCATCGGCCGGCTCGGCCTCCCGCTTGTCGAGCGCGACCGCGGGCGTCTCCTCGGCGGTCGTGGCGGCGTCCGCGCTCTCGCCGGTCTTCTCTGTCGTCGTCTTCGTGTCCATGCGCGGCACGCTAGGCGTCCCGGATGAGAACCGTATGAGGAAAGCGGGTCACGAGGCCTTCGCCGCGCGCCACTCCGGGGCGAGGACGGCCCAGACCTCGGTGTCGGCGCGGACGCCGCGGTGCGGGTAGTTCTCCCGCAGCACGCCCTCGCGGGTCATGCCCAGGCGGCGGGCGACGGCGATGCTCGGCCCGTTCTTCGCGGAGGCGTGCCATTCGACGCGGTGGATGCCGCGCTCCTCGATCGCCCAGTCGATGATGACCCGGCAGGCGCGGGTGATCAGGCCCTTCCCGGCGGCGGAGGGCTCCAGCCAGCAGCCCGCCTCGGCGGTGCCGTACGCGGCGTCGAAGGTCCGGAAGAGGACGCCGCCGACGAGCGTGCCTCCGGCGGTCCAGATGCCGTAGATGCGTCCGGTGTCGTGCGCGGCCTTCTCGGCGTACGAGACGAGGAAGGAGCGGGCGGAGTCGATGTCCGCGACGACGTCGGGGAGGACGATGTGCTCGCCGACGAACTCGCGTCCGCGGTCCATGTGGGCGAGGAACTCCTCGGCCTTCGAGGGCTCCAGGGGCCGCAGCTCGGCGCCGTCGTCACCCAGCGATATCGCGAACATGGTCGTTCCTCTCCTCCGCGGCGGAAGCCGCGGTCGCGGTCACAGCGGTCACACGCTGAGCGGGTATTTTCCCACGCGTGTCGGCGGCCTCGCGGGACTCCGGCGTTTCGATGCTGATCCGGGGCAGGATCCGGTCGAGCCACTTCGGCAGCCACCAGTTCGCCCCGCCGAGCATGTGCATGAGGGCGGGGACGAGGAGGGTCCGCAGGACGAAGGCGTCGAGGGCGACGGCCGCCGCGAGCGCGATGCCGAACATCGCGATGACCCGGTCGCCGGAGAGGACGAAGGCGAGGAAGACCGCGATCATGATCACGGCGGCGGAGTTGATGACGCGGCTGGTCTCGGCGAGGCCGACCCGGACCGCCCGCCGGTTGTCGCCGGTCTCCAGCCACTCCTCGTACATCCGGCTCACCAGGAAGACCTGGTAGTCCATGGAGAGTCCGAAGAGGACCGAGACCATGATCACCGGGAGGAAGGGTTCGATCGGCCCGGCGCTGCCGAGGCCGAGGAGCTCGCTGCCCCAGCCCCACTGGAAGATCGCCACGACGACGCCGAAGGCACCGGCGACGGCGGCGACGTTCATGACGGCGGCCTTGAGGGGGATGCCGAGGGAGCGGAAGGCGACCAGGAGCAGCAGACAGCCGAGCGCGATGACGACACCGACGAAGAGCGGGAGCTTGCCGATGATGATCTCGGCGAAGTCGTCGTACGAGGCGGTCACGCCGCCCACGTGCACCTCGAGCGAGGTGCCGCTCCCGGCCTCCGGGAGGACGTCCGCGCGGAGCCGGTCGACGAGCTCGCTGGTGGCCTTGGACTGGGGCGACGAGTCGGGGACGACGGTGAGGACGGCGGTGTCGCCGGAGCTGTTGTACGTGACCGGGGAGACGGACGCGACGCCCTTGGTTGCGGTCAGGGCGGCCGGCAGCCGATCGAGGGCGACCCGGTCGTCGGCGCCGTCGAGCCCGGCGACCAGGGTGAGGGGGCCGTTCACGCCGGGGCCGAAGCCGTCGGCGATCAGGTCGTACGCCTGCCGTGTGGTCGCGGTGGCCGGGCCGTTGCCCTGGTCGGAGGTTCCCAGGTGGAGCGAGAGGGTGGGCAGCGCGAGGACGCCCATGACGACGGCGGCGACGATCCCGAGGAGCTTGGGGTGGCGTTCGACGAAGGCGGACCAGCGGGCGGCGAAGCCGGTGGGCAGCTCGGGCTGCGGTCCGTGCTCGGCGAGCGTCCGGCGTTCGCGCCGGGACAGGGCCCGCATGCCGATGAGGGAGAGCAGCGCCGGGAGGAGGGTGACGGAGGCCGCCACCGTGAGGACGACGGTGAGGGAGGCGGCGATGGCGACGCCGTTGAGGAAGCTGAGCCGCAGGATCAGCATGCCGAGCAGGGCGATGCAGACGGTGGCTCCGGCGAAGACGACGGCGCGGCCGGTGGTGGCGACGGCGGTCTCGGCGGCCTCGGCGACGGAGAGCCCGCGTTTCAGGCCTCTGCGGTGCCGGGTGACGATGAAGAGGGCGTAGTCGATGCCCACGCCGAGGCCGACGAGCATGCCGAGCATGGGGGCGAAGTCGGCGACGGTCATCAGATGGCCGAGGAGCACGATCCCGGAGTAGGCGATGCCGACGCTGACGAGCGCGGTCGCGATGGGGAGCGCGGAGGCGGCGAGGGAGCCGAAGGCGAGGAAGAGGACGACGGCCGCGACGGCGACGCCGACGACTTCGGCGATGTGTCCGCCGGGGGCTTCGGTGAGGGCGACGGCGCTGCCACCGAGCTCGACCGAGAGGCTGTCGTTCCCGGCGGCCTTCGCGGTGTCGACGAGCGCCCGGGCCTGCGCCTCGGGGATGTCGTCGGCCTGCTCGTGGAAGGTGACGGTGGCGTAGGCGGTGTGCCCGTCCTCGCTGACCTGGCCCCGGGTGTCGCCGTACGGGGAGGTCACGGTGGCGATGCCGGGGAGTCCTGCGACCTCGTCGAGCATTGCGGTCATGCGGCGCTCGACGGCGTCGGCGCGGACGCTGCCCTTGTCGGTGTGCCAGACGATGGTGTCGCTGTCACCGCCGAGGCCGTGGAACCCGCGCTCCAGGAGGGCGGTGGCGCGGCCGGACTCGGTGCCGGGGACCTCGTAGTCGTTGGAGTACGCGCTGCCGGCGACGACGGCCGCCGTGCCGACCCCGCAGAGGGCGACGAGCCACAGCAGGACGGCGACGAGGCGGTGCTTGATGCACCACCGTGCGATGGCTGCCAAAGGACGTGCTCCCTGGGTGGTTCGAGGATCTTCAGCGGGAACAGCCCGAAAAAGAACGCTTGACCTACGTGGGCCCACTCTGGCAGCCAAACGTGATCGTTTGTCCGTTTCGTGTCGATGCTCACAGGCATGCCCGGAGGGTCGGGGCGGAGGTCCGGGACCTCGGTCCCGACCTCCGGGCACAACGGCTCACCGTGGGTGTTCAGCCGGAGACGCTGGCGCGGCCGTTCTCGATGTGCCCCATGAGCCGGCGGCGGAAGCCACCGGGCGCGGTCACCTCGACGTCGTACCAGCCGTGCGCGTCGGCGGCCGAGTGCACGACGGTACGGGTCTTCCCGGGCTTCACGGTGACGGTACGGGTCCAGCCCCCGGAGGCGGCCGAGTCCTCGCGGTCGACGTACCCGAGCGGCCGCACGGTGAAGGAGACCGGCGACCGGCCCGTGTTCCGTACGGTGAGATGCAGGTCACGGTCATGATGGTCGATACGGGAGGCGAGTTCGGCGCCGCCCGCCGCGGGTCCCTCGAACTCGCGGCGGAAGCCGTTGGGGCCGGTGATCGTGAAGCGGTAGCGATCACCCGGAACGGGGACGGTCCACTCCCCCGTCCCCCTGACGTCCTGGTGCTGCGGGACCGCGAACTCGCCCGCGTACGGGTAGAGCGCGAAGTGCGCGCTCGCCTTCCCCCCGTTGCTGAGCGCGACCCGGACGGAGCCGGCCCCGGAGGCCGCCGAGGCGTCCGGCTGGTACGGCAGCGGGCGGGCGCGGCGGACTCCCGGCTCCTGGACGGGCATCCGCTGCACGGCAGGGGGCTGCGGACGCCAGCGCCCGCTGAACGGCGGGACCGGGCCCGGCTGGTCGACCTCGGGCTGCCGGCGGCCCCGCTGGAAGTCGAAGGCGGAGGTGAGGTCGCCGGTGACGGCCCGGCGCCAGGGGGTGATGTTGGGCTCCCGGATGCCGGTGAGCCTCTCCAGGAAGCGGATGACCGAGGTGTGGTCGAAGGTCTCGGAGCAGACGTAGCCGCCGACCGACCAGGGGGAGACGACGAGCAGGGGGACGCGGATGCCGAGGCCGGTGGGCTGGCCCTTCCAGCGCTCGTCCGTGTTCTCGCCCGGCGGGACCGGCGGCGGCACGTGGTCGAAGAAGCCGTCGTTCTCGTCGTAGTTGATCAGGACGACGGTGTGGCGCCAGACGTCCGGGTGCGCGCCGAGGGCGTCGAGCACCTTGTAGACGAGGGTCGCGGAGGCGATCGGCGAGGAGGAGCCGGGGTGCTCCGAGTCGATCGCGGACGGCACGAGGTAGGAGACCTCGGGGAGGGTGCCGGCGGCGACGTCGGCGCGGAAGGCCTCGGCGAGGGTGCCGCTCTCGACGCGGCGCAGTCCGCGCTCGAAGAGGGAGCGCTCGGCCTCGCCGAGGCTCGCCACGCCCTCCTCCAGGAGACCGAGGAGGCGGGCGCGCTCGGTGGCGTCGTCGGTGTCGCGGACGGCGGCGTAGAAGGACTCCATGAAGGTGTGCCCGCCGGTGCCGGCGAGCGCCTTGCGGGCGATCTTCTTGAAGCTGGTGAAGAACTCGATGTTGTTGTCGGTGAAGTTCTCCCACTCGGTGTACGTCTTCCAGCTGCGCCCGGCGGCTTCGAGCCGCTCGGCGTAGGTGGGCCAGCCGTAGCCGGGGTGGGTGCCCTCGGCGTACGCGGCGTTGGTGACGGCGCGGCTGCCGTCCGCCTCGAAGCCGGTCCAGCCGGACCAGAGGTGGTTGCGGTTGGGGCTCGTCGAGGTGTGGATGGACGAGTGGTAGGCGTCGCAGATGGTGAAGGTGTCGGCGAGCTCGTAGTGCAGGGGGATGTCCTGCCGGTCGTAGTACGCCATGGTCGCGGCGGTCTTGGCCGTGACCCAGCCGTCCATCCAGCCGTCGTGCCAGGCCTTGCCGCCGCCGCCCCAGGAGTGGTCGAGGTCCCCGATGTACTGGAGGTCCTTCCGCTGCGTCTCGGCGGCGCCGCGGATCGGGAAGGGCAGCACGGTCCGGCCGAGCGCGGCGGGCTGCTCGAACACGGGCCTGCCGGAGGGCAGCTCGACGGCGTTGCGGTCGGAGAAGCCGCGGACGCCGCGGAGGGTGCCGAAGTAGTGATCGAAGGAACGGTTCTCCTGCATCAGGATCACCACGTGCCGCACCGCCGACAGCCCGCCGGCCGGCGGCTCCGCGGCCATCGCGGCCTGCAACGACGGCGGCAGCAACGAGCCGGCCGCGGCGACGCCGAGGGCGCCTCCGCCCAGTGCGAGGAGCCTTCTGCGGGACATCTCGGATGACAAGACCGACCTCCAGTCGACGACCAATGGTTCGCCGTCGAGCCATTGGGTGGTACGCCCGGGACGGTAGTGAGACGGGATGACGGAAAGAAGACCCGACGGGGGCGCGGTGGTGAACGTCCAAGAGGACGTCACGGGAGTCCAAGCGGCCTCCCCGACCGCTCCCGCCCCCTCCGCGTTGACCGCGAGCCCATCGGAACGGCAAGCTGACTCTCTGTCAACCACTGTGCTCTGGGGGAAATTTGAGCAGCACGGCACACCACATCGGACCCGACTCCACACCCGACAGGTACCGACTGCTGCGGTCCATCGGGCGGGGCGGCGAAGCCGTCCTCTATCTCGCGGAGATCGAGCTGGCCGGCGGGACCGAACCCGTCGTCGTGAAGGTCCTCGACTCGAAGACCACTCTCACGCCCGAGGTCTTCGAGCGGATCAGCCAGAAGTGGAACGAACAGGCGGAACTGCTCCGCTTCGTCCACCGGCCCGGTGTCGTCGGCGTACGGGAGCACTTCCAGGGGCCGCCGATCCACCGGCCCGGTGAATCCGGCACGATCACCGGCCGGGCCCTGGCCCTCGTCATGAACCATGTCGACGGCCTCGACCTGCGCGACTGGCGGGCCGAACGGACCCTCGCCACGGCCGCCGAGCGGCGCGAGGTGATGCGGACCCTCGAACAGCTCGCGGACGTCCTCGACTGGCTGCACTCCGGCAAGGCCACACCGTCCGGGCGGATCGTCGTCCACGGCGACCTGTCCCCCGGCAACGTCATGGTCGACGAGCACGGGCAGGCGACCCTCGTCGACTTCGGCCTCAGCAAGCTGACCGCCGACCACCAGACGGCCGAGGTGTGGTTCACCCCCGGCTACGCGGCCCCCGAGGTCTTCGAGGGCAAGCGCACCCCGGGCACCGACCGCTATGCCTTCGGTGCCATCGCGTACTTCCTCCTCAGCGGACAGTCCCCGCCGACCGCCCCCGAACAGCTGGTGACCTCACTCGGCGCGCTGCCGCAGGTCGCGGGACTGCCGGCCGAGCAGCGCGACCGGGTGCTGAGCATCGCCGCGGCCGACCCGGGCCGACGGCCGCTGTCCCTGTCGGCCTGGGTGAAGGACGTACGGCACGGGGTGGTGTCGACGACGACCTCCCGCCCGGCGACGGTCGCGGACGCGGTCCCGGCCGCGCCGCCCCGGAAGCCGTCCGCGCCGCCCCTGCCGGTGACACCCCCACCGCCCACGGCCACGCCGGTCGTGGCGCCGCCCCCCGCGGCCGCGCCGGACGCGACCTCGCAGCCGGTCGCCCCGCAGCCCGTGGCGGCCGCGCAGCCCCCCGTATCCCGGCCCGTCGCGCCGCAGCCCTCCACCGAGCCGCCCACCGTCGCCACGCCGGGCTTCGGTCCGCCGACGCCGCCCCCGGTCTCCCTGGCGGCGGAGACGGGCCCGCCCCGGGCACCCGAGCCGCGCCGCCGCCGCAAGGGCCCGATCATCGGGGCCGCCGCCGCGGTCCTGGTGGTCGCCGTCCTGGCGGTGATCGGCGTCCAGCTGCTCGGCGACAAGGACGACAAGGGCACCGAGGGCAAGGCCGGTACCCCGTCCGCGACCAGCGCCTCCCCCACGCCCGACCCCACCACCGAGGAGCCCACGGACGAGCCGACCACCGAGCAGCCGGCCGATCCGGCGTCCACGGGCCCGGAGGAGTCGGCGAGTCCGACGGACGACCCCGGGACCGTGCCGGACTCCCCCCTCGCCGATCTGACCACGCTCGCCTCCGTCAGCGAGCCCGACCGCTTCTCCGTCGGCACCGCGAAGATCGACACCAAGGAGTACGGGGCCGCCCTGATCGGCGACTGCTACAACGGGGCCTACGTCGAGTACGACCTCAACCGCGAATGGTCCTGGTTCGACTTCACGGCCGGGATCGACGACGGGTCGAACATCGAGACCGCCCGGATCATCGTCTCCGTGGACGACCAGCCGGCCCTCTTCAACGAGACCGTCGACCTGGGCAAGCCGATCACCAAGACGCTGAAGGTCGAAGGGGCGCTGCGGCTGCGCCTCAAGGTCGAGGAGACCTGCACCGACTCGGGCAGCGGCGTCATCGCCGCCCCGACCCTGCGCCGCTGACCCCGCACGCACACGAAGCGGCCCCGTACCGGAACTCCGGTGCGGGGCCGCTCGTGTACGCGTACGAGAAGGGGATCAGCCCTCGCTGACGCCCAGCTTCTCCAGGATCAGGTCCTTCACGCGCGCCGCGTCCGCCTGGCCGCGGGTGGCCTTCATGACCGCGCCGACCAGGGCGCCGACCGCGGCGACCTTGCCGCCGCGGATCTTGTCGGCGATGGCCGCGTTGCCCGCGATGGCCTCGTCGACCGCCGTGCCGAGCGCGCCGTCGTCGGAGACGACCTTCAGGCCTCGCTTCTCGACGACCTCGTCCGGGGTGCCCTCGCCGGCGAGAACGCCCTCGATGACCTGACGGGCGAGCTTGTCGTTGAGGTCACCGGCGGCGACCAGGGCGGAGACCCGGGCCACGTCCGCCGGGGTGATCGCAAGCTCCTCCAGGGACACACCCTGCTCGTTGGAGCTGCGGGCGAGCTCGCCCATCCACCACTTGCGGGCCGAGGCCGCGTCCGCGCCCGCCTCGATCGTGGCGACGATCGCGTCGACCGCGCCGGCGTTGAGGATGGACTGCATGTCCAGCTCGGACACGCCCCACTCCTCGCGCAGCCGGTTGCGGCGCACCCGGGGCAGCTCGGGCAGCGTGCCCCGCAGCTCCTCCACCCAGGCACGGGCCGGGGCGACGGGGACGAGGTCGGGCTCCGGGAAGTACCGGTAGTCCTCGGCGTTGTCCTTGATGCGGCCGGAGGTGGTGGAGCCGTCGTCCTCGTGGAAGTGACGGGTCTCCTGCACGATCGTGCCGCCGGAGGACAGCACCGCGGCGTGGCGCTGGATCTCGAAGCGGGCCGCACGCTCCACCGAACGGAGCGAGTTGACGTTCTTCGTCTCCGAGCGGGTGCCGAACTTCGCGGTGCCGTGCGGACGCAGCGACAGGTTCACGTCGCAGCGCATCTGGCCCTTGTCCATGCGCGCCTCGGACACGTCGAGCGCGCGGATCAGCTCGCGCAGCTCGGCGACGTACGCCTTGGCGACCTCGGGGGCCCGCTCGCCCGCGCCCTCGATCGGCTTGGTGACGATCTCGATGAGCGGGATGCCGGCCCGGTTGTAGTCGAGCAGCGAGTGGGACGCGCCGTGGATACGACCGGTGGCGCCGCCGACGTGCAGCGACTTGCCGGTGTCCTCCTCCATATGGGCGCGCTCGATCTCCACGCGGAAGATCTCGCCGTCCTCCAGCTGGACGTCCAGGTAGCCGTTGAAGGCGATCGGCTCGTCGTACTGGGAGGTCTGGAAGTTCTTCGGCATGTCCGGATAGAAGTAGTTCTTCCGGGCGAAGCGGCACCACTCGGCGATCTCGCAGTTCAGCGCGAGGCCGATCTTGATGGCGGACTCGACGCCGATCGCGTTGACGACGGGCAGCGAGCCCGGCAGACCGAGGCAGGTCGGGCAGGTCTGCGAGTTCGGCTCGGCGCCCAGCTCGGTCGAGCAGCCGCAGAACATCTTCGTCTTCGTGCCGAGCTCGACATGGACCTCCAGGCCCATGACGGGGTCGTACTCGGCGAGCGCCGCTTCGTACGACAGCAGTTCAGTGACAGTCACGGTGAGACTTTCCCTCTCAGCCCAGCAGGACGTCGTCGTCGCCCAGGCGCTTGAGCTCCCGGTAGAGGATCGCCAGGCCGGTAACGATGGCGGCGGCGGACACGGCGGAGTCGATCAGCCGCAGCACGTCGTTGTCGTTGCGGGCCAGCTTGGCCTGCTTCGCGACGCTGATGGCGCCGAACGCGGTGGTCGCCAGCGAGACGTAGACGCCGGTCTTCGACTTCTTGAAGTTCTTGGCCTTCTTTGCCATGGCACTCACAGCGACGGAGCCTCCTCGAGCAGCGGGTGCCCCCACTTTTCCACGAAGGCGGCCTCGACGGCGGCGCCGACCTTGTACAGCCGGTCGTCCTTCATGGCGGGAGCGATGATCTGCAGGCCGACCGGCAGACCGTCCTCGGGCGCCAGGCCGCAGGGCAGCGACATGGCGGCGTTGCCGGCCAGGTTGGTCGGGATGGTGCACAGGTCCGCGAGGTACATCGCCATCGGGTCGTCGGCACGCTCGCCGATCGGGAAGGCGGTGGTGGGGGTCGTCGGGGAGACGATCACGTCCACCTCCTCGAAGGCCTTCTCGAACTCGCGGGTGATCAGGGTCCGGACCTTCTGGGCCGAGCCGTAGTACGCGTCGTAGTAGCCGGAGCTCAGCGCGTACGTACCGAGGATGATGCGGCGCTTGACCTCGTCGCCGAAGCCGGCCTCACGGGTGAGGGCGGTGACGTCCTCGGCGGACCGCGTGCCGTCGTCGCCGACCCGGAGGCCGTAGCGCATGGCGTCGAAGCGGGCCAGGTTGGAGGAGCACTCCGAAGGCGCGATCAGGTAGTACGCCGAGAGGGCGAGGTCGAAGGTCGGGCAGTCCAGCTCGACGATCTCGGCGCCCAGCGACCTGAGCAGCTCGACGGACTCGTCGAAGCGCTGCACGACACCGGCCTGGTAGCCCTCGCCGCGGAACTGCTTGACGACACCGACGCGCATGCCGGCGACCGAGCCGTTGCGCGCGGCCTCGACGACCGGCGGGACCGGGGCGTCGATGGAGGTCGAGTCGAGCGGGTCGTGCCCGGCGATCGCCTCGTGCAGGAGGGCCGCGTCCAGGACCGTACGGGCGCAGGGGCCGCCCTGGTCGAGGGAGGACGAGAAGGCCACCATGCCGTAGCGGGAGACGCCGCCGTAGGTCGGCTTGACGCCGACGGTGCCGGTGACGGCGGCGGGCTGGCGGATCGAGCCGCCGGTGTCCGTGCCGATGGCGAGGGGCGCCTCGTACGCGGCGAGGGCGGCGGACGAGCCACCGCCGGAGCCGCCGGGGATCCTGGTCAGGTCCCAGGGGTTGCCGGTCGGACCGTAGGCGCTGTTCTCGGTGGAGGACCCCATGGCGAACTCGTCCATGTTGGTCTTGCCGAGGATGACGACGTCGGCGGCCTTGAGGTTCTTGACCAGCGTCGCGTCGTACGGCGGGATCCAGCCCTCGAGCATCTTCGAGCCCACGGTCGTCGGCATGCCGGCGGTGGTGAAGATGTCCTTGAGGGCGAGCGGCACACCGGCGAGCGGGCCGAGCTTCTCGCCGCGGGCGCGCTTCTCGTCGACGGCACGGGCCTGGGCGAGCGCGCCCTCACGGTCGACGTGCAGGAAGGCGTGGACCTTCTCGTCGACGGCCTCGATGCGGGCGAGGTGCGCCTCGGTGACCTCGACGGCGGTCAGTTCGCCGGCGGCGATCTTCCCGGCGATCTCGGCCGCGGTGAGCTTGATGATGATGTCCGTCATGACTGTTAGTCCTCCCCCAGGATCTGCGGCACCTTGAAACGCTGCTGCTCCTGGGCCGGGGCGCCGGAGAGCGCCTGCTCGGGGGTGAGCGACGGACGGACCTCGTCCGCGCGCATGACATTGGTCAGCGGCAGCGGGTGGGAGGTCGGCGGTACGTCTTGGTCGGCGACCTCGGAGACGCGGGCGACCGCGCCGATGATGTCGTCGAGCTGGCCGGCGAAGTGATCGAGTTCTTCGCCCTTCAGCTCCAGACGCGCCAGCCGTGCGAGGTGGGCGACCTCCTCGCGCGTGATGCCAGGCATGCGGATCCTCACGGGGTGAGCTTGATGGTGTGGGGCCATCCTATGGGGCCGGTGCCGCTGCCCGTGAAACGGTTTGCCCGGGGTCGTCTCCCGGGGTGCGCACGGCCTACTGAACGACCTGGCCGGAGGGGTGGTCCACGTCGAGTGCGGCGGCGATGTCGGCGGGTCGGCGCCAGCCGTGCTCGCCGCGGGCGAGCAGCCAGGCCGTGGCCTCGCCGGGTGGCATCGCGGCGGCGACGAGCCAGCCCTGGACGGCGTCGCAGCCCAGGTCACGCAGGCGCTCCCAGGTCTCGTCGTCCTCGACTCCCTCGGCGACGACGAGGAGGCCGAGGGAGTGGGCGAGGTCGACGGTGCAGCGGACGATCTCGGCGTCCTCGGTGTCGACGGCGAGCCGGGCGACGAAGGAACGGTCGATCTTGAGTTCGCTGACGGGGAGCCGGCGCAGGTGGACGAGGGAGGAGTAGCCGGTGCCGAAGTCGTCGAGGGACATCTTGACGCCGTGGCCGGTGAGGCCGTTGAGGGTGTCGGCGGCGCGCTGGGGGTCCTCCAGGAGGACGTGTTCCGTTATCTCCAGCTGGAGCGCGCCGGCCGGTACGCCGTGGCGGGCGAGCCGGGCGGCGACGGCGCCGGCGAAGCCGGGGGTGTGCACGTCGCGGGGCGAGACGTTGACGGCGACCGGGACGTTGAGGCCCTGGGCGCGCCAGCGGGCGACCTGGGCGAGGGCGGTCTCCAGGACGTACTCGGTGAGGTGCGGCATCAGGCCGGAGGACTCGGCGATGGCGATGAACTCGTCCGGCGGGACCTTGCCGCGCTCGGGGTGGACCCAGCGGACGAGGGCTTCGAGTCCGGCGACCTGGCCGTCGAACTGGACCTTGGGCTGGTAGTGGAGTTCGACCTCGCCGGCGTCGAGGGCGCGGCGGAGGTCGCCGAGGAGGCCGAGCCGGTCGGGGGTGTTGGAGTCGCGCTT
Source organism: Streptomyces sp. NBC_00691 (assembly GCF_036226665.1). Lineage (NCBI taxonomy): Bacteria > Bacillati > Actinomycetota > Actinomycetes > Kitasatosporales > Streptomycetaceae > Streptomyces > Streptomyces sp. NBC_00691. The sequence goes on along the minus strand of NZ_CP109007.1, from coordinate 5,646,373 downwards.
GGACTCGTAGACCTCGACGCCCGTGCGGTCGCGCTTGGCCTGGTACATGGCGACGTCGGCGCGGCGCAGCAGGCCTTCGGCGTCGAGGGCGTGGTCGGGGAAGACGGCGACGCCCGCGCTGGCCTCCAGGACGAGGGTGAGGCCGTCGAGGTCGAGCGGGGAGGAGAGTTCGGCGACGAGGTGGCGGGCGACCCGCTGGGCGCTGGTGGTGGAGTCGGCGGTGGGCAGCAGGACGGCGAACTCGTCGCCGCCGAGCCTCGCGGCCTCGGCGCCGCGGGGCAGGGCGAGGCGGAGCCGGTCGGCGATCTGGAGGAGCAGCCGGTCGCCCGCGAGGTGCCCGAGGGTGTCGTTGACCGATCGGAAGCGGTCGAGGTCGATCAGGACGAGGGCGGCGCGGGCTCCTTCGCCTTCGGCCTCCTCCAGGGCGGTCCAGGCCCGTTCGAGCAGCCACTGGCGGTTGGGGAGTCCGGTCAGCGGGTCGCGCAGCTGTTCCTCGGCGCGGGCCCGGGCGATCCACAGGGTGGAGTCGAGGGCGATGAGGGGGACGGCGAAGAGCGGCAGCAGGACGGGCCGGGTGGCGGCGACGACGCAGATCAGCGGGGCGATGCCGAGCAGGGCGACGGCGACGAGGCCCTGTCTCAGGAGCGCGGTGCGGGCGACGGTGGGCAGGCCGCGGCTCTGCGGGGCGAGCGTGTACCACAGGAGGAGCCGGGTCACCACGAGGTAGGTGGCGGCGGCGAGGACGACTTCCGGGAGGTCCCCGATCGTCCAGTCGAGGGGCTGCCAGGGGTGGTCGACCGTGGGGACGTCGTCGAAGAGGGCGAGGACGAGGGCGGCGGCGCCGACCCCGAGGACGTCGGCGGCGCCGTGCAGCAGGCCCTGTCGCCAGCGGTGCCTGCGGGCGGCGCCGACCAGGGTGACGACGGTCATCGAGACGAGTCCGGCCGGCACCCAGCCGTAGAGCAGCAGGACGGCGAGGGTGAGGGCGGCGCCCGAACCGGTGCCGCCCCACCAGCGGTCGCGGCCGAGGGCGACCAGATGGCCGACGATGAGGCCGGTGAGGACCGCGAGGGACCAGCCGGTGACCCCGCCGGGGAAGAGGCCGCTGCCCGCGCTCAGGCCCTGCTGGAGCCCGACGACGAGGACGACGGCGGCGATGCCCACCACGGCTGCGGGCAGCCGGGAGGTGAAACCCAGGGACACCACACGGCCGTGCGGCCGTGGGACCGGGGCGGCGCTCTCGGTCGGTTCCATTCCCGTCCCTCTCACAGGCGGCGGTGCCGTCGGTGTGCGATGGGCCGCGGTCAGGCGGCCGCCCGTCGTCCGGCCGTCCGTCGTGCGTCGGACGACCGCGGGCTGTGCCGGTCGTACGTCGTGCCACGGGGCCGTCGTCCTGACGCCACGACCGGCAGGGCCCTCGCGCGATCGTGCAGGACTGGGCGCACGGTCACCACATTAGGCCGCCGAGGGCGTCGACGGGCAGCGCTCTCCCTGTCTTGCCCGAATGCGACCTGGCCACCCGTAACGATCTGGTATGCGCCGAACGGGTGACCGTCGCACGGTCGTCGGACGGGGTGCGGGTGACTACTCCGCGACGGGCACCGCGGCCTCCCGAGCGGCGTCGGGCCCTTGTTCGAGCAGGATCGAGAAGCCGTCCTCGTCGAGAACCGGAACCTTCAGCTGCATCGCCTTGTCGTACTTCGAACCAGGGTTTTCACCGACGACCACGAAGGCGGTCTTCTTCGAAACGGAACCGGTCACCTTCGCTCCGAGGCTCTGGAGGGACTCTTTTGCGCCATCCCTGGTGAACTTCTCCAGCGTGCCGGTCACCACGACCGTGAGGCCCTCCAGCGGACGCGGTCCGACATCCTCCCCGGCGCCCTCGTCCTCCAGAGTGACCCCGGCCGCGCGCCACTTGCGCACGATCTCGCGGTGCCACTCCTCGGAGAACCACTGCTTCACGGCGGTCGCGATGATCCCGCCGACCCCGTCGACGGCGGCCAGCTCCTCCTCGCTCGCCTGCTCGATCCGCTCCAGGGAGCGGAACTCACGGGCCAGCGCCTCGGCCGCGACCGGCCCCACGTGCCGGATGGAGAGCCCGTTGATGAAGCGGGCCAGCGGGCGCGTCTTCGCCGCCGCGATGTTCTCCAGCATCGCCAGGGCGTTCTTCTTCGGCTCGCCCTTCTGGTTGGCGAAGACCGTGACGATCTTCTCCTCGCCGGTCTTCGGGTCCCGCCGGGGCAGCCCGCTGTCCGGGTCGAGGACGTACGCCTTGATCGGCAGCAGCCGCTCGATGGTGAGGTCGAAGAGGTCGCCCTCGTCGAGCAGCGGCGACTCGGCCGGCTCCAGCGGACGGGTGAGCGCCGCCGCGGCCACCGCGCCGAAGTTCTCGATGTCCAGGCACTGACGCCCCGCGAGGAAGAAGAGGCGCTCGCGCAGCTGGGCCGGGCAGGTCCGGGCGTTCGGGCAGCGGAGGTCGATGTCGCCCTCCTTCATCGCCTTCAGCGGCGTCCCGCACTCGGGGCACTCGGCGGGCATCACGAACTCCCGCTCGCTGCCGTCCCGCAGGTCGGCGACGGGCCCGAGGATCTCCGGGATGACGTCACCGGCCTTGCGCAGCACGACGGTGTCGCCGATCAGCACGCCCTTGGCCTTCACCACCTCCTGGTTGTGGAGGGTGGCGAACTCGACCTCGGAGCCGGCCACGGTCACCGGCTCCACCTGCGCGTACGGCGTGACGCGGCCGGTCCTGCCGACGCCGACCTTGATGTCGATCAGCTTGGTGTTGACCTCTTCCGGGGCGTACTTCCAGGCGATGGCCCAGCGCGGGGCGCGCGCGGTGGAGCCGAGCCGGCCCTGGAGGGGGATCTCGTCGAGCTTGACGACGACGCCGTCGATCTCGTGCTCCACGGAGTGACGGTTCTCCCCGAAGTACGCGATGAACTCCCGCACCTCGGCGAGCGAGGCGACCACCTTGTGGTGCCGGGCGGTGGGCAGGCCCCACTCGCGCAGCAGCTCGTACGCGTGGGAGAGGCAGTCGATGTCGAAGCCCTCGCGGGCGCCGATGCCGTGGACGACCATGTGGAGCGGGCGGGAGGCCGTGACCTTGGGGTCCTTCTGGCGGAGCGAGCCCGCCGCCGCGTTCCTCGGGTTGGCGAAGGGCTTGTCGCCGGCCTCCACCAGGCGGGCGTTGAGCCCCTCGAAGGCCTCCATCGGGAAGTAGACCTCGCCGCGGATCTCCACGAGGTCCGGGATCCGGTCCCCGTGCAGGCGCTCCGGGATGTCGGCGATCGTCCGCACGTTGGGCGTGATGTCCTCGCCGGTGCGGCCGTCGCCGCGAGTGGCGGCCCGGGTCAGCCGCCCGCGCTCGTACGTCAGGTTGACCGCGAGGCCGTCGACCTTGAGCTCGCACAGGTAGTGGAAGTCGGGGGTACCGACGTCCCGCCCGACCCGATCGGCCCAGGTGGCCAACTCCTCGTCGTCGAAGGCGTTGTCGAGGGAGAGCATCCGCTCGCGGTGCTCGACGGAGGTGAACTCGGTCTCGTACTGCCCCGCGACCTTCTGCGTCGGCGAGTCCGGCGTCCGCAGCTCCGGGTACTCCTCCTCCAGCACCTCCAGGGCGCGCAGGAGCTTGTCGAAGTCGCCGTCGCTGATGACCGGCTGGTCCTTCACGTAGTACCGGAAGCGGTGCTCCTCGACCCGCTCGGCCAGATCGGCGTGCTTCTCCCGTGCCTCGGCGGGCAGGGCCCCCTGTTCGACTGCCACCTTCGTCCGTCCTCCCGTGCCTCGAAACCCGGTCACTCTGGGTTGTCCGCGAGCGATCTCGCCGCCCGGGCGCAGTGAGCGAGGGCCGCGCGGGCGTAGGCGGGCGAAGCGCCCGCGAGCCCGCACGTGGGAGTGACGACCACGGACTCGGCGAGAGTCCCCGGATTCAGCCCCAGCCTGCGCCACAGCGTCCTGACACCCATGACGCTACCGCCCGGGTCGGACAATGGGCCGTCGGTGGACGCCACCACACCGGCGAAGAGCTTCGTGCCGGCCTCCACTGCCTCGCCGATCGTGTCCTCGTCACGCTCGGTGAGCAGGGAGAAGTCGAACGAGACCCCCGAGGCGCCGGCCCGTCGCAGGAGCGCGAAGGGGACGTCGGGAGCGCAGGAGTGGACGACCGCCGGGCCTTCGTGGACGGCGATCACCTCGCGCAGGGCGCTCTCCACGACCTGCCGGTCGACGGCCCGGTAGGTGCGGTAGCCGCTGGCGGTGCGGACGTGGCCGCGCAGGACGGCGGTGAGCGAGGGCTCGTCGAGCTGGAGGACGATCCGGGCGCCGGGGATCCTCTTGCGCAGGCCGGCGAGGTGCTCGTGGAGGCCCTCCGCGAGCGAGCCGACGAGGTCGCGGCAGGCGCCGGCGTCGCCGAGGGCGGCCTCGCCGCCGCGCAGCTCCAGGGCGGCGGCGAGCGTCCAGGGGCCCACGGCCTGCACCTTGAGCGGTCCCTCGTACCCCTGGGTGAACTCCTCCAGGGCGTCGAGGTCCTCGCCCATCCAGGACCGGGCGCGCTTGGTGTCGCGGCCGGGCCGGTCGCTGATCCGCCAGCCGCTCGGCTCCACGTGCGCGTAGAGGTCGACGAGCATCCCGATGGTCCGGCCGATCATGTCGGCGCCTGGGCCGCGGGCGGGCAGCTCCGCGAGGAACGGGAAGTTTTCGAAGGACCCGGTGACGGTCCTCGCGGTCTCCCGGGCGTCGCCGCCGGGCATGGAGCCGACGCCGGTGGCGGGCCCCCAGAGCACACGGTCGTCCTCGGCCTGCGTCTCGCTCATGTCTAGCGTCCCGGACGAACGGTGAGGTCGTTGATCTCCGCGTCGCGCGGGAGGTCGACGGCGGTGAGGATCGCCGTGGCGACCGACTCGGGGTCGATCCACCTCGACGGGTCGTACTCCTTGCCCTCCTGGGAGTGGACCTTGGCCTGCATGGGGCTCGCGGTGCGGCCCGGGTAGACCGAGGTCACCCGCACGCCGTTGGCGTGCTCCTCGTGGCGCAGGGAGTCGGCGAGGGCCTTGAGGCCGTGCTTGGAGGCGGCGTACGCGCCCCACTCGGCGTGTGCGGCGAGGCCGGCGCCCGAGTTCACGAAGACGACGTGGCCCTGGGAGACCCGCAGCTGGGGCAGGAGGTGCCGGGTCAGCTCGGCCGGGGCGACGAGGTTGACGTTGAGCTGGTGGTGCCAGGTCTTGGGGGTGAGGTCCCCGATCGGACCGAGGTCGACGACGCCCGCGATGTGCAGCAGGCTGTCCACCTGCTCCGGCATGGTCTGGTGCGAGAACGCCCAGGAGAGCCGGTCCGGGTCGGCGAGGTCGCCGACGAGGGTCCGGGCGCCGGGGAACCGCGCGGCGAGCTCCTTGGCCCGCCCCGCGTCGCGCGCGTGGAGCACGAGGTCGTCCCCGCGCGCGTGGAGGCGGCGCGCGACGGCGGCGCCGATGCCGGAACCGGCTCCGGTGATCACATGTGTAGCCATGGTCACCATGCTCGCATCAGCGGGCGGCGATGTTCTCCTCCAGGTGGGTGAGGGCCGTGGGGGCGTCGTCGGCGAAGAGGACGACGTCGGCGAGAGGGATCGGCAGGAAGCCCTCCTCCTCCATCCGGCGGAACTGGGTCTTCAGTCCGTCGTAGAAACCCTCCGTGTTGAGCAGGACGACCGGCTTGGAGTGCTTGCCGTGCTTCTTCAGCTCCAGGATCTCGGTGGCCTCGTCGAGGGTGCCGGTGCCGCCGACCATGACCACGACGGCGTCGGACTTGGCGAGGAGGAGGGCCTTGCGCTCGGCCAGGTCCCTGGCGACGACCATCTCGTCGGCGTTCGGACGGGCCTTGTGGGCGAGGAAGTCGACGGAGACGCCCACGAGCCGGCCGCCGGCCTCCTGGACTCCGTCGGCGACGACCTTCATCAGACCGGTGTCGGAACCGCCCCAGACCAGGGTGTGGCCGGCCTTGCCGAGAAGCCGCGCGAAGTCGCGGGCGGGGGTCGTGTAGCGCTCGTCGAGGTCCGCGGCGGAGAGGAAGACACAGATGTTCATGGCCCCACCGTAGGCCCTGACCAGCGACGTCGATCTTTTTACGAGAAATCCCGCTGGGGGGCGATGAGTTCCGGTGACGGGTCCGGTCTCCCCTGCCATGGACGAGGTGAGCACCACGCTGAGCAGGGTCCGGGGACGGGTCGCGTCGGGGGACGGGACGCCGATCGCGTACGAGCGGTACGGGGAGGGGCCGCCGCTCGTCCTGGTGAGCGGCGCGCTGGGGACGGCCGCGGGCGAGCGGGCGCTGGGCGGGTTACTGGCCCGGCGCTTCTCGGTCGTCGCGTACGACCGGCGGGGCCGCGGCGGCAGCGGCGACACGGGGCCGTACGCGGTGGAGCGGGAGATCGAGGACCTGGCCGCGGTGGCCGGGGAGGCGGGTCCGGGTGCGGCGCTGCACGGGACGGGCACGGGGGGCGCGCTGGCGCTCGCCGCGGTGGCCGCCGGGGTGCCTGCCGGGGCGGTGTCGGTGTACGAGCCGCCGTACTCGGCCGAGGCAGCCGAGCTGCGGCGGCGGGTGGCCGTGCCGCTCGGCGAGGGGCGGTGGGCCGAGGCGCTCGACCTGTTCCTGGCGGAGCCGACGGCGCACGCGGGGCTGCGGCCCGGGACGGCGGAGGAGGCCCGCACCCTCGCGTACGACTTCGCCGTCCTCGGGGACGGCACGGTGCCGGAGGGGCTTCTGGCCCGGGTGCACGCGCGCGTACTCGTGGTCGACGGGGGCGCGAGCCCGGTGAGCACCCGGCAGGCGGCCCGCACGCTGACGGAGGCGCTCCCCCGGGGGCGGCACCGCACGCTGACGGGCCAGACGTACCAGGTGGCACCGCACGTCCTGGCCCCGGTCCTGGAGGAGTTCCTGACGGAGGAGCGGGAGCCCGCGGAGGCGGCCTAGGTGTTCTGTCCCGGGGACCCTAGGCCCTCGCCGGTGCCGTCGCGCGGCGGGAGGTCGTGGCGATCGTGGCCGAGCCGACCACGCGCGTGCCGTCGTACAGGACGATCGCCTGGCCCGGGGCCACGCCGCGGACCGGCTCGTCGAAGGCGACGGTGAGTTCGCCGTCCGTCAGGGACGCCGTCACCTCGGTCTCGCCGCCGTGGGCGCGGAGCTGGGCCGTGTAGCGGCCCTCGCCCTCCGGCGCGGTGCCGCACCAGCGGGGCTTGATCGCGGTCAGGGCGGTGACGTCCAGCGCCTCGACGGGGCCCACCGTGACCGTGTTGTTCACCGGCGAGATGTCCAGGACGTAGCGCGGCTTGCCGTCGGCGGCCGGGTGGCCGATCCGCAGGCCCTTGCGCTGGCCGATGGTGAAGCCGTACGCGCCCTCGTGGCTGCCGACCTTCGTACCGGCCTCGTCGACGATGTCGCCCTCCGCCTTGCCCAGGCGGGAGGCGAGGAAGCCCTGGGTGTCGCCGTCGGCGATGAAGCAGATGTCGTGGCTGTCGGGCTTCTTCGCGACCGCGAGCCCGCGCCGCTCGGCCTCCGCCCGGATCTCGTCCTTGGTGGTGAGCGTGTCGCCCAGCGGGAACATCGCGTGCGCGAGCTGCTTCTCGTCGAGCACGCCGAGCACGTACGACTGGTCCTTCGCCATGTCGGAGGCGCGGTGCAGCTCACGGGTGCCGTCCTCGTTCAGGACGACCGTCGCGTAGTGACCGGTGCAGACCGCGTCGAAGCCGAGGGCGAGCGCCTTGTCGAGCAGCGCGGCGAACTTGATCTTCTCGTTGCAGCGCAGGCACGGGTTGGGCGTGCGGCCGGCCTCGTACTCCGCGACGAAGTCGTCCACGACGTCCTCGCGGAAGCGCTCGGCGAGGTCCCACACGTAGAACGGGATGCCGATGACGTCGGCCGCCCGGCGGGCGTCGCGGGAGTCCTCGATCGTGCAGCAGCCGCGCGCTCCGGTACGGAAGGACTGCGGGTTCGCGGAGAGGGCGAGGTGCACACCGGTGACGTCGTGACCGGCCTCGGCGGCACGGGCGGCAGCGACGGCGGAGTCCACTCCGCCGGACATGGCGGCAAGGACCCGGAGGGGACGGCTCTGGGGGCGCGGGGGCGGAGTCTGAGTCATAGCCCTACCAGGGTACGGGGCGCCGGGAACCACAGTCGCGGTAGTAAGCGTTCTCGGAGGCATGGGGAGCAAGGCGAGTGGTGCGGGCGGGGCCGGCGGTTCGGGAAAGTCCGGCGGTTCCGGCAGACGGGTGGGGCGGCGCGCGGTGCTGCTCGGCGGCGGGGTCGCCGTCCTGGGGACGGCGGCGCTGGCCAGGGACGAGCTGGCGCGTGCCTGGTGGCGGCTGCCGGGGATGGAGAAGAAGCGGGTCGAGGGCGAGCTCGACCACAAGGCCGCCGAGTGGACCTCGGCGTCGCGGGCGAACTGGCGACGGGCCGACCGGCCGGACGACTACCGGATCGACCGGGTCGTGATCCATGTCGTCCAGGGCAGTTACGCCACCGCCCTCAAGGTCTTCAAGGACCCCGGGCACGGGGCCGCCGCGCACTACGTGGTCCGCGAGGACGGGCACGTGGCGCAGATGATCAGGGAGCTCGACGTCGCCTTCCACGCCGGGAACCGCGACATGAACGAGCGGAGCATCGGCATCGAGCACGAGGGCTTCGTCGACCGGCCGCAGGACTTCACGGCGGCGATGTACGCGGGCTCGGCGCGGCTGACGGCCGACATATGCGCCCGGTACGGGATACCCGTGGACCGGGAGCACATCATCGGGCACGTCGAGGTCGAGGGCACCGACCACACCGACCCCGGTCCGCACTGGGACTGGGACCGCTATCTCAAGCTGGTGCGGGAGGCGTCGAAGGCCCGGGCCTGAGCGCCTTCGGCACGCTCGCGCGCGGGCCTCCCGCGCCGGTCAGCTGAGGCCCGCGGTCCTGGCCCGTTCCACGGCGGGGCCGATCGCGTCCGCGACCGCCGCGACGTCCTCCTTGGTGGAGGTGTGGCCGAGCGAGAAGCGCAGGGTGCCCCGGGCCAGGTCCGGGTCGGTGCCGGTCGCCAGGAGGACATGGCTCGGCTGGGCGATGCCCGCCGTGCAGGCGGAGCCCGTGGAGCAGGCGATGCCGGCCGCGTCGAGCAGCAGGAGCAGGGAGTCGCCCTCGCAGCCGGGGAAGGTGAAGTGGGCGTTGGCGGGGAGCCGCTCGACGGGGTCGCCGCCGAGGATCACGTCGGGGACGAGCGCCCGGACCTCGGCCACGAGCTCGTCGCGCAGCGCGCCGATCTCCCGGGCGAACTCCTCTCGCCGCTCGGTGGCGAGCCGGGCGGCGACCGCGAAGGCGGCGACGGCCGGCACGTCGAGGGTGCCGGAGCGGACGTGCCGCTCCTGGCCACCGCCGTGCAGGACGGGTACGGGGGTGTGCTCGCGCCCCAGGAGCAGGGCTCCGATGCCGTACGGGCCGCCGATCTTGTGTCCGGAGACGGTCATCGCGGCGAGGCCCGAGGCCGCGAAGTCGACCTCGGTCTGACCGACGGCCTGGACGGCGTCGGCGTGCAGCGGTACGCCGAACTCGGCTGCTGCGTCGGCCAGTTCACGGACCGGCATGACGGTGCCGATCTCGTTGTTGGCCCACATGACGGTGGCGAGGGCGACGGAACCGGGGTCGCGGGCGATCGCCTCGCGCAGGGCCTCGGGGTGCACGCGGCCGTACCGGTCGACCGGCAGGTACTCGACGTCGGCACCCTCGTGGGTGGCGAGCCAGTCGACGGCGTCGAGCACGGCGTGGTGCTCCACCGGGCTGGCGAGAACGCGGGTGCGGTGGGGGTCGGCGTCGCGGCGGGACCAGTAGAGGCCCTTCACGGCGAGGTTGTCCGCCTCGGTGCCGCCGGAGGTGAAGACGACCTCGCTCGGCCGCGCGCCGAGCGCGGCGGCGAGCGTCTCGCGCCCCTCCTCGACGGTCCGCCGGGCGCGCCGTCCGGCGGCGTGCAGGGAGGAGGCGTTGCCCGTGACGGCGAGCTGGGCGGTCATCGCCTCGATCGCCTCGGGCAGCATGGGCGTGGTCGCGGCGTGGTCGAGGTAAGCCATGGTGGGTCGATTCTACGAGCCCGTGCTCCCGGCCCTGGCGGGTGGCCGGTTTACGCCGCCGAGCGCGGCGGGTGCCGGGGCCGGGGCCGTGCCCCGGCCGGGCGGGCGGCGGCCCGTGACCTGGGCCGGCGGCGCGCTCCCGGGGCCTTCCCGGACGGCGGGGCCGCCTCAGGGCCGTACGGGTCGTACGTACCCCGGGGAGTGCGGGCCCCGGGGTGCGTACGCCCCTCTCGGCGCCGGTCGGCGCTTTCCGGCTCGGGGTCGGAGCCGGAAGCGCGTCAGGCGCGCGGCGCGCGGGCCAGCTGGCGGGACTGTGCCACCAGTCGGCCGGCGCTGTCCCAGACCTCGGCGTCCTCCTCCAGGAAGCCGCCGGCGAGGTTGCGGGTGGTGATGGAGACCCGCAGCGGGCCGGGGGCCGGGCGGCAGCGGACGTGGGTGGTGAGCTCGACGGTCGGGGTCCAGCCCTTCAGGCCCAGCTCGAAGGAGGTCGGCGGCAGGGCGTCGACGGTCAGGAGCAGCGAGAGCGCGTCCGGCTCCCGGCCGTCCGCGAGGCCGAACCATGCGCGCATCTCGCCCTTGCCCGACGGCGCGCCGATCGCCCAGCCCACGCAGGCCGGGTCGAGGCGCAGGTCGAGCCGGTCGGCGATGGCCGAGGAGCCCGGAATCGCCGGGGTCGGGCCGTCGGAGGCGGCGAAGCAGTTCTCGATGGCGGCCATCGCCGGGGGCGTCGCGGTGGTGCGGACGTCGTCGGGGAGCGCCGCGAGGTCGCCGTACGAGGCGAGGACCCGGATGCGCTCGACCTCGGTGCCGTCCTCCGCGTACTGGAAGAGGGAGGCCTGGCCGGTGGAGAGCGTGCGGCCGGTGCGGACGGTCTCGGTCCTGATCACCGCGGGGCCCGGCACGGACGGCGTGAGGTAGTGGGCCGAGATCGTGAACGGGTCGGGGTGCGGGAGGTGCTCGCCGAGGGCGCGGCCGAGCAGAGCGAGGAGGTAGCCGCCGTTGACCGCGTGGATGATCGTCCAGCCCGCGGAGAGGTCGGCGTCGTAGACGCCGGGCTCCCGGAGGGTGACGGCGGTGTCGCGGTCGAACTCGTACGTGCGCTCGTCGCGCTCGCCCTCGCGCTCGCTCGTCGCGACGGGGGTCTCGATGCTCGTGCTCATGTTTCCGACGGTACCCCAGGAAGCTACTGAGCGGTAGCTTTTTCCGGCTGCTCGCGTGCGGAGGACCGCCGGTTCCAGGCGCGGGGCGCGCGCCAGTGGTAGCGCATCGCGAGCAGGCGCAGCAGGAACGCGGTGAGGACGGCGGCGCCGCTGGTCCAGCCGTTGAGCATGTCGAAACGGATGCACAGGGCGACCATCCCGGCCCCGACGATGGCGGGGACGGCGTACAGGTCCCGGTCCCAGCGCAGCAGCGACGGCACCTCGTTGGCGAGCACGTCCCGCAGGACACCGCCGCCGACGGCCGTCGCGAGACCCAGCGCGGCGGAGGAGGTGAGGCCGAGGCCGTAGTCGTACGCCTTCGTCGTACCGGTCACGCAGAAGAGGCCCAGGCCGGCGGCGTCGAAGACGTTCACGGCGTTCTGGGTGCGCTCGACCTCCGGGTGGAGGAAGAAGACGAGGCCCGCGGCGATCAGGGGCATGAGGAAGTAGCCGAGATCGGTGAAGGCGGCGGGCGGCACGGCGCCGATGATCAGGTCGCGGAAGAGGCCGCCGCCGAGGGCGGTGACCTCGGCGAGGACGGCGATGCCGAAGACGTCGAAGTTCTTGCGGACGGCGAGGAGGGCGCCGGAGATGGCGAAGACGAAGATGCCGACGAGATCGAGGGCGTGTTGGACGGAGGGGGTGAACAGGTCGTGGAGCACCGACCAATTGTGCCGGTAGTTCCCGTGGGGCCTGCGGGGGCTCCCCGTCCCGGGGCCGCCGGGGGCGGCCGGACCCGGGGGGGGACCCCCCGATCCCCGACCGCCCGCCGCCCCCGTACGCACGGAGGCCCCCGTGCCTTTCGGCGGCGGGGGCCTCCTCTGGTTCATGCCTTCGGTGCGTCGTCCTCGGCGGCGGCCTCGTCCGGCGTCTCCACCGGCTCCGGCTTCGACTCCGGCTCCGGCTTCGACTCCGGCTCGGACGGCTTCTCCGGCTCCGGCTGCTTCTCCGGCTCCGGGGCCTTCGTCGAGGGGGTGAGTTCCACCGACTGCCTCGCTCCCGGGATCGTCAGCACTTCCGTGTTCTCCGGGTGGTGGCAGGCCACTCGCTGGCCCGGGCGGAGTTCGACCAGGGGCGGTTCCTGCGTCCGGCAGAGGTCCGTGGCCTTCCAGCAGCGCGTGTTGAAACGGCAGCCCGGCGGCGGGGCGATCGGGGACGGGACGTCGCCGGTCAGGAGGATGCGGTCGCTCTTCGCGCCCCGGCGGCGGGGGTCCGGGATCGGGACCGCCGACATGAGCGCGCGGGTGTACGGGTGCATCGGGTTCTCGTAGAGGGACTTGCGGTCCGCGAGTTCCACGATCTTGCCCAGGTACATCACCGCGATGCGGTCCGAGACGTGCCGGATGACCGACAGGTCGTGCGCGATGATCACGTACGTGAGGCCGAGCTCCTGCTGGAGGTCGTCCAGGAGGTTGACCACCTGGGCCTGGATGGAGACGTCCAGGGCCGAGACCGGCTCGTCCGCCACCACGAGCTTCGGCTTGAGGGCCAGCGCGCGGGCGATGCCGATGCGCTGGCGCTGACCGCCGGAGAACTCGTGCGGGTAGCGGTTGTAGTGCTCCGGGTTGAGGCCGACCAGGCCGAGCAGGCGCTGGACCTCCTTCTTCACGCCGCCCTCGGGCTCCACGCCCTGGAGCTTGAAGGGGGCCGAGACGATCGTGCCGACGGTGTGACGCGGGTTCAGCGAGCCGTAGGGGTCCTGGAAGATCATCTGGATGTCCCGGCGGAACGGGCGCATGCCCGAGACGCCGAGGTGCGAGATGTCCTTGCCCTGGAACTCGACCGTACCGCCCGTCGGTTCGAGGAGCCGGGTGATCAGACGGCCCATCGTGGACTTGCCGCAGCCGGACTCGCCGACGACGCCGAGGGTCTCACCGGGCAGGACCTCGAAGTCGATCCCGTCGACCGCCTTGACCGCGCCGGTCTGCCGCTGGAGAAGCCCCTTCTTGATGGGGAAGTGCTTCTTCAGGCCGGTGACCTTGAGGAGGGGTTCCATGGTCTCGCTCACAGTTTCGGCGCAATCTCTTCGGTCCAGATACGGGTCCGCTCCTCCTGCGGCATGTGGCAGGCCGAGAAGTGGCGGTCCCCGGCCGGCGCCAGTTCCGGCCGCTGGGTGCGCGTGATGCCGCCCTTGGGGACGTCCGCGTACGGGCAGCGGGGGTTGAAGGCGCAGCCGCTCGGGATGTTGATGAGGCTGGGCGGGTTGCCCTTCACCGGGATGAGCCGCTCGGTCTGGTCGCGGTCGATCCTCGGCATCGAGCCGAGCAGGCCCCAGGTGTAGGGGTGCTGCGGCTCGTAGAAGACGGACTCGGCCGGTCCGCGCTCGACGCAGCGCCCGCCGTACATCACGAGGATGTCGTCGGCGAGCTCGGCGACGACGCCGAGGTCGTGGGTGATGATGACGACCGCGGAGCCGAACTCCTTCTGGAGGTCCCGCATCAGATCGAGGATCTGGGCCTGCACGGTCACGTCGAGCGCGGTGGTCGGCTCGTCGGCGATGAGCAGCGCGGGGTTGTTGACGAGCGCCATGGCGATCATCGCGCGCTGGCGCATGCCGCCGGAGAACTCGTGCGGGTAGTTGTCGAACCGCTTGGCGGGCTCGGGGATGCCGACCCGGTCGAGGAGTTCGACGGCCCGCCTGCGCGCCGTCTTCTTGTCGACGTCGTGGTGGACGCGGTACGCCTCCACGATCTGGTTGCCGACCGTGTAGTACGGGTGCATCGCGGACAGCGGGTCCTGGAAGATCATCGCCATGTCGCGGCCGCGCATCCTGCGGACCTCGTCCGGGTCGGCCGAGAGCAGCTCCCGGCCGTCGAGCCAGATCTCGCCCGAGATCTTCGCCTTCTGCCGGCCGTACTGGCCGACCGTGTGCAGGCCCATGATGCCGAGCGAGGTGACCGACTTGCCGGAGCCGGACTCGCCCACGATGCCGAGGGTCTTGCCCTTCTCCAGCTGGAAGCTGAGACCGTCGACCGACTTGACCAGACCGTCGTCGGTCGGGAAGTGGATCTTCAGGTCGCGCACGTCGAGGAAGGCGCCGGAGGGGGCGGACCCGGTGGCGACGGGTTCGCCCACCGCCGCACCGGTCTTCGTCAGCTTGTCCGTCATGCGAGCCTCACTCGGGGGTCGATCACGGCGTACAGCAGGTCCACGACGAGGTTGGCGATGACGACGCACGCCGCGGTGATCAGCGTGACGGCCAGGATCAGCGGCAGGTCGCGCTCGCTGACGCCCTTGATGGCGAGTCCGCCGAGGCCGTGGAGGCTGAACGCGGTCTCGGTCAGGATCGCGCCGCCGACGAGGGCGCCGAGGTCCATGCCGAAGATGGTCAGGATGGGGGTCATGGTGGAGCGCATGGCGTGCTTGCCGAGCACGACCGACTCCGGGAGGCCCTTGGCCCGTGCGGTGCGGATGTAGTCCTCGCCGAGGACCTCCAGCATGGTCGCGCGGGTGAGCCGCGCGTACATGGCCGCGTACAGGAAGGCGAGGGTCACCCAGGGCAGCAGCAGGCCGCCGAACCAGCCACCGACGGACTCGGTGATCGGCGTGTACGAGGCGTTGAGCCAGCCCAGTTGGGTACGGAAGACCAGCATCGCCAGCATGGCGGTGAAGAAGATGGGCAGCGACACACCGGCGAGCGCGGTGATCATGGCCGCCCGGTCGATGATCGTGCCCCGCTTGAGCGCGGAGAGGACGCCGGTGGAGACACCCAGGATCAGCCAGAGCACGGCGGCGCCGATGACCATGGAGAGGGTGACGGGGAAGGCGTCGACCAGCATCGACGAGACGTCCTGCTCGGTGCGGAACGAGTAGCCGAAGCAGGGCGCCGCGCAGTGGATGGTGTCGCCGCCGCCCGTGTAGTCACGGCCGACGAAGATGCCGGAGACGAAGTGCCAGAACTGCACCAGGATCGGCTCGTCCAGGCCCAGTTTCTGCCGGACGGCTTCGATGGATGCCGGATCCGCCTGCTTGCCGACGAACATCGCGGCAGGGTCGCTGCCGGTCATCTTGGGGATGAGGAAGAAGATGCTGAGCGTCACGAGCGTGACGACGAGCAGCATCACGACGACTGCGAAGAGTCGCCGGACTATGTATGCAAGCATGCGGTCGGCCGGTCGGCGGCCGGGGGACCCGATCGGGTCCCCCGGCCGCCGCCCTCGGCCATCACCTGCCCTTCGGACCTGGCGGCGGGTGGTGCGCCGGTGAAGCGGGTCGGATTACTTGACGACGCCGAGCGACGCGTAGTCGTAGCGGCCGTTGTAGGCGTCCGCCGTGTAGACGTTGGTCAGCCGGGAGCTGCGCCAGATGATGTTCTTCTCGTGGGTGAAGGGCAGGTAGACCGCGGCCTCTGACACCTTCGTGTTGATCTGCTTGTAGAGCTCGCCGGCCTTGACCGGGTCGGTCTCCTTCAGCGCCTGGTCGAACAGCCCGTTGACGGACTTGTCGTTCAGCTCGGAGAAGTTGTTGTTGCCGCTCTGGAGGATGAAGCGGCCGTCGACCAGCGGCTGGAGGAAGCCCTGACCGGTCGGGAAGTCGGCGCCCCAGCCCATGATGATGATGCCGTAGCCCTTGTCCTTGACGACCTTCGGCGAACCGATGATGCCGGACGTCTGGGCGCCGTCGAACTGGTCGATCTGGGCGTCGATGCCGACCTTCAGCAGCGACTGCTGGAGGGACTCGGCGGTCGCGATCTCGATCTTCTTGTTGTTGCGGACCGCGATCGTGGTCTTGAAGCCGTTCGGCTTACCGCACTTCGCCAGGGCCTCCTTGGCCTTGGCGAGGTCCGGGGCGCCACCGAGCTTGCCGTACGGGTCGGCCTTCGGGTCGGCGCCCTTGATCGCCGGCGGCAGCATGTTGGAGGCGATGTCGCCACCGGCCTGCGGGCCGCCACGGGCGGTCTGCAGCGACTTGGAGTCGGCCGCGTAGATCATGGCCTTGCGGCACTCGATGTTGGGCGTGACCGTCTGCGGGAAGACCGCGTAGCGGATGAAGCCCGTCTGCGGGTTGTCGACGTTGCCCTTGTGCTGCTGCAGCACCTTCTGGCGCGCGGAGGCGCCGACGCCCGTCGCGTTGATGTCGAGGTCGTACTCGCCCTCGACGAGACGGTTGTCCATGTCGTCGGCGTTCGTGGTGAACGTGACGCTGACGCTCTCCGGCAGGGCCTTGCGGACGGTGTCCGTCTTGGCGTCCCACTTGTCGTTGCGGACGAGCTTGATGGACTTGTTCGGGGTGTACGACTGCCACTTGTACGGGCCGGAGGAGAAGGGCTTCAGGCCGTACTTGGCCTTGGTGTCCTTGTCCTGGCGGACCGGGGAGGCGGCGGGCATGGCCAGCATCTGCAGGAAGTCACCGTTGGCGACCGGCAGCTTGAAGACGATGGTCTTGTCGTCCGGGGTCTCGATCGCCTTCAGGCCGAGCTTGTCCGCGGAGGTGTCCTTGTAGGGACCCTTGTACTCGCCCTTGGGGTCGAGGACCTGCTGGAGGTAGATCGGGCCGCCGGAGATGACGTCCTGGGCCCAGATGCGCTCGATGCCGTACTTGATGTCCTTGGAGGTGATCGGCTTGCCGTCCTCCCAGGCCACCCCGTCCTTCAGCGTGAAGGTGTAGGTGAGGCCGTCGGCCGAGACCTTGCCGGCGTCGGTGGCGAGGTCCGGGACGAGCTCGGTGGAGGCGGCACCCGGCTCGGCCTTGAAGGTGACCAGCTGACGCGTGTAGTAGCGCGCGAAGTCCCACACGAAGCCGTAGTACCCGCGCTGCGGGTCCCACGAGTCGGCCTCCTGCGAGCCGATGAACTTGAGCTCGCCGCCCTTCTTGTCGGAGGCGTTGGCGACCTTGTTCACACCGGCGTTGAAGCCGGGCGCTCCGCCCTTGCCCTTGTCGCCGCTGTCGCCGTTGCCGCCACCGCAGGCGGTGGTGACGACCATCGTGGCCGCCGCGAGCAGCGCGCCCGCGGCGATTCTGCGCTGAGAGCTCTTCAGCATGGTTCCAGCAACCTCCGGGATAGTGGCGGCCGTACGGCGGTCCGCCGATTGGGGTTCAGCCTCCTGTCGCCAGCGGCAGGGGCGGGTCGTGCGGGTCGTCGGCGAACGGTCAGCGGGAGCCCTTCGGGTCGAGCGCGTCACGCACGCCGTCGCCGAAGAGGTTGAACGCCAGAACGGTGATGAAGATCGCGAAGCCGGGGATCACCATGAACAGCGGGTCCGACTCGTAGGTGGTGATGGCCGTCGACAGCATCTGTCCCCAGGAGGCGGTGGGCGGCTTCACGCCCGCGCCGAGGAAGCTGAGCGCCGCTTCGGTGAGGATGTTGGTGGGGATCATGAGGGTCGCGTAGACCGTGATCGGGGCGATCAGGTTGGGCAGCAGCTCACGGCGCAGGATGTAGAGGCGGCCGGCGCCGAGGCTCTGGGCGGCCTCGACGTACTCGCGGTTGCGCAGCGAGAGGGTCTGGCCGCGGACGATGCGGCCCACGTACGGCCAGCCGAAGAAGCCGATGACGAGCACCAGGGCGGCGATGCGGACGCCGGAGCCGTCGAGTCCGAGGAGTTCGTTCGGCAGGACGGAGACCAGGGCGATCGTGAAGAGCAGCTGCGGGAAGGCGAGCATCACGTCCATGACCCGGCTGAGGGCCGCGTCGATCCAGCCGCCGAAGTAGCCGGCGATGATGCCGAGGATCGTGCCGAGGACGACGGCGAAGACCGCCGCGAGGAAGGCGACGAGCAGCGAGATGCGGGCGCCGTAGACGATGCGGCTGAACACGTCGCGGCCGTTGACCGGCTCGACTCCGAAGAGGAAGTCGGAGCTGACGCCGCCCCAGGAGCCGATCGGGGTGCCGAACAGCGGGTCGATCTGGTCCTCGTGGAACTCGTCCGGCGGGTGGCCGAGGAGGCCCACGATGACCGGCGCGAAGATCGCGACGAGGACGAGGAAGACGACGATGAAGGCGCCCGCGAGGGCCAGTTTGTCCCGCTTGAGGCGGGTCCAGGCGATCTGCCAGGGCGAGCGGCCCTCGATCGCCTTGCCGGGGACGCCGGGAATGCCGGGGGCGTCGGGCGCGCCATCGACGGTGGCGGTCGCCTCGCCCGCACTCTTCTCGTGCAGTGGTGCCGTCATCGTGGTGAGGACCCCTCTCGGCCGCCGGTAGCCGGCCCTTGCCCGCCGCGGGTAGCGGCTCGGTGGAACAACCTGCTGGGCACCTGCTCGAAAGGAGCCGAACGCCCGGTGTTCCGGGGAGTCTTCAATGCGCTTGTGATCACCCGCCAGCCCTGACGAGGAATGTTTGCTCAAACGTGATGCGGTGCTGCGACTTCCGTTATCCGGACGTCGCGATCACGTGAGCGGACCATCTCGGGGCCTCTTCCCCCCAATCGGGCATGTCCTCTCAACTGGGCGTTCGAGCCCCTTAATAGGGACGAACGAAAGCCTCCGGAGCGAACTCCGGAGGCTCGTGGGGCAGAACGCGAGAAGGGGTACGTCTCAGTATCCGGACGGCGCCGGCGGCGGGTATCCGTAGCCCGGAACGGGCGCCGCGCCGCGGCCGGCGTGCGCCTCGCGGTCGTAGAACGGGCGGCCGTTCGCCCGCAGCCAGAGGGCCACCGGGTCGTACGCGTCCGAGAGGGCGACCGTCGAGACGGGCAGCCCCTCGGGTACGGATCCGATGGACTGGCGCATCATCGTCCGGACGGCGTCGACGGCCGCAGGCGAGGTGTCGTACAGATCGAGGCCGATGGCGAGGTACGGGGAGCCGAGCGCGGGCTGCACCCAGCCGCGTCGCAGTGCCCGGACGGCCGGGGTGCGGTGCGCGTTCTGCGTGAGCAGGGCGTAGAACTGCGGGATCTCCAGGGCGGGCTCGGTGACCCGGAGCGGCCCGGCGGGCATCCGGTCCAGGCCGGTGGCGATCCGGCGCAGGTCGGCCCAGGGGATGCCGACGCCACCGCCGGGGGCGTGCGGATTCAGCCAGACGCCCCAGCGGTCGGGGTAGAGGGCGCGGGCGATCTCCCGGCCGGTGACGAGCTCATGGGCGCGGTGCCAGCCGGAGGCGGCGAGTTCCTGGGCGGAGGTGACGCAGGGCGCGTAGCCGAAGCCGTCGACCTCCATGTTCCCGTACTGGGCGTCGGACGAGCCGGGCGAACCGTGCCAGAGCAGCATCCAGAGCTCGCCGTCGGCGAGGGCGTGCAGCAGCTGCTCGTACGCGTCGTAGCGTCCGGGTGCCACCTGGCGCAGCATGTGCTCGACCTGTCCGGTCGCCGCGGTGCCTGACGCGCTCACCCTGGGTCCCGCCCCTCTTCCGTCACCGTGTCTGTTCCGACGTCTGTCCTGCTGTCGAGAAGTTCAGCTTAAACAGGCCGTCCGTCACACGGCGGCGCGCTGGTAGAAGGGGCGCACGCGCTCCAGCATCCAGTCGCCGACCGGGTCCTGTGCCATGTCGAGCAGGATGAGGTTGACCGGCCAGGCGCATTCGACGCGGCCGAGGGCCCGGCCGAGGGCGTCCAGCGGCGCGTTGCGGTCGACGCCGTCCCAGGCGACGAGCTGGACGCCGACGAAGAGGGCGGGTTCGGTGCCCTCGACGCTGGCGAGCGCCCGGCGGGCGGTGGTGACGACCCCGGTGGCCTCGAACTCGGCGGACGCGGCGGCGAGGAAGTCGACGGGGTCGTCCTGCCAGTCGGGCTCGAAGAGCCGGACGCGGCCGCCGGTGGCGGGCCCGTCGAGCGGGGTGCGGCCGACGCGGCAGAGCTCGGCGACGGCCGGCGGGGGCAGCGGGACGCCGACGGCGCCGCCCGGGTTCACGGCGATGCCGAGCTGCGGGGGCAGGCCGCGGGCGAAGTCACGGGCCGGGGCGACGGTGAACGACATGTGGCTGCCGACGCAGGCGAGGAACTGCTCCTCGGAGCTGAAAACGGGGACGTACGCCGCGCCGTCGATCTCCATGGTGGCGAGGTCCAGATTCGGGCTGTCGGGTCCACCGCCGTTGGGCAGGGGCACCCAGACCCGGCTGCGGCCGAGGACCTCGACCAGGCGGGCGCCCGCCGAGGGGTTGCCGAGGGAGGCGGCAAGGACCTCTTCGAGCTCGTTGCCCGGCCACGTCACGTCCACGGTCCCGTTTCCCCTTCTCGCACGGCCTGCCGTACCGGCCGCCCCGGCAGCACCCTAACGCCGCCCCGGCGCCGCCGTGGCCAAAAGAAGGTGTACGGGCACTCCCGGACAGGGGGCGTGCGTCACAGCGACCCGCCTCGGGCCGCCCCGCGTACGTCGTGGGTGCCCGGGTCAGGCCGCCTCGCGGAATCCGATCTTCCGGAGGATGTCCGCCGCGTCCCGGTCGAGCAGGGTCGCGGAGGCGCAGCCGTGCGGCAGCCGGCCGGACTCCGCCGCCGCGACGAGCCGGGCGACGGCCCGCCGGTGCCGGGCGAAGGCGTACGACGAGACCCCCCGGCCACGGGACCGCTGCCCCTCACGGGCGGTGCCGGGCTCGACGTCGAGCAGGACCAGATGGAGGGACCGGCCGCGGCGGCGGGCCTCGCGGGCGAGCCATCCCCGCACCCAGGACTGGGTGCCGCAGTCGTGGACGACCACTCCGGCGCCGGAACGCAGGGCGCGCCGCAGCCCCGCGTAGTGCGCGATCCGGACCAGCGGGCGGTAGACGGCGTACGGCAGGAGGCGGGGCATCCGGGCGTCCCAGCGCTCCCGGGTGTCCTGCGAGTCGATGCCGGCGCCTTCGGCGGCGCGCCGCATGAGGGTGGACTTGCCGCTGCCGGGCAGCCCGGAGACGACCACCAGGTCGCCGGCGGCGTAGGTGAGGGCGCGGGGGCCGCGGCCGCCGCGCTCGCGCAGGTCACGCAGGATCCGCCCGCGGCCGCGGGTCCTGGCACGGGCTCGCTGGGACGGTATGCCGGTACTCGGCGCGTACGCGCCGGTGTGCTGGAACCTCATCGCTTCTCCCCCTGCCGGGCCTGGGAAGACCCTTGCCCACAAAGTGTAAAGAAGCGGTAATGGGACACAAGCGATGTGCCCCGCCGACCGCGCGTGCAATGATGTGCGCGCCAGGCGCGCACAGTCGCCACACAATCGCATACCGGCCGCTCGAATCCGCGCGGGAGAGTTCCGGACACCAGGCGTGTCCGGACGCCGAAGGAGCAAGACCCTCCCTTGAATCTCTCAGGCCCCGTACCGCGTGGATGAGGCAGATCTGAAAAGCGGGACACCCTGTGTCCCCACCCAAGGTGCAAACCGATCTCTCGGCGACGAGATGCTCTCGGTGAACCTCTCAGGTTCCATGACAGATGGGGAGGACGTCCTCGCCGTCATGTGTTTCGTCACCGATCACGCCCTTGGGACCCGGGAGCCACCCCATGAGCACTGCCCCCCGTCTGACCGCCCTCGATGCATTGCATCGTTCGCTGGGCGCGACCATGACCGACTTCGCCGGCTGGGACATGCCGCTCCGGTACGGCAGCGAGCGGGACGAGCACATCGCCGTCCGCACCAAGGCCGGTCTCTTCGACCTCTCCCACATGGGCGAGATCACCGTCACCGGCCCGCGGGCGGTCGAGCTCCTCGACCACGCCCTGGTCGGCAACATCTCCACGGTGGGCGTCGGCCGCGCCCGCTACACGATGATCTGCCAGGAGGACGGCGGCATCCTCGACGACCTGATCGTCTACCGCCTCGGCGAGACGGAGTACATGGTCGTCGCCAACGCCTCCAACGCGCAGATCGTCCTGGACGCGCTGACGGAGCGCGCGGCCGGCTTCGACGCCGAGGTGCGGGACGACCGTGACGCGTACGCCCTGATCGCGGTCCAGGGCCCGGAGTCCCCCGGCATCCTGAAGGCGATCACCGACGCCGACCTCGACGGTCTGAAGTACTACGCAGGCCTGCCCGGCACGGTCGCCGGCGTACCCGCGCTGATCGCCCGTACCGGCTACACCGGCGAGGACGGCTTCGAGCTGTTCCTGAAGCCCGAGCACGCCGAGGGCGTCTGGCGGGCGCTGACCGAGGCCGGCGCGCCGGTCGGGCTGATCCCCTGCGGCCTGTCCTGCCGTGACACGCTCCGCCTGGAGGCGGGCATGCCGCTGTACGGCCACGAGCTGACCACCGCGCTGACGCCCTTCGACGCGGGCCTGGGCCGGGTCGTGAAGTTCGAGAAGACGACGAACGACGGCCGCTTCGTCGGCCGCGAGGCGCTGGAGAAGGCCGCCGAGCGTGCCGAGACCGCCCCGCCGCGCAAGCTCGTCGGTCTGGTCGCCGAGGGCCGCCGGGTGCCGCGCGCCGGCTTCTCCGTCGTCAAGGACGGCGTGGTGATCGGCGAGGTCACCTCCGGCGCCCCGTCCCCGACCCTCGGAAAGCCGATCGCCATGGCGTACGTGGACGCGGCGCACGCCGAGCCCGGCACCCAGGGTGTAGGTGTGGACATCCGAGGCACCCACGAGGCGTACGAGGTCGTGGCGCTGCCGTTCTACAAGCGCCAGAAGTGACGTATCCGTCTCACTTCGCGTCTCACCCCGCAAGACCCACGTTCATCAGTACTCCCTCGATCCAGGAGAATCAGGTCATGAGCAACCCCCAGCAGCTGCGCTACACCAAGGAGCACGAGTGGCTGTCGGACGCCGAGGCCGGCGTCGCGACCGTCGGCATCACGGAGTTCGCCGCCAACGCGCTCGGTGACGTCGTCTACGCCCAGCTCCCGGAGGTCGGGTCCACGATCACCGCGGGCGAGTCCTGCGGCGAGCTGGAGTCCACCAAGTCGGTCAGCGACCTGTACGCCCCGGTGACGGGCGAGATCGTCGAGGCCAACCAGGACGTCGTGGACGACCCGTCCCTCGTGAACACCGCTCCGTTCGAGGGTGGCTGGCTGTTCAAGGTACGGCTCACGGGCGAGCCGGAGGACCTGCTCACCGCCGACGAGTACGCCGCCTTCACCGCCGGCTAACCCGAGACCCCTAGGGATCGATTCATGTCGCTTCTGAACACTCCTCTCCACGAGCTGGACCCGGACGTCGCCGCCGCCGTCGACGCCGAGCTCCGCCGTCAGCAGTCCACGCTCGAGATGATCGCCTCGGAGAACTTCGCTCCGGTCGCCGTCATGGAGGCGCAGGGCTCCGTCCTCACCAACAAGTACGCCGAGGGCTACCCGGGCCGCCGCTACTACGGTGGCTGCGAGCACGTCGACGTGGCCGAGCAGATCGCGATCGACCGGATCAAGGACCTGTTCGGCGCCGAGTACGCCAACGTCCAGCCGCACTCCGGTGCCTCCGCGAACCAGGCCGCCCTCTTCGCGATCGCCCAGCCCGGCGACACGATCCTGGGCCTTGACCTGGCGCACGGCGGTCACCTGACCCACGGCATGCGCCTGAACTTCTCGGGCAAGCAGTTCAACGTGGTCGCGTACCACGTGGACGAGGCCGGCCTGGTCGACATGGCCGAGGTCGAGCGCCTCGCCAAGGAGCACCGCCCCAAGGTGATCATCGCGGGCTGGTCCGCCTACCCGCGTCAGCTGGACTTCGCCGAGTTCCGCCGGATCGCCGACGAGGTCGAGGCCTACCTGTGGGTCGACATGGCCCACTTCGCCGGTCTGGTCGCGGCCGGTCTGCACCCGAACCCGGTCGAGCACGCGGACGTGGTGACCTCCACCACGCACAAGACGCTCGGCGGCCCCCGCGGCGGCATCATCCTGGCGAAGAAGGAGTTCGCCAAGAAGCTGAACTCCTCGGTCTTCCCCGGTTTCCAGGGCGGCCCGCTGGAGCACGTGATCGCGGCCAAGGCCGTCTCCTTCAAGGTCGCGGCCTCGGAGGAGTTCAAGGAGCGCCAGCAGCGCACCCTGGACGGCGCCCGCATCATCGCCGAGCGCCTGGTCCGGGACGACGTCACCGCCCACGGTGTCTCCGTCCTGTCCGGCGGTACGGACGTCCACCTGCTCCTCGTCGACCTGCGCGACAGCGAGCTGGACGGCCAGCAGGCCGAGGACCGTCTCCACGAGGTCGGCATCACGGTCAACCGGAACGCCGTTCCGAACGACCCGCGCCCGCCGATGGTCACCTCGGGTCTGCGCATCGGTACGCCGGCGCTCGCGACCCGCGGTTTCCAGGCAGAGGACTTCACCGAGGTCGGCGACATCATCGCGGAGACCCTGAAGCCCGGCTTCGACGCCGACAAGGCCGCTTCGCTGAAGGCCCGGGTGACGGCGCTCGCCGACAAGCACCCGCTGTACCCCGGCCTGAAGTAATTTCGTACCCTTTTGTTCGCACGGACCTTCGGGGCACCGCGCACACTGGACAGTGAGCGCGGTGCCCCACCCCATGTCCTCGCGCTGTTCCGTACGTCCTTCTTCTCCGCGCTTTTCTGCTCCACCCCGGCAGACAACGGCGTCTAGCCCCCACAAGGAGTCCTCCGTGGCCATCTCGGTCTTCGACCTGTTCTCGATCGGCATCGGTCCGTCGAGCTCCCACACGGTGGGACCGATGCGCGCGGCCCGGATGTTCGCCCGCCGCCTCAAGAACGAGGGACTGCTCGCCCACACCGCGCACGTCCGGGCGGAGCTGTACGGCTCGCTCGGCGCGACCGGCCACGGCCACGGCACCCCGAAGGCCGTCCTCCTCGGCCTGGAGGGCAGCTCACCGCGCACGGTGAACGTGGAGACGGCGGACGACGAGGTCGAGCGGATCAAGTCGAGCGGCCGGATCAACCTGCTCGGCGCGCACGAGATCCCCTTCGACTTCGACGCCGACCTGATCCTGCACCGGCGCAAGGCCCTGCCGTACCACGCCAACGGGATGACGATCTTCGCGTACGACGCGGAGGGCGGCCTGGTCCTGGAGAAGACGTACTACTCGGTCGGCGGCGGCTTCGTCGTGGACGAGGACGCCGTCCAGGGCGAGAACCCGATCGTCCCGGACGACACCGTCCTGAAGTACCCCTTCCGCACCGGCGACGAGCTGCTCCGGCTCGCGAAGGAGACCGGTCTTTCGATCTCCGCGCTGATGCTGGAGAACGAGAAGGCCTGGCGCACCGAGGACGAGATCCGCACGGGCCTGCTGGAGATCTGGCGGGTCATGCAGTCCTGCGTCTCGCGCGGCATGTCCCGCGAGGGCATCCTGCCCGGCGGCCTCAAGGTCCGCCGGCGCGCCGCGAACCTGGCCCGCAAGCTGCGCTCCGAGGGCGACCCGAAGATGCACGCCATGGAGTGGATCACCCTCTACGCGATGGCCGTGAACGAGGAGAACGCGGCGGGCGGGCGGGTGGTCACCGCCCCGACGAACGGCGCGGCCGGCATCATCCCCGCCGTCCTGCACTACTACACGAACTTCGTGCCCGGCGCCGACGACGAGGGCATCGTCCGCTTCATGCTGGCGGCCGGCGCGGTCGGCATGCTCTTCAAGGAGAACGCCTCGATCTCCGGCGCCGAGGTCGGCTGCCAGGGCGAGGTCGGCTCGGCCTGCTCGATGGCGGCGGGCGCCCTCGCGGAGGTCCTCGGCGGCACGCCGGAGCAGGTGGAGAACGCGGCCGAGATCGGCATGGAGCACAACCTGGGCCTGACCTGCGACCCGGTGGGCGGCCTGGTCCAGATCCCGTGCATCGAGCGCAACGGCATGGCGGCGGTCAAGGCCGTCACGGCGGCGAAGATGTCGATGCGCGGCGACGGCAGCCACCTGGTCTCCCTCGACAAGGTCATCAAGACCATGAAGGAGACCGGCGCGGACATGAGCGTGAAGTACAAGGAGACCGCGCGCGGCGGTCTCGCGGTGAACATCATCGAGTGCTGAATCGATTGTTCACATGACGGTCCCCGGGCCGGGCGGCCGCCGCCGCCCGGGCCGGGGGCCGGATCAGTAGCGCACCGCCGGGATGCCCCGGCGGAGTGCGTGACGATGCGATGTGGAGCGTTGCGGTGCGATGCGGTGCGGAATGTGCCGCTGCGCAGCCGGGGACGAACGTACCGTCGCGGGCAGGGTCACATAATAGGTCTAGGCCAATGGGCGGGGCTCGTGCGCCCCGGCCGTCGTCACGCCGGAGTCGGCACCACGCTCCTGCCCGTCTCGTGGGCGTACAGCATCGCCCGGTCACGGAGGGCCGCGTGGACGGCCATGCGGGCGTCGCGGCGGCGCTGGGCCGGACCGTCGGGCAGGTGCAGGATGCCGGCGTTGCCGCGCGAGCCGCGCTGGATCTCCGCGGTGCGCGGGATCCGGAGCGACTGGTAGCGGTCCAGCCGGGCCGCGGTCGTCGACGGCGCCGGGCCGGCCAGACAGGCCGCCAGGTCCATCGCGTCCTCGACCGCCTGGTTCGCCCCCTGCGCCATGAACGGCAGCATCGGGTGCGCGGCGTCGCCGAGCAGGGTCAGCCGGCGCGAGGACCACACGTCCAGCGGCGGGCGGTCGTGCAGCGCCCACTGCAGGGTCGTCTCGACGGCACCCACGACGTCCGCGACCAGACCGGTCCAGCCGCCGAACACGCGGCGCAGCGCCTCCGGATCGCCCGGGACCGACCAGGACTCGCCCGGGGACTGCGCCATCGGCACCGTCGCCGCGAAGCTCAGGTACTCCCCCGCCGCGACCGGGTAGCACACGAAGTGCCCGCCCGGGCCGAGCCAGAGGCGCACCAGTGGCGCGCGGGCGTCGTCCGGGAGCCGGTCCATCGGCACCAGACCCCGGTAGATGCCGAGCCCCGAGAACTCCGGCTCGTCGCGCCGGAACGCCTCGCGGACCGTGGAGTGGATGCCGTCGGCTCCCACCACCAGCTCCGCCCCGCGGACGGTCCCGTCCTCGAAGGTCAGCCGGACACCGTCACCCGACGCTCCTGTCTCCCGCGCCTCGCTGAGGCGTTCGCCCAGCTTGAGGCTGCCCTCGTCGACGAGGGTGAGGAGCGCGTCGTGGAGATGCGCCCGGTGCACCGTGTAGTACGGGGCCCCGAACATCCGCTCGCACTCCGCGCCGAGAGGCGTCCGGGCGATCGGCCGCCCGCTCCACCCCCGTACCTCCATGGCCTCGATCGCCACCGCCCGCTCGCGCAGGGCAGGGCCGAGGCCGAGCCGCAGCAGCGGCCTGACCGCGTTGGGCGAGAGCTGCACTCCCGCCCCCACCTCCGCGAGCCGCCGCGTCTGTTCGTACACCGTGTACGGAATGCCCATGGAGGAGAGCGCACCGGCCAGCGTCAGTCCGCCGATGCCGGCACCGACCACCGAGACGTGCGGCCGCTCCTCCGCTCCCCACTCGTCCAGATCCCCGAACCGCACCTTTGAGACCGCCTTCCGCGTCGCTGCTGTGTCGGCACCGTCGGCGTCGCCGGCCGCGGTCTCCCGCAGCCCTGCCGTCCGCCGCACCCCGAGCATGGGTCGCCCACCGGCCCCCGGCAACGCGGGTCACGCGCCCCTCTGACAACTGTCGCGGCTTCCATGACGTCCGTCACCGCCGCCCCCGCGGGCCCGGCCGGGCCCACCGGCCCGGACCTAACGTCGAGGCTGCGCCCCGGAGTCCGTCTGCGGGCGACGACCCCACGACGTCCCACCACCACGCCGGGAGGCACACAGTGACACGAGCCGAGGGACCGCGGTGACCGCCGCGGTGGCCGTGGAAGGCCTGCAGAAGCGGTACGGCGACCACGAGGCCGTGCGCGGCGTCGACTTCAGCGTCGCCGAGGGCGAGATCTTCGCCCTGCTCGGGCCGAACGGCGCGGGCAAGACCACCACCCTGGAGATCCTGGAGGGCTTCCGGGAGCGCGACGGCGGGCGGGTCGAGGTCCTCGGCCGCGACCCCGGCGTCAAGGCCGACGGCCACTGGCTGCGCGGCCAGGTCGGACTCGTCCTCCAGGACATCGCCGTGGAGCCCTATCTGTCGGTACGGGAGACCGTGGCCCGCAACGCCGGCTACTACCCGGACCCGCGGAACGTCGACGAACTGCTCGACCTCGTCGGCCTGAACGAGAAGAAGGGCGCCAAGGTCAAGGACTTGTCCGGCGGCCAGAAGCGCCGGCTCGACCTGGCGCTCGGCGTCGTCGGCCGGCCCAGGCTGCTGTTCCTGGACGAGCCGACCACCGGCTTCGACCCGAACGCGCGCCGCGGCGCCTGGGACGTCGTGCGCAATCTGCGCGACGACGGCACCACCATCGTCCTCACCACCCACTACATGGACGAGGCGCAGGCGCTGGCCGACTCGGTCGTGGTCATCGCCGAGGGCCGGATCGTCGCCTCGGGCACCCCGGACACCCTGGGCGGCCGCGACAGCGCCCAGACCCGGATCCGCTTCGCGCTGCCGGCGGGCGCCGCGCTCGCCGACGTACCGCTGCCGGTGAGCGATGTGGAGGACGGTCTGGTGACGGCCGAGACGACCGAGCCGACGACCGCGCTGCACCGGCTGACCGGCTGGGCCCTCGACCGGGGCACGCCGCTCGACCGGCTGACCGTCGAGCAGCCCACGCTCGAGGACGTCTACCTGAGCCTGACCAGCGAGTACGTACAGCAGGAAGCCTCCTCGCCGTCGTCCGCGCGGGAGCGCAAGGCGCCCGCCGGACGAGGCCGCCGACCCGGACGGAGCCGCTCATGACCACCCTGATCCCCCCGACCGCCGAGACGACCGCTCCGGCGGCCCCGGCGGCCCGCGCGGACGCCCCGCCCGCGCGGAACCCGCTGGCCCTGCTGGGTCATCAGATCCGCTACGAGCAGCTGTCGTTCTGGCGCAACCCGCAGTCGATGGTCTTCACCTTCGTGCTGCCGATCGTCATCATCGGCATCTTCGGCGCCGTGTTCAGCGGCAGCGAGGGCCAGGACTTCTTCTTCGGTCTGACCGGCATGCAGTACTACACGCCGGTGATCGCCGCGGTGTCCGTACTCGGCGCCTGCTACGGCCAGTTGGCGATCGTGCTCGCGATGCGCCGGCAGACCGGGATCCTCAAGCGGCTGCACGCCACGCCGCTGCCGGCCTGGGTCTACTTCGCCGGTCTGCTCGTGCACTGCGTCGTCGTCAGCATCGTCGACGTCGCGCTCGTCTTCGGCATCGGCGCGCTCTACGGCGTCGATCTGCCCACCCACTGGGGCGCGGTCCTGCTCACGCTCGTCCTGGGCGCGGCGAGCTTCTGCGCGCTCGGTGTCGGCGTGGCCTCACTGATCAAGAACTCCGAGGCGGCCCCGGCCGTCGTGCAGTTCATCCAGTTCCCGCTGGTCTTCATCTCGGGCAGCTACTTCCCGATCCACGCGGAGCTCCTCAACACCATCGCGGGTCTGCTGCCCGTGAAGCCGTTCAACGACGCCATGCTGGCGCTCTTCACCCAGGACGCCGGCTTCCAGTGGCGTGACCTGGCGGTCCTCGCCGCCTGGGGTGTCATCGGCGCCCTGATCGCCGTCCGCAGCTTCCGCTGGGACCCGCGCCCCGAGTAGCCGTCGGACGCGCACCACGAAAAGGCCCGACCGGGAGACCGGCCGGGCCTTTCGTGATCCCCGTGGGGGGGGTCTGGGGGTCAGACGTTCTGCGGTACGGGGGTGTTCTCCGGTACGGGGAAGGCATGGGCCAGCACCGCGTAGGTGCGCAGCTCCTCCAGGAGGCTCAGACCGAGCCGGTTGTGGAGCATGTGCGCGTGTGAGAAGAGGACCATGCCCGGGTGGGCCGGCGACTGCTCGCGGATCTCGTCCGCGTGGGCGGCGATGCGGGCGTGCCAGCCTGCGAAGGGGCCGTGGGTGCCCGGGTCGAGGGTCACCGCCCCCTCGACCCGGGTGATCGTGTCGAGGAGTGCGGCCGGGTGGCCGGCCTCCGCGGCCCAGGCGCGCCAGGCGCCGAGACCATGGGCGAAGTAGTACGCGCGGTCCGCCGGGTCCCCGAGGGCGGCGGCGACCGCGACGGTGCCGCGCAGGGCGAGCACGGCGCGCTGCCGCTCGCTGCCCACCTTGGGCAGGGCGGCGAGCACGAGGCTGCTGGACAGGGTGAAGAGGGACTCGGCGGCGGGCATCAGCGCCCGGCCGCCGTAGCGGTCGAACTCCGGCTCGTAGACGGCCGGGTGGACACCGGGGGGCAGCAGGGCCTTCACGGAGGTGTTCTCGCCGGTCTCGCCCGCCGCGGCGAGCCGCTCGGCCCCGCTGCGATAGGCGGCGGGGTCGAGCGGTTCCTCGCCCGGGGCGGGCGCGCCGGCCACGGCCAGGCGCTCGGTGAGGGCGGCCGCCACACGCGCGCGTGCGGCCGTGTCGAGGTCGCCGACGCGGAGCCGGAGGTGCGGGCCGGACTGCCAGTACCGGATGAAGAACCACGGTGTGCCGGGGGCCAGTTCGCGGATCGTGGGACCGATGACATCGGTGACGGCCCGGTCGTGTGCCGACCGGGCCGTCGTACCGAGGTGGAGGTGCCAGGCGGTCCATTCGGTCGCCCCTGTCGTGGGGGGCGGGGCCGGCGTCGCCGTCGTGGTCGTCGTCGGGGTCGGGGTCGGGGTCGTCGTCGGGGTCACGGGGACGCTCCTTCAGAGTCTGAGGTCGAGCAGCGCGCCGCCGGTGTCCTGCGGTACTCCCACGACCACGGACAGGACGATCATCTCGTCGGGGTCCAGGCCGAGGACGCGCTGGGTGGGGATCTCCTTGAAGGCCCGCACGGGGCGGGCGAAGAGGCCGGAGGCCGCGGCGGACAGGCAGAGCCCGTGCGCGGCCCAGCCGGCGGCGTGCTGGACGGCGCCCCAGCCGGCGGTGCCGAGGCGCTCGAAGAGCTCCCGGGTCCGGACGGACAGGAACACCGTGAGCGGGGCGTGGCGGATGCCGCAGCCGTTGACGGGCGAGACGCCGTAGCCGTACTGCTCCTCGAGGCGCTCGGCGGCGGTCGCGTCGGCGCGCTCCAGGCGCATGGCGCCGTCCCGGATCCGGTGGACGCCGTCGACGTGTCCTTCGACGCCCCGGACGACGGCGGTGACGTTCAACGCCCCGAAGGCGGTGCCGAGTTCCGGGCCGGGTGGCGGTACGGAGAGCCAGCGGGCGGCGCTGTCGAGCACCTCGGCAGGCACCGTCCCGCGCCGGCCGCTCATGCCGTGCAGGGCGCGGGGCATGCGCCCGGAGTGGCGGCGCCACAGCAGCTCGGCCCAGTCCGGCACGGTCGCCGAGGGGCCGAGGCCGTCCGGGACGGCGGTGGTGAGCGGGACGGGTGCGCCCTCGTACGTCTGCTCCCGGTTGACGCGGATCAGCGCGGCGAGGGCGGGGTCGGTACGGGTGAGGTGGGCCGGCGGCTCCGGCGCGGGGGCCCGCGGGGTCTCCCCCGCCCCCTCGTCGCCCAGCTCCACGACGAACGGCAGGGACCACGCCCAGGCGTCGTCGAGTCCCAGGGCGGGCAGCAGGGCGTGGGCGTCCGGGCCCGGGAGCCGGAGTCGCGCGGATACGTCGAAGAGTTCGAGGCCGAGGCTCAACGCCCGGAGGACGAAACCGAGTTCGATGGCGATGAGCGAGCCGCGGAACCACTGGTAGGCGGGCGGCACGCTCGTGTACCGGCCGGTGAGGACGACGTTCCGGGCGGGGGCCGCCGGGGTGCCGGTGAGGGCGTGCCGGTCGGGTTCGAGAAGGCGCCACGGCATGCCCGCGCCCCCGTCCACGAAGGCGTGGACGGGGAAGAGGCAGCGTGGCGAGGCGTACGGCCGGTGGTCGTTGTAGGGGTTCTCGGGCTCCCTGCGCTGGGGCCCGAAGGCGGTGACGAGGGCGCGGCCGAGCCGGTCCTCGACCGGTTCGGCCGCGCCCCCGCCCCCGGCGCCGCGGGGTGGCGGCGCCGGGTAGGGCAGGGCGGCGAGCCGGTCGTGGGTGCCGAGCGGCAGGGTCCGGCGCGGGCCGCCCCCGCGCGGCGGCGGGGGCGGGACGTGGGTGTCGGGCGGCGGTTGCGGTACCCAGGTCCAGGGGGGCGCCTCCGGTTCGTCGTCCCCGGCCCCGTACGCGTACCAGAGGGGTTCGCGGGCGATGCTGTTGTCGCCCTCGGGGCCGGGCAGGTCGACCGGGCCGCGCCGGGGCGGAACCCCGGCGCCCGCGTCCGCCACGCGCGGGGCCGTCGGCGCCGTCACGGGAACGGGTGGGGGTCGAGGGGGATCGCCCGGTGCTCCTGCCCGGTGCCGCGCAGGGCGGCGGTGAGCCGGGGCAGTCCGGCCAGCCGCTGCTGGGCGTGGCCGAAGCACATCGGGACGATGCCGGGAACGACCGCGCGGGCCACGTGGATGCCCGCGTCGGCGTGTTCGCGGCTGGTCTGGTCGACGAGCACGATCCGGTCGAGCCCGGCCTCGGCGAACAGTCCGCGCACGAAGTCCAGGGCGCCGCGCACGTCCCCGCCGGAGCCGCGCTCCATGCGGCCCGGCCAGTCGGGGAAGGCCTCGTCGAGCGTGACCCGGGGGCCGCCGAGCGCCGCGGTGGCGCGGACGGCGGTCTCGGGCAGGGAGGAGAAGCGGACGTGGTCCTCCAGCTCCTGGACCAGCCACGGGTTCTCGACCATCGGTTCGACGGTCTCCCGGGTCCAGTCGACCGGGTTGGTGACGAGCTGGGCGACCTCGCGCAGGGCGCCGCGGATCGCGGACTGCGGGTCGGCGCCGGAGCCGGCCGAGGAGAAGGTGGCGGGGAAGGGGTTGAGCCGGTTCACCGCGAGCACCCAGACGACCGGGAGGCCGATGTCCTGGGTGGCGACGAGGAGGTGCACGTCGAAGCCGCGCGATTCCATGAGCTCGATCATGGCGCGGCTGGTGGGGTCGGTGAGGGAGGAGTTCGGGATGGTCGGCAGCGGGGCGGCCCGGTGCCAGGAGAGCAGGAACGCGTCCCGTTCCGCCAGCTCGAACAGCGAGTGCAGGGCGGCCTCTTCGAGATTGGCGCCGACGGCGCAGCCGCTGGACGACTCGTAGAAGTAGTGCTTGCGGCCGGGCGTCCCGGCGGCGCGGGCGGCCCTGCGGTCGCGGCGGTGGTTGTACTCGTACTGGTAGAAGGCGTGGTCGGCGGGGACGAGCAGGGCGCGCCCGTCGTCGAGGTCGTGGCCCCACACCCAGTCCATCGGCGTGTCCGTGTCGAACGGCGTGGCCCTGCTGGTCGGGTGGGCGAGCTGCTCGGCCGTGTACCGCCCGAGACCGGCCGGGTCGACGGCGTGCTCCGCGACCTCGGCGTACGGCCGGTGGGTGAGGACGGGGATGTCGTACGGGAAGCCCGCGAGGCGCTCGTACGCCTCCAGGATCGCCACGGGTCCGGTCTCGGCGAAGGTCCGGGCGCGGCCGTGGCCCATCGCCGGGGCGTCCGGCACGACGGCCATGCTCATCGCGAACGGGGCGCGGGACTCGCGCAGGAGCGCACGGACGGGACCGAAGCGGTCGTCGACCAGGCGCTCCTGGAGCACCCCGCGCTCGACGAGCCGGCTGGCGGCGGTGCGCGTGCAGTCGTCCGGGAACGCGGGCCGGTCGGCCGGCGTGAGCGGCGCCGGGGCCTCCATGCCGTCGAGCCGCTCGTACGCCGGTCCGCAGAGCGGGCAGTGGAAGCTGCGGGCGATCCGGTGCCGGCGCAGGCCGCGCGGTGAGACGGAGAAGAGTTCGCCGGGCCCGAGCGGCCGCCTCACCAGGTGCTCCAGGGTCGCCCGGAGCAGTTCGGGGAGGAGCGGCGCGCCCGGCCCGGGGGCTGCGGTCGCGTGCCGCAGGTCGCCGACGAGGGGGTGGTCGGGGACGGTGCGGTCGCGGACCTCCGCGCAGCCCGCGCAGCCCGCGTCGGTGCCGGGCCGCCAGAGCGGCCCCACCAGGACCTCGTCGCCCAGGAGGCGGACGGAGAGATGGGCCCGGCCGGCGGCGACGGCCTCGTCGAACCGCGCCCGCTCCCAGTCGAGGTGCCAGCCGCGGTCGACCGCGACGGTGCCCTCGGGGAGGAGGTCGGCGAGGACGTCGAGCGCGGAGCGCCAGGCCTCGTCGGCGGGGCGGGCGTCGAGCCCGGGGCCGCGGGCGAGGGCCGGGGCGGGGACGGGGGTGAGTGTGTCAGTGGGCATCGTGGGCCTCCACGGGGCCGTACCAGAGGGGTAGCTCGCCGAGCACGGGGTCGTGGCGGAGGGCCTCGCCCCGGTACGTGGTGCCGGTGCGGGCGGCCAGTCGGGCGCGGAGGGCGTCCAGGGCGGCGCGGTCGGCGAAGAGCAGGGCGTCGGTGGAGAGCGGGTCGACGGTGCCGGGGCCGGCCGCGGTCTGGACGTGGGCGAGCGCGGTGCACAGGGCGTTCCGGGCGGCCTCCGCCGGGTCGGCGCCCCAGGCGCGGCCGAGGGTGACGCCGTCGGCGGTCACCTCGGCGAGCCGCCAGTCGAGGCCGGACACGCCGTGGAGCCGGATCGCGGGTTCGTTCGGCAGGAGGTCGCGGAGTCCGGCGAGGATCCGCAGGCCCTCCGCGTCGAGGTCCTCGCACGCCACGCCGCCCGCGGCCGCGGCGGGAGCGCCCGCCGGGAGGGCCGCGGGCGGCACGTGCGGGGTGGCGGTCGTCGCCGGAAGGGGCGCCGTCTCCTCGGCGAGCAGGCGCAACGCGCCGTCGAGGAGCCAGTGTTCCCTCGTGAGCCCGGCCGCCGGGGTGGAAGCCCCGGGGATGTGGGCGTGCGGACCGGCCGCCGGGGTGGGAGCCCCGGGGATGAGGGCCCGCAGGGCCTGCAGGGTGGCCGCCACGGTGGCGGTCTCCTGATGGGCGGCCCAGGCGAGGACCGTGGTCGTGGGGCGGCCGGCGGCGCGGAGCTCGGCGGCGCGCAGGGCGAGCGGCATCTGCGGCAGGTCGGCGCCCTCGGTGAGGGCGAGCGGTCCGGTCCAGCGCGCGGCGAGCGGGGTCGCCGCCTCGCGTGCCTCGTCCGGTTCGGGGCGGGGGTCGGCGGGCGCGTCGCCGAGGGTGAGGGGGCCTTCGGTGAGGGAGCCCGGTCGGCCGGTCGCGGCCGCCTGGTGGGCTCCCTCGACGGTGACCCGGTCGGAGACCAGGTCCGTCCCGTGCACGACATGGGCCTCGCCCGTGTCCGCCGTACCGGTGAGGGTGTCGATGAGGAGCTGCGCGCCGAGGGCTCCGGCGAGCGCGTCCGCCATGGGGCGGGGCGCGGGCGCGGTGGACTCGGCGGCGGCCCAGACACGGGCCCGGTCGTGGAACGCGGCCCGGACGGCCGGGTGTCCGGGTCCGGTGAGGGCGGGTCCGACGAGGGTGACGCCGGTGCCGCCGAGGAGGACGGGGACGACGAGGGGCACGTCGGCCGCCGGTCCGGGCGTCCCGTCGTCCTCGCGGATGTCGAGCACCGCGTCGGGGCTGCCGGCGGGGCCGTCGTCGGGCGTGAGGACCGTGCCGACCCCGGCCCGGCGCAGTCCGCGCACGGCCGGGCCCGCCGCGGCCGCGGGGCCGGTGACCAGGACCGTCGCGGTACGGAGCCGGGCGAAGGCGCCGTACGGGTCGTCGAGGAGGCCTTCGAGGCGGGCGAGCGACTCGGCGTGCCGTTGCCGTACGTCGGCGGGCGGTTCGGGCGCGGTGTGCGCGGTCGGGTCGAGGAGCAGCCCGTTCTCGCGGAGCGTGTCGACGAGGAGGCGGACGGCGGGGCGGGCGCGTTCGGTGCCGATCTCGGCGACGAGCGCGTCCTCGTCGGTGCCGTCCTCCAGGAGCGGGACGCAGCCTTGGGCGACGGCGTGCAGGACCTCGGAGCCGCGCAGCACGAACCGGGCGCGGGCGCCGCTGAAGTAGACCCCGCCGGGGACGGGCGCGTAGTGCAGGTCGGGGCGCGTCCTGAGCGCCGCCGCGGGCCTCGTCATCGCTCCTCCTCGGTGGTCGGGTGGTAGGTGAAGCGGCCGCCGGCGGTCCGGCCGACCTCGACGACCCACTCGGTGGCGTGGGTGCCGTCGACGACGCCGGGCAGCGCCTCCTCCAGGTAGCTGCCTCCGGTGTCGGCGCCGCGGCGCTCCAGCATCCGGGGCAGGACGCGGGCGCCGAGCGCGCTGCTCAGGTCCACGTACTGGGGCTTCTGCTGGAGGCGCTTGGACTGGATGTCGGGGGCGCCGACGGAGAGCGGGCCCTCGTCCTCGGGGACGGTCTTGACGACGACCTCCTCGGGGACGCCGTACTTGGCGCGCCAGGCGTTGAGGGCGAGGAGCCGTTCGTGTTCCTCGGGCCCGGCGGCCAGGGCGGCGCCGAGCTCCTCTCCTCCGTACCAGCGGCGGCGGCCGATGAGGACGTCGCCGACGGCCATCCGCGGGGCGGTGCGGGTGGTGGCCCGGTCCCAGGGGGTGGCGGCGTGCCAGCTGTTGGGGAGGGCGTTGAAGAGGCGGCCGCTGATGGCGAGGCCGGAGGCGACGGACAACGGCGGCGGGAAGAGGCCGGGGTGGCCGGTGCCGAGGGGCAGGACCCGCAGGGGGGCGCCCTCGGCGTCCTCGACGCGCAGCGAGTCGGTCTCGGGGTCGTGGGCGAGCCGCAGTCCGAACCAGTCGTCGGGGGTGAGGCCGCCGGGCAGGATCGGCGTGTGGGCGTTGACGTTGAGGCGGTGCAGGCCCAGGTCCTCGGTGACACGGGCGCCGTCGTGGCCGTACACCCGGCGTACGTGGTCGGCGAGGCGGGGCAGGGCGCGGCCGCCGAGGCGCCGGTCGGCCTCCAGGAAGCGGGCGTAGAGCATGCCGTGGCCCGGCAGTCCGTCGTTGAGGACGAGGTGGCCGTCGCCGCGCTGGAGCAGGATGCCGTAGATCAGCGGGTCGCGGCGGAAGCGTTCCGGCAGGTCGCCGGTGAGGCCGGCGACCTGCTCCGGGCTGATGCGGAGGGTGTCGTCGCCGCGCTCGACGGCCTGGCCGATGAGGGCGTGGAGCGCCTCGGTGACCTCGCGGCGCAGTTCGTAGATGCGCTCCAGGGAGCCGTCGGCGGGGCCGATGCCCTTGAGCGCGGTCGGGTCGCCGGGGCCGTCGGGGCCGTACACGGCGGCCATGGCGGCGGCGCGGCGCGAGACCTCGCCGACGACGAAGGGGGCGTTGGCGGCGAGGGGGACGTTCGCCCCGGGGCCGAAGCGCTCGACGAAGGCGGCGGTCATGAGGACGCGCACGTCGTGCAGCCAGTCGAAGACGGTGAGGAGTTCGACGGCCGGGCCGAGGTCCTTGAGGGACTCCTTCCAGGGTTCCGTGGCCACCTTGAGCGGCGGCATCACGTAGTCCTCCTCGACCGTGACGTGCGCGGGGCGGCCGGCGGCGTGGCTGAGTTCGCCGAGGGCGCCGCGCAACTCGGCCAGCGCGTCGCCGCGTTCGGCTGCGGGCGCGGCGGTGAAGGCGGGCATGCCGGCCTTGACGCGGTCGGTGAGCCGCTTCGTCACCGGGCGGGGGTCGTCGGGGGTGAGGAGGACGTCGTAGTCGGTGGAGCCGTCCTCGGCGTCGTGGAAGGTGCAGAGGAGACCCTGGGCGACGGCGCCCCGGACCTTCTGGTCGGCGTCCCCGGCGGCGATGCCGGAGCGTTCGGCGACATGGGCGACGACGGACGCGAAGGGGCGGGGGCCCATGGAGACCGCGTCGAGGAGGTCTCCGGCGGGGCCGTCGAGGGAGACGGCGGCGCGGCGCATCCCCTCGGGGGCGGGCTTCAGGAAGAACAGCTTCCCGGCGGCGGGGTCGGGTGCGGAGGTCGGCGGGAGGCCGATCCACAGGTCCTCGATCGCCCGGTCGGCGGGGTCGGGCAGTCCGCCGAGCACATAGTTGAGCATGACGCGGTCGAGGCCGGGGAAGGCGGTCGCGCCGCCGAAGCCCGCCTCGTCGGGGCCGGGGGCGGCCGGGTCGGGCTCGGCGATCCCGACGGCCGTGAAGCGGGCGAGCGGGCTCGTACGGACCATGGCGCGGGTGACGTACTGGATGAGGCCGCGCTCGGACTTGCGGGACTTGGAGGGGACCCTGCCGGGGGCCCGGACGGCGGCGCGGTAGCGCTCGGCCTCCTGGTGGACCTCGGGGGCGACGAGGGCGAGCGAGCGCAGCAGGTCGGGGTCGCCGAGGAGTTCGGCGAGGACTCCGCGCTCGCGCTCGGCCGCGTCGGGGTAGCCGGTGACGAGCTCCTCGCGGATCCGCTCGCGTTCCCGGCGGGCCGCGAGCCAGGCGTCGAGCACGGGGGTGGCGGGCCCCGGCGCCTTCTTCGGTGCCTTGCCGCTGTTCACGGCGCGGCGCAGGGCGATCAGTTCACGCCGTTCGGCGTCGTCGGTCGCGGCGCCGATCCGCTCGTACAGCTCGTCGGACGCGGCCGCGGAGGCCTCGGCGAGGGTCTGCTCGGCGGCGGTGAGGAGGACGAGCTGCCGGCGCAGCCCGGCGTCGGCGAGCCGGGCCCGGCGCAGCGGGTTGACCCGCAGGAACCAGAGGGGTTCGGGGGCGGGCGCGGCATGCGCGGACGTGGGTGTGGGCTTCGGTGCGGGCGTCGGTACGTCCACGGGCACGGGCGCCGGGCCGGGCGTCGGTACGCCCACGGGCGCGGGCGCCGGGCCGGACTGTGCGGTCCCGGGCAGGTCCGTCGGGGTGCCGATCACGGGGGCGGTCATCGAAGGGCTCCCTCGGGGGCGGTGCCCGGAGCGGCGCTCGGGGCGGAGGCGGCGGAAGTCGTGCCCCCGGCGGGGGCGTTCGCTGCGATGCGCTCGCGCCAGGAGACGCCGAGGACCTCGTCGACCGTCTCGGCGACGGCGAAGCAGGTGTAGTAGCGCTGCATCGGGGAGACGGTGAGCAGCGGCAGCTGCTCGTAGAAGAGGTTGGTGAGGAGGCGGAAGGAGGCGAACCACGGGGAGGGGGCCGAGGTCACGCCGGCCTCGCCGACGGTCCGGTGGAAGTCGCTGTCGGGCTGCTCGCCCTGCGGGACGACGGTGGTGGCCCCGGGCGGCCCCATCTCGGAGCGGTCGAGCCCGGCGGTGGCACCGTCGAGCAGGTCGAGCGTGAGGGTGCCGGCGGCGACCGCGCTCTCCAGCGCCCCCGCGCCGTAGGCGAGTCCGGTGCGCCAGGCGGCGGCGGTGGCGGACACCTCGCCGCTCAGCCGCTGCTCGACGACCCGGCGGAGCGCGGCCGCGTCCTGGGCGAGGCGCTGCCGGAAGACGGGGCGTACGTCCTTGGTGGGCGCGGCCCAGGCGAGGAAGGCCTCGACGTGGGAGCGGGGCGAGAAGACCCCGTATCCGAGGCCGAGGGTGTGGGTGTCGGCGAGCGCGACGAAGGCCTCGGCGAGCCGGAGCGTGCCGGTGCCCGGCTCGCCGGCGAGGCCGTCGATCGTCCGGAGGAGCGCGGGGGTCAGGGCCCCGTGCACGACGGTGCGGAAGCGGCCGAGGCGGGGGTCGCGGGCGGTGGCCGCGGAGGGTCCGCCGTCGGCGCCGCCGATCCGCTCGACGGCGCCGTGCTCGCGCAGCGGCAGGTAGGGCGGCTGGACGGCTTCCAGGCGGCCGAACTCGCGGGCCTGGTCGAGGTAGGTCTCCTCGGTGAGGGCCCGGGGCGGGTCGAGCGGGCCGGCGTCCAGGGCCCGGGCGACGCCGTCCCAGTCGGGGCCGCCGCCCGGGACGCCGGTGGCGTCGCGGGCGAGGATGTCGACGTGCGGCCCGTGGAGCCACCCGCGGCGCAGCTGGACGGCGGGAGCGCCCGCCTCGTTCAGCGCGCGGGCGACCGGTACGACGTACCGGGCGAGCCAGGCCGGTGTGACCGGCATCCGTGTGTGCAGCCGCACTCCCGTCAGGCCGTCGGAATCCGGCTTCACGGCAGTGCGCTCCAGCGCATCAACCCCCATGCTTTCGCACCTTCCGAGAATTCGAGAACAACGTCCTGGGCTTTCTTTCGCTTCCGGCCGTAATCATGTGCCGGGGAATTGCGGGGCGATAGGGGAAAGGGTTCCGGGCTGACATGTGTCACCCTTTCCGTGACGCTCGGGCCATGGCTCGGTTCGAGACGGGTCCGAGTCGGACTGGCTGAAAATAGACAACGCAGTCGGATCATCGCGGAGCGTCGTTGTAAGGTCCGCGCCATGACTACGGAAACCACCGACGCCGAGTGCCTGGCACTCACGCGTAATCTGCGCCGTCGCGGCGCGATCGTCCTCGCCGTCTTCGCCCTCGTATGGGCCTTCGCGGGCGGTTCGGGAATAGCGGCGGTGCCCGTGTCCGTCGCGGTCGGCGTCGTCGCCGCCGTCGTGACCGCCGGCGCGGTGGTGTTCGCCTTCCGGGGCACCGCGGGTCCGGTGACCCGCATGGTCCGCCTGCCGGAGAAGTGGAACCGGGGGGTCGGCCTGGTCAACATGGCCGAGCTGGTGGCGATCTTCGCGGTGATCGCCGTGTCGAACGCCTCGGGCCACCCCGAGTTCATCCCGGTCGGGATCTGTCTGGTCGTGGGCCTGCACTTCTTCCCGCTCGCGCGCCTCTTCGACCAGGGGCAGTACAAGTGGACCGCGATCTTCCTGACCGCGGTCGCGCTGGTGGGACTCGTCGTCCTGGCGGCCGGCACCACGGCGGAGACGATCCGCACGGTGGTCGGCCTGGGCGCCGCGGTCGTGCTGTGGGCCTCGTCCTTCCACGTGGCCCTGCGCGGCTGACGGCCCGCAGCCCCGAAGCCTCTCGGCGGCTCCCGACCAGCGCCTCGGAAGCGGGAGCGCCCGGGAAGCACCGCAACGCACGCGAGGATGCGCCACCCGGCCTGGGCCGGGCGGTCGCATCCTTCGTGCGTCGTGCGTTCAGCTCCGGTTACTCGGTCAGCAGGCCGAGCAGGTGGAGGAGGACGACGACGAGGTGCCGATCGAGCCGCTGGAGGCACCCATCTCCGGGAGGGCCACGCCCTGGGCGACCTCGAGGGTCTCCAGCTCCGCGACGTCGAAGTTGTCGAAGGCCGCGTCGTCGCCGTTCTTGATGTCGTCGATGCTCATGGTGTGTTTCCTTTCAGCGTTTCGGTTGGGGGATGTTCAGCAGGCGGAGCAGGTGGAGGACGAGGAGGACGAGGTGCCGATCGAGCCGCTGGAGGCACCCATCTCCGGGAGGGCCACGCCCTGGGCGACCTCGAGGGTCTCCAGCTCGTCGACGTCGAAGTTCTCGAACGCCTTGTCCGCGTCCTGGCCCTGCTTGATGTCGTCGATGCTCATTCTGAATTCCTTTCCGAATTCTTCTCGGCAACCGTTCGGCTGCAACACCAATAATGCTGACCGACCCCGCCCCGCACCAGACTTTCCGAGTTCCGCCTGACGTTTATCACGCCCGGAATAACCGGCGTCATGCCGGAAGGGCTCAGGGGTTACCGGGAAGGGACCACTCGGGGCTGTTGAGCATCCGCCACCCTTCCCCCGGCTCACCTGCGACGGAGTCGTCCGGGCGCCGGCTGCCGAGCAGGAAGTCGCCCACCGAGGACTCCTGGAGGTAGTCGAGGCCGAGCACCCGCGCGGACATGTCGGCGTCGCCGTTGCCCAGCGCGCAGGGGGCCAGACCGAGGGCCGTCGCGACCAGGTACATCGTCTGGTAGAGCACGCCCGTGTGCCGGAGCGTCGTCGCGTAGGCGATGGCTCGGTACTTCCACGACATGCGCTGGAAGCGGGCCGTGACGGTGACGAGGACGTCGGGGCGCGCCTCCATGCCGGTGGCCCGGGAGGCCACGTGGAAGAGGGACTCGCGGTCGGCCTCGTCCTCGTTCCGCAGGACGAGGCGGTGGCCGACGGGGTCGTAGTAGTAGATGCCGGGGGCCAGTCCCTCGCAGCGCCGCACGGTGACGTACAGCTCCAGCTCGTACCCCTGGCCGCCGCTCGGGTAGGGGCGGGAGACGACCTCGTCACGGTCGCTGCCGGGCTCCGGGGTGTAGTGGGCGCGGACGCGGGCCACGCGGTAGAGGAACTCGCCGAGCTGGCGGGCGGTCATCTCCTGGTCGCCGTAGCCGCGGATGGACCGCCGGGTCTCGATCGCCGTGGTGAGGGACGGATCGTGCGCGGCGATCTCCTCCCGCGTCGGCCGGTGGAGCGGTACGGAGGGGCCCTCGGGGACGGGCCGTACCGCCGGCCGCGGCTCGATGGCGCCCCGGTGGGGGTAGACGGCGCCGAACACCTCGTCGTACCGGCCGGAGCGGACGCGCGAGTGGAAGAGGAGGTCGTGGAAGTCCCACTGGCGCAGGACGGGTTCGCCGTCCGAGGCGAAGACCCCCTCCTCGTCGGCGAGTTCGGCGAATCCGGCGCCGACGAGATGACCGAGGACATC
This sequence comes from Streptomyces sp. NBC_00691, assembly GCF_036226665.1. Taxonomy (NCBI): domain Bacteria; kingdom Bacillati; phylum Actinomycetota; class Actinomycetes; order Kitasatosporales; family Streptomycetaceae; genus Streptomyces; species Streptomyces sp. NBC_00691. Next base: position 5,604,028 of record NZ_CP109007.1, on the reverse strand, counting down.
GGCGGTGCCGGCCTCGTCGAGACCGGCGGCCGCGCCGAGGCGGTCGGAGGTGCCGGGCTCCCCGAGCGCGGCGGCCAGCGTCCGCGCCGCGGGATCGGTGAGCACCGCCCGGTACTTGACCAGCGGCGACTCCAGGACGAGGGCGCCTTCGCGGCTTCGGCAGAAGGCGAAGCGGGAGAGCCGTACGGTCGCGTCGGCGGGAACGCGGACCGGCACATGGGCGGCGTCGCGCGCCACCGGCTCCAGCCGGAGCAGCTCACGGCTGCCGCCCCTGGCCAGGACGGCGTGGGCCACCAGGTGCCGGGCGCGGTCGAGGACCCGCTCGAACTGGACCCGCTCGGCGGGCCGGAGCCCCTCGTACAGCTCCGCCGCGGGCAGGGGCCCTTCGGCGAGCCGTTCCAGGGCGGTCCGGACGCCGCCCCGGACGGGGCGGAGGGCGAGCGAGGTGGCGGGTCCGGCGAGGGTGGCGACGTCGCCGCCGGAGGCGAAGAAGACGCGCACTCCGCCGGTGAACGCCGGTACGGCCAGGGCGGGTTCGAGGGGTCGGGGGCCGGTGTCCGAGGGTGTCTGCGTGGTCTGCACGGTGCCTCCGTGGGCGCGAGGATGACGGTCCGGCGCCGGGGCCGTGCGGCCCCGGAGGCCGGCGGACGGGAAGGCGCCGCACGCAGGGCAGACGCCGGGCCCCACTCTCGCGCGGGGAATCGGCCCCCGATCGACGCCCGCCCGAATCGGTGACATTTCCGGGACGGGTCGTGACGCACGGCATTCCCCACCGTGACTCCCGTCATCCCGGAGTACGTGATTCCCGTACCCACCGGCGGAAATGACCGAGGTCATCGATCGCGTGACACATGCAAGAACCGGGGCGAACGGGCTCGGAGTTCCGGCCGTTCGCGCCCATGCTCGGAGAGCGAATTCATCACCGTTCCGACGCACCGTCCCGACGCACCGCCCGAGGCGGACAACGCGAATCGGACCACCGCCCGAACCACCGTTCCGCAGAAACCGTCACGTTAGGAATCCGCTGTGTTCTCTCGCCGCAACGCGATACGACTCGGACTCACCGCCGGTGCCGTCGGCGCTGTCGGCGCGGCCGGCGGGGTGTTCCAGAGCCTCACCTCCGGTACGCAGGCGGTGGCCGCCGAACCGCCCGCCGGCCCGCCGGCGGTCACCCCGTTCACCGTGCCGCTGCCCCGGCCGCGGGTTCTCGCCCCGTACCGGCGGACCCGGTCGGCCGACTACTACGCGGTCACCATGCGCAGGGCGCGGGTCGAGATCCTGCCCGGCCTCCGGACCGAGGTCCTGACCTACGACGGCACCTTCCCCGGCCCCACCATCCGGGCCCGCAGCGGACGCACGGCCGTGGTGAGGCAGATCAACGCGCTCTCCGCGCCGACCTCGGTCCACCTGCACGGCGGGAACAACCCACAGGACCAGGACGGCGGGATGATGGACCTGATCCAGCCGGGCCGGTCGAAGACCTACGTGTACGCCAACCGTCAGGTGGGCGCCACGCTGTGGACCCACGACCACGCCCACCACCTGGAGTCCGAGCACGTCTACCGGGGCCTCTCCGGGCTCTACCTCCTCGGCGACGAGGCCGAGGACGCGCTCGGACTGCCCTCCGGGCCGTACGAGGTGCCGCTGATCCTGCGGGACGCGCACTTCGACGCGGCGGGGCAGATGCTCTACACGATGGACGACGCGCTCAACCGCACGACCCTCCTCGTCAACGGGGCCCCGTGGCCGTACATGAAGGTCAAGGCCCGCAAGTACCGCTTCCGGATGGTCAACTCCTGCAACCTGCGCATCTTCGTGATGGCGCTCTCCGACGGCAGCCCGGTCATCCACGTCGGCTCGGACGGCGGTCTGCTGCCGGCGCCCGCGCCCTCGCCGGTGATCGTCCTCTCCCCCGGCGAGCGCGCCGACTTCGTCGTCGACTTCTCGCGGTACGCGCCGGGCACCCAGGTCACCCTGGCGAACATGCTGGGCCCCGGGCCGACCGAGCTCGTCGGGCAGATCATGCGCTTCGACGTCGAGGAGAAGGTGGCCGACACCAGCCGGGTGCCGGACGTCCTCACCACCCTGCCGCCGCTGCCCGCGCCGACCGTGGAGCGGAGCTTCGAACTGCGGATGGACGAGCCGGGCACGGGCCACCTCGCGTACATCAACGAGAAGACCTTCGACCACGACCGGATCGACACCGAGATCGCCTGGGGCTCGACCGAGGTGTGGACGGTCAAGAACACCAGCACGACCGTCCCGCACAATTTCCACACCCATCTGGTGCAGTTCCGGATTCTCGAACGGGACGGAATGCCGGTCTATCCGGCGGAGGCCGGTCTCAAGGACACCGTCCTTCTCTTCCCGGGACAGACCGCGAAACTCCAGCTGACCTTCGACACCCACCGCGGGGTCTTTCCCTATCACTGCCACATGATCGACCACAGCGCCATGGGAATGATGGCGCAGATGCGCATCTCCTGAATTCTTCCGCACCATTCGACTCCTCGTTCCGGAAAGGAGGAACCATGTACGTACGCCGCATTCTCGACGCTCTCGGAAAGGACCCGGGGCGCGTGGTGATCCACCGCGCCGACGAGGCCGTCACCGCCGGCCGGCTCGCCGGCTCGGTGCGGGCCACGACGGCCCTGCTGCGCTCCCGCGGCGTCCGCCCCGGTGACACCGTCGCCGTGCTGACCGGCCCCAACCGGCCGTTGATGCTCGGCGCCCGGTACGCCGTCCATCTGCTGGGCGCCACCTCCGTGTACGTACGGTCGATGAATCCGCGTACCGACACGGAGACCTTCTCGGTCGCCACCCAGGCTCAACTCCTGGAGGACCTGCGGGTGTCGGTGCTGCTCGTCGACGACGAGAGCGCCGAGCGCGGCGACTGGCTCACCCGCCGCGTCCCGGCCGTCACCGTGCTGACCGTCCCCTGGGGGGCGGCCGCCGGATCCACCGAACCGCTGCCGGCGCGACTCCCCGAGCCGCGCCCGGACGACCTCGCGACCGTCGAGTTCACCAGCGGGAGCACCGGACGGCCGAAGATGGTCGCCCAGCGGTACGACACACGTGAGGAGCTCGTCAGCCGCCTCGCCCATGGCCTCGATCCCCGGGGACCCGCGACGCTGCTGTCCGTCACGCCGATCAGCCACACGACCGCGCCGATGGCCGACGCGGTGCTCGCGAGCGGCGGACGGGTCGTGCTGCACGACGAGTTCGACGCGGGCGACGTCCTGGACGCCTTCGAGCGGCACGGGGTCACCGACGTCTACCTCGCCGTCCCCCACCTCTACCGGCTCCTGGACCACCCGGCCGCCCCGCTCACCGACCTGTCGTCGCTGCGCCGCATCACGTACAGCGGCACCCCGGCGGCGCCGGCCCGGGTGGCGCGGGCGGTGGAACTCTTCGGCGACGTGCTCATCCAGGTGTACGGGACGACGGAGGCGGGCGGCATCAGCAGCCTCAACCCGCTGGACCACCGCGAGCCGGAACTGCTCGGCTCGGCGGGCCGCCCGTTCCCCTGGGTGCGGGTGGAGATCCGCGGCCCCGGCAACGGCCCCCAGCTGGAGCGGGGGGTGTCGGGCGAGATCTGGATCAGCTCGCCGACGGTCACGGCCGGCTACCTCGGCGACGAGGAACGCACCGGGACCGTCTTCCGCGACGGCTGGCTGTGCACCGGCGACCTGGGGCACTGGGACCGGTACGGCTACCTCCGGCTCGACGGCCGGGTGGGCGACGTGATCAAGCACGGCGGGCTCAAGCTGGACCCGGCGGCCATCGAGGAGGCGCTGATGCGCCATCCACAGGTGCGCCAGGCCACGGTGTTCGGAGTGCGCGACCGGGACTGGGTGGAGCAGGTGCACGCGGCCGTCGAGCTCTACTCGGGGGCCGGGCAGACCTCCTGCGACCTGCGGGGATACGTGGCCTCGGCGCTGACTCCGGAGCACACTCCGGTACGCGTCTCGGTCTGGCCGCGGCTGCCGCTCACGCCCTCGGGCAAACCGGACCGCGCCTATCTGCGCTCCGTCTCGCCACCGGACCCCGCCGCGTCGGCCGCCCACGCCACCGCCGGGGGCGCCACGGGCGCGGGCGCTCCGAACGCCACCGCGGGCGCCGCGGCCGCCACCGCCCACCGCGGCGCCGGCGGGCCGGCCCTCAGCTCCCCGCGCGGAGCCACCGCGCGGGACGACCCCGTCCGCGTGAGCGGCGCGGGTCACCAGCCCGATCACGCCTCCTCGCGAACCAGAAAGGGCGTTCCATGACCGGTTTCGGCCACTTCGCCCGGTCGCTGCGGCTACGGCGGCTCTACCGCCACAGCACGGCCGGCCTGATGATCACCCCTCTCGACCACTCGATCCACGACGGTCCCGTGGTGCCGAAGGGCACCACGCTCGACCAGCTCGCCGCCCGGATCGCGGCCGGCGGCGCCGACGCCGTCGTCGTGCACAAGGGCAGCGTCCGGCACATCAGCCCGGAGCGGTTCGCCGCGATGTCGCTGATCATCCACCTCAACGCGAGCACCAGCCAGGCGCTCGACCCCAACGCCAAGTACGTCGTCGCCGGCGTCGAGGAGGCCCTGCGCCTCGGCGCGGACGCGGTCAGCGTCCACGTCAACCTCGGCTCCGACGACGAGCGGCAGCAGATCGGTGACCTCGGCCGGATCGCCGACGCCTGCGACCGCTGGAACCTGCCGCTGCTCGCGATGGTGTACCCGCGCGGGCCGCGGATCAGCGACCCCCGGGACCCGGCGGTCGTCGCGCACGCCGTGACGATCGCCGCGGACCTGGGCGCGGACCTGGTCAAGACCGTCTTCCTCGGATCCACCGCGGAGATGCTCGACCTGACCGCGGCCTGCCCGGTGCCGGTGCTCGTCGCCGGCGGACCCGCCCTGGAGAAGGAGGAGGACGTCCTGGCGTACGTCAGGGACGCCATCGCCGGAGGGGCGGGCGGGGTGGCCATGGGCCGCAACATCTTCCAGGCCAAGGATCCGCGCGCGCTGGCGGCCAAGGTCGCGAGGATCGTCCACCACTTCCCCGAACAGCACTTCACCACCGGCCCGTTCAGCGAGTCGGGCGGCCGGGAGCGGCTTCACAGCGAACGCCTCACCCCGGACCACCTCGACGGCACGCCGCTCGAGGACCCGCACCACGACGACACCCACGGCCCGTCGCTCGACGGCTCGTCTCTCGACCATCTGACAGGAGGTCCGCATCATGACGGACGCCAAACTGTGCTGGCTTGACATCCGTGAGGCCGGCGCCGCCACCGCCGCCGTCCTCGAGGAGGCCGTGCACCAGAAGATCGACGGCATCGTCGCCGCCGACCCGGCCGTCTTCGCCGGTCTGCCGCCCACCGTCCGCAAGATCCTGCTCTTCGAGAACGGCGCCGCCACCGTGCCCGCCGACCTGGGCGGTGCCGACGTCGTGATCGTCCCCGGCCCGAAGGACGGCCGGGCCGAGCTCGAAGCGGCCCACCCGGACGTGCGGTTCGGACGGTACGTGGAGATCGTCGACGCCGACACCCTGGAGGACGCCTGCCTGGCGGCGCGCCTCGAGGCGTGGAGCGTCCTCGACTTCCGCGACCCGACGAAGATCCCGCTGGAGATCGTCATCGCGGCCGCCTCCGGCGCGCCCGGTTCCATCGTGACGACGGCCGCCGACACCGAGGAGGCCGAGATCCTGTACGGCGTCCTGGAGCACGGCTCCGACGGGGTCCTGATGCGGGGCCGCACGGTCGGCGACGCGACGGCCCTGCGGACCGCGGCGACCGCGCACGGCGGGGAGATCTCCCTGGTCGAGCTGGAGGTCACGGCGACCACGCACATCGGCATGGGCGAGCGTGCCTGCGTCGACACCACGACCCACTTCCGCAAGGACGAGGGCATCCTGGTGGGGTCCCACTCCAAGGGCATGGTCCTGTGCGTCAGCGAGACCCACCCGCTGCCGTACATGCCGACCCGTCCGTTCCGCGTCAACGCGGGTGCGCTGCACTCGTACACCGTGGGGCAGAACGGCCGCACCCACTACCTGAGCGAGCTGCACGCCGGCAGTTCCGTCCTGGCGGTCGACGTCGACGGCCGTACCCGGCCCGTCAGCGTCGGCCGGGTGAAGATCGAGACGCGTCCGCTCATCTCCATCGACGCGGTCGCGCCCAGCGGGCAGACGGTCAACCTGATCCTCCAGGACGACTGGCACGTGCGGGTCCTCGGCCCCGGCGCCTCGGTGCTCAACAGCACCGAACTCAAGCCGGGCGACCGCATCCTGGGTCATCTGCCGACGGCCGACCGCCATGTCGGATACCCGATCAACGAGTTCTGCCTGGAGAAGTAGGAGCGCACGGAGCGCCCTGCTCCACCACGTCGTGAAGCCCCGCCCCGGCACGCCTCGTGCCGGGGCCGGCGCACGTCCGGACGCCCCCACCGCCCTCACAGCAACCCGCATTCCGCCGCGATGCGCGCCGCGTCGAACCGGTTGCGCCCGCCGAGCTTCTTGATCGCCGCCGAGGTGAGGTTCCGTACCGTCCCCGCCGCGAGGTAGAGCTCGCCCGCGATCTCCTTGACGGTCGCCCCGCCGGCGGTGAGCCGCAGGACGTCCGTCTCCCGGACGCTGAGCACCCTCTCCCCCGCCGTCGGCGTCCGCAGCAGCCCCGGGTCGACGGTGAGGCAACCCCCCGCGACCCCCACGAGGGTGGTGATCAGCTGCGGCAGCCGGGCGGTCTTCGGTACGACTCCGAGTGCGCCGGCGGCCACCGCCCGGTCCACCACGGACGGGGTGGCCGAACCGACCATCAGCGCCACTCCGCAGCTCGGATGGTGCGAGCGCACCTCGGTGGCCGCGTGCAGCGCCTTGCCTCCCATGGTGCTCTCGCCGAGCAGGAGCACCGTGGGCCGGTGCCGCTGGACGGCCGGGAGCACCGCCTCGAAGGTCGTGGCGAGCCCCACGACGTCCAGGCCGTTGGTGCCGTTGAGGGTCTCGGCGAAGGCCTCCAGGACCAGTTGGTGGTCACCGGCCACGACGACGCGAATGGACATCTCTCTCCCCCGTGGTGACTTCTGTGGTGCCTTCTGTGTGGTGAGTGCTCTCTGTGGTGAGTGCTCTGCGGCTTCCGTCCCGACGGCCCTCGCGGGCCGTCGGCCTCAGTGGCTGGTCGCCCGCGCCGCGTCGGCGGCCAGGCCGTCGACGACGGAGCGGAGCCAGCCGCGGTCCCCGGCCGTCGTCGTGTCCGGTCCGGTCGCGCCGCCCGGCGTGTGTTCGATGTGCCGGGCGCCGGGCGGCAGCGCGACCGCGAGGGCGGCCGACACGGCGCGGAAGGCGCGCAGCAGTTCACCGGGGGCGTCCGGCGCCGGCAGCACGACGACCGCGGCGTTCACCGGGCCCGCGTCGGCGGCGATCTGGCCGGGCAGCCGGCCCGCCTCGGCCGGATCGCGGATGTCGATCCGGTACGGCAGGGCGAGCAGACCCGCGTCGTTGAGCGCCTTGCAGAGGAAGGCCGCGTTGGTGGCGGCGTCGTCGCCACGGTCCGGGTGACCGGCGCCGACGACGGCGACGATCGCCCCCGCGGCGCTCAGCCGGGTCGCGAGCTCCCGGCCGATGCCCGTGGTGGCGTCGACGACGAGGACGACGAGACCGTCGAGCCGCGGCGGGGAGGAACCGGTCTGGAGCACGTGACGTCCCTTTCGAGGAGATCGTCGAACGAGTAGCGTGATGATCGTGTGAATGGGGTGAATCGGGTCGCTCGGGCGCTGGAGCGCGGAGCCCGGTTCGGAACTCCGCCCCGAACGACCCTGGGGCGGTACGACCATTGGGGGACACCGTGGACGAGGTCTCGTCGCTCGACCAACACACGCTGGGCGTGTACCGCGCGATCCTGTTCCACAAGGAGCACGATCCGGAGCGCCTGGCGAAACTGCTGAGCTGTACGACGGAACGGGTGGAGGAGGCACTCGACCTGCTGACGCGGCTCTCCCTGCTCGCGCCGTCCCGGGACAGTCCGGGCCGGATGCGCGCGGTGAACCCGTCGCTCGGCCTCAAGGTGCTGCTCCAGCGCGAGGAGCGCGAACTCGCCTCGCGGCAGCAGCGGATCGAGCAGAATCGTGCCGCCCTCGCCGCTCTCGCGGCCGAGTACACGGCGTCGGGCCGCTCGGGCGGTCTCGACGGGGCGGAGCACCTCGACAACGTCGACGACATCCGTACCCGCCTGGAGTCCCTCGCCGAGTCCTGTACGCGCGAGTCCCTCGCCTTCCATCCCGGCAAGGCCCTCACGGAGGAGTCCGTCGAGGCCGGCCGGCCCCTGAACGAGCGGGCGATGGAGCGGGGCGTCCGCTTCCGGACCATCTATCTGGACAGCGTCGCGGGTGACCGGGTCACCCGGGCGCACGCCCAGTGGATGGCGGAGCGAGGCAGCGAGATCCGTACCTCGCCGACTCTGCCGATGCGACTGCTCATCGTGGACACGACGGCGGCGGTGGTCGCCGGGCTGCCCGGTCAGGCCCAGCCGTCCGCGCTGCTCTTCAGCAGCCAGCCGGTGGTCCTGGCCATGCGCGCCCTCTTCGAGGCCTACTGGGAGCACGCCTCGCCGCTGAACGGCCCGGGGGACGCCCTGCCCGGTGGGCTCACCCCGCAGGAGCGCAAACTGCTCCAGCTCCTGGCGAGCGGTCTGACCGACGAGGCCGTGGCGCGTGCGCTGGGCATCGGGGTGCGGACGGAGCGGCGGATCGTGGCCGACCTGATGGAGCGGCTGGGTGCGTCGAGCCGGTTCGAGGCGGGGGTGCAGGCGACCCGCCGGGAGTGGATCTGAGGCCGGGAGTACAGCCGGAGCGGGGCGGCGGCCGTGGCGGCGGTCGTGACGTTCATGAGGGTCAGTTCCTGGGGGCGATCGGCCAGACGAAGTCGTCCGGGATGTCGATGACGCAGGGCAGTCCGGGGAGCGTCGGGACGCAGGGGAAGTCCGGCATCTGCGGGTGCGGCGGGGTCGGCCAGACGAAGTCGTCACCGCGCTGGGCGACGTGGTGCGGGGCGGTGGGGGCGGCCTCGGCCGGGGAGGCGGTCACCAGACCGCCGAGGACGGCGGCGGCGACGGCGGCGAGGACACTGCTTACGCGGCGCGAGCGACAGGACATATGGGTCTCCATTCCGGGTGCGGATGCGGTACGGGTGCGGCGTACGTGCGTCTCAGGAGGTCCTTGGCGGCCGGTGGCTTTTCAGCCGTCCCGTCCGCACACCTAGAGGAAATCACCGGGGGGCCCCGGCTGTCCGCTTCCGGACAGGCCAGGAAGCTGCCTGGCAGCGAGCTGCCTCACAACCTGCGGGAAAGCAGGGGGGCAGGCCCTGGGCGGACCCTCTGATTCCGGCCAAAAGGCCAGGTGGGGGGCGCCGGGGAGATCGTTCGCGCGCCGGGCGGGGATCCGGCCACTGGCATGTGGTGCAGCGAGTTGCCACCGGCACGGGTCGTGAGGGCGCCGGTGGGGGCCGCGAGCGCGGCGTACGGCACGTACCGGAGCGCACCCGCCGGAGAGGGGCGGCGGTGCGGTGGACGCGGGCGAGGCCGACGACGGGGGCGAGCGGCAGGACGGCCGCCCCGGGACGCCGGAACCGGCGGGGAGCCCGGCGGGGAGGCCGGCGGGGAGCCCGGCGGGGAGACGATGAGGGCCGCCGCCGTCACACGGCTCGGAGAGGTGCCCAGGGGTCCGGGAAGCGTCACCGGACGATCGGGCACCGGGCCCCGGACGGGCGGCGACGCGATGTCGCACCGCCCGTCGGGGCGGGAGGATCAGGCCTTGCTGAGGTGGCCCCAGAACTCGTCCCAGGACAGCCGGCCGTCGCCGTTGTCGTCACGCTGCTTGATGAGGGCCTCGGCGACCGTCTCCGTGACGTGGAAGTCGCCCAGCTGCGCCATGACGCTCTTGTACTCCGCGGCCGTGATGAAGCCGTCGCCGTCCACGTCGAACTTGTTGAATGCCGTGCGTGCCGAGTCGATGTCCGCCACTGCTTCCGCCCCTTCTTGGTGCTTCACTGACGGGGCTCAGATTAGCTGGCCCGGAGCTGCCGGATGATGGGGGTATGAGCGACGAGGTGGCACGGATCCTGGCGGCGGCGGCGCGCGGGGACTTCCCTCCCCCGGACGGGACGACGACGGTCGTGCCGCAGCCCGGTCCCCGGGACGCCGGGGTGCTCGCCTTCACCGCCCATTCGGTGGTCTTCACCGACGCCGGCCCGGAGTGGGTGCGGGACGCGCTCGCGGCCACGTCGAGCGACCCGCTGGCGGCGAGCATGAACCCGGGATTCCTGATGGCGCTGATGGCCCGCACCGGCCGGCACATGAACACGATCGACCTGCTCACGGTCGCCGACGCGCTGCCGGGCGCTCCCCCGCTGGAGCTCCGGGAGATCGTGGACCCGGACCACCCCCGGGTCGCGCGGGCGCTGAAGTTCCGCGACGACGTCCGGGTGTGGGCCGCGGACGGCGGTCTCGTGGTCCTGGGCCGGGGTGTGGCGGGCCGCTGGGAGGCGGCGGTCGAGGTCGACGAGGAGGTACGCCACCGGGGGCTGGGCCGCGCCCTGGCCACGGCGGCGCGGCATCTCACGCCGGACGCCGTGGTCTGGGCCCAGCAGTCCCCGGGCAACGCCCGCAGCGTCCGGGCCTTCCAGGCGGCGGGCTACCGCCCGGTGGCCTCGGAGGCCCTCCTGGTCGCCGGCTGACCAGCCGCTCGCGGGCCTGTTCGACACGACAGGCCCTAGCGGAAGACTCCCGTGTGGCCGAGCGAGTAGCGCCCCGGCTGGGGGTAGACGGCGAGGCCGTGGGGGCCGCCGCCGACGGGGATGCGGGCCAGCTGCTTCCCGGTCGCGGTGTCGATCGCGTACACCTCGGAGTCGTAGCGGCCGGAGAGCCAGAGGACCTTGCCGTCGGCGGAGACGCCTCCCATGTCGGGGGATCCGCCGTCCGGCAGCCACCACTTCTTCGTCAGCTTGTTCTTCTCGAAGTCGAAGACGGAGATGGAGCCCTCGCCGCGGTTGGGGACGTACATCTCGCGGGAGTCCCGGCTGATGTAGAGCCCGTGGGCGCCCTTGCCGGTGGGCATCAGGGCGGGGGTGGTGAACTTCTCGCCGTCGAGGACCCACATGCCGTGGGCCATCATGTCGGCGATGTAGAAGGTCCTGCCGTCGGGGGAGAGCTTCACGTCCTGCGGCATGGCGCCCTCGAAGGGCAGCTTCTGCCGGCCGGTCACCTCCATCCGCTCGGTGTCGACCTTGAGCAGCTCGCCGGAGAACTCGCAGGAGACGACGAAGTAGCGGCCGTCGGCGGAGAAGTCGGCGTGGTTGACGCCGTAGCAGCTGACCGGGACGGTCTTCTTCCGTTCCATGGTGTGCGGGTCGCGGAAGACGAGTTCGCGGTCGAGCGAGGCCATCACGACGGCGTACTTGCCGTTGGGCGTGAAGTACAGGTTGTACGGGTCGTGGACCTCGACGGGCTTGCCGGCGACGCCGGTGGCCGGGTCGATGGGGGTGAGGGTGTGGCCCCGGTTGTTGTTGACCCAGAGGGTCTTCATGTCCCAGGAGGGGACGACGTGCTGGGGCTGGTTGCCGACGGGGATGGTCTCGACGACCTGGTAGGTGGCCGGGTCGATGACGGAGACGGTGTTGGAGTTGGTGTTGGGGACGTAGACCCGGGAGGGGAAGTTCTTGACGACGGGCGAGAGCCGGTCGGGCCGGTCGGCGGCGTAGACGTCCTTCGGGTCGAGGACCGGCGGCATGCCGGGGAGTCCGGCGGGGGCCGCGGCGGGCTCGGGGCGGACGGGGGCGGCCTTCTTCACCGGGGCGGCGCCGTCGCCCGGGTCCCCGCCGCCGCAGCCGGCGAGCGCGGCGAGGAGGACTGCGGCGAGGAGGGTCTGCGTGCGGTGTGCCATCAGGTCAGCAGCTCCGTGGTGGTGACCGCGCGCAGTCCGCGGCGGTCGAGGTCGGCGAGGAGGAGGGGCAGCGCGTCGGCGGTGTCCGGGTAGCCGAAGTGCAGGCTGACGACGGATCCGGCGCGGACGGATCCGGTGACGTTGCGGACGACGGTGGTGGCGCCGGGCGAGGTGAAGTCGAGGGAGTCGACGTCGTACGAGAGGACGTGCGGGTATCCGGCGCGTCGGGCGGCGCGCAGGACGGCGGGGGCGGCGTGCTGGGTGCGGGAGGGCCGGAACCAGGTGCCGATGGAGCCGGTGAGCCGGCGCAGCCGGGTGGCGCAGGCCTCGATCTCGGCGAGGGCCTCGGTCTCGGTCATGGTGTTGACGTCGATGTGGCGCTGGGTGTGGTTGCCGAGGTCGTGGCCGCCGTCGAGGATGCGGCGGGCGAGGTCGGGGTGCTGGTCGAGCCAGCTGCCGACGGCGAGGACGGTGACGCGGGCGCCGGCCTTCTCGGCCTGGCCGAGGAGCCTCCGGGCCAGGGCGGGGTCGCCCTGGCCGTGGAAGGTGAGCGCGACCCGGGGCCGGTCGCGGGGGCCGTGGGTGATCTCGGCGGGCTGCCCGGGGAGGCGCCGGGGGGCGGGGGCCGCGACGGGTGCGGCGGCGGGACGGCGGGGCGCGGGCGCGGCGGGGCGGGGGGTCGTGCCGCAGGCGGTGGTGAGGGCTCCCGCGAGGGCGGCGGCCGCACCGGCCCGGAGGGCTCCGCGGCGGTCGATCGGCTTCACGCGACCATTTAAGGGCGATGGCGCCCGATTTATTACGATTAGGCCAATTCAGGACGTTTGCGAGCCACGAGAGGGCGTCCAGCATGCGGACGACCCCGAGGAACAATCATCGAACCGCATAGTCATTCATTGTTTGCAAGGTGAGTGCCACACGTCACCAACGATTCACTATTAAAGTGTCCGCTTTTGGCCTTGTTTGCCCCAGTAGGGACTTTTGGCGGTATGGCCCCCTGTCTGCCATAGTCGGTGGCACGACCCCCATTGACCCGGGCCAGGTCGACATAGCAGCCGTGGATACACCCCCCCGTCCACGGCGCATCACACGGAAGCCCCCACGCGCCCCACCACGGCGCACGGGGGCTTCCGTGCGTCCGGGGGCGGCCGTCGGGCCTCAGGGGCGGTCGGCGACCCGCATCTCGAACCAGGTCGTCTTGCCGCGGGGCGCCAGGTCCACACCCCATCGGTCCGAGAGCTTGTCGACCAGGAAGAGCCCCCGGCCGCTCGTGTCGAGCTCGTGCACCGGCATCAGACAGGGCAGCCCGCGCGAGGGGTCCCGCACCTCGATCCGGATCCAGCCCCGCCGCCGCTGCAGCCGCAGCGCGAAGACCCGCGCACCGGTGTGCCGGACCGCGTTCCCGACGAGCTCCGACACCAGGAGCACCGCGTGCTCGGCGATCTGCGGACCGAGCGCCCACTGCCGCAGCACGACGTGCTGGGTGAGTCTGCGGGCCACCCACGCGGATTCGGGACGGGACGGCAGCCGGACATCCTCCTCGGCCGGATTACCGTACAACTCGACTGCGTCGGCGGCCTGTTCGTCGTCCGCGGCCGGTGACCACCGCGGTGCGGCGGCGCCAGTGCGCTGCCACGGTTGTTCCCTACCCTCCAGGCCCGCCATGCCCCCATCATGGCCGCACGGAGCCGATCGCGGGGGCCGTTCCGGTGGAATCGGCCCCCCACGAAGGGACGTCTGTCACCTCAGGCGAACTTCGCCTTCCCCGGGCCCTCCTCGACGAAGCTGCGCATCCCGTTCGCGCGGTCCTCCGTCGCGAACAGACCCGCGAACCAGGTCCGCTCGATGGCGAGACCGGTGTCGATGTCGGCCTCCAGACCCTGGTCGATCGCCTCCTTCGCGGCCCGCAGCGCGACGGCCGGGCCCTGCGCCAGCTTGGCGGCCCAGGCGTGCGCCTGCTCGTACACCTCGTCGGCGGGGACGACCCGGTCGACCAGACCCATCGTCAGGGCCTCGTCGGCCTTGACCATCCGGCCGGTGAAGATGAGGTCCTTGGCCTTGGAGGGGCCGACGAGCCGGGCCAGCCGCTGGGTGCCGCCGGCGCCGGGGATCAGGCCGAGCAGGATCTCCGGCTGGCCGAGTTTGGCGTTGGCGGCGGCGATCCGGTAGTCGGCGCAGAGCGCGAGCTCGCAGCCTCCCCCGAGGGCGTAGCCGGTGACGGCCGCGACGACCGGCTTGGGGATGCGGGCGACGGCGGTGAAGGAGTCCTGGAGGGCGCGGGAGCGCTTGACCATGGCCACATGGTCCATGACCTGCATCTCCTTGATGTCCGCGCCGGCCGCGAACACCTTCTCGCCGCCGTAGATGATCACGGCCCGCACGTCGTCGCGGTCGGTCGCCTCCTGGGCGAGCTCGCGCAGCCGGTCCTGGGTGGCGATGTCCAGCGCGTTCATCGGGGGGCGGTCGAGGCGGATCGTGCCGACGCCTTCGGCGACTTCGAGGTTCACAGTCATGGGAGGAAGGTTAGTGTCCGTTAACGCGAAGGGACCCGGTGCTGTTGCTCACAGCACCGGGTCCCTCGGACGTACGAGCGGTGGACTACCTGATCCACTCCGACCAGTCCATGTTCCAGCCGTTGAGGCCGTTGTCCGGCTGGATCTGCTTGTCCTTCGAGTTCTTCACGACGACCACGTCACCGATGATCGAGCGGTCGTAGAACCAGGCGGCCGGCTTCGAGCTGTCGCCCGCGCCCCGCGCGTCCTGGAGGCCGACGCAGCCGTGGCTGACGTTGGCGGAGCCGAACGTGTCCGACGAGGCCCAGTAGTTGCCGTGTACGAAGGTGCCCGAGGTGGACAGACGCATCGCGTGCGGCACGTCCTTGATGTCGTACTCCCCGCCGAAGCCGACCGTGGCCCCGTTCATGCGGGTCACCTTGTACTTCTCGCTGATGACCATCTGACCGTTGTACGTGGTCGTGGACGGCGCGCCCGCGGTGATCGGGATCGTCTTGATGATCTTGCCGTCGCGCTCGATCTTCATCGTCTTGGCGCTCGCGTCGACGGTGGAGACCTGGCGGCGGCCGATGGTGAAGGTGATCGTCTTCTTCTGCTTGCCGTAGACACCCGGGCGGCCCTCGACGCCGTCCAGGTTGAGGTGCACGGTCACCTTGGTGCCCGCGGCCCAGTAGTTCTCCGGGCGGAAGTCGAGGCGGTCGTTGCCGAACCAGTGGCCCTCGATCGGCACGGACGGCTCGGACGTCACCTTGATGGCCTTCTCGACGGCCTCCGGGTCGGTGATGCCCCGGGTGAAGTTGACGGACACTGGCATGCCGACGCCGACGGTCGAACCGTCCTCCGGCGTGTACTGGCCGATGAAGGTGTTCTTCGGGACGAGGGTGGTGAAGGTGGTGTCCTTCGCCGACTCGCGGCCCTCGGCGTCCTTCGCGATCGCGTGGACCTTGTACTGCGTGGCCGCGGCGAGGTGCGCGGTCGGCGACCAGCTGGCCCCGTCCGCCGCGATCCTGCCCTCGACCGCGGTGCCCTTCGAGTCGGCGACCGTGACCGTGGTCAGCTTGCCCTGCGCCGCGGTGACCTTGAGGATCCCGCTGGTGGCGACCGAGTCGGCGCCGTCCTTCGGCAGGATCGACACGACCGCCTGGGAGGCCGCGTTCTCCTGCTTGCCGCCGCCCTGGGCGGCCGGACCCTGGCCCCCCGTGCCCCCGCCGTTCGCCGTCTCACCGCCGCCGCAGGCGGTGAGCACCAGAAGCAGCGCTCCCGCCGCCAGGGCCTGCAGCCTGACGCCCCCGCGTCGGCCGCGCCGCCCCGTCGCTCCGACCGATGCCCCCGATATCGGCTGCCCGTTCACTGTGGTCTTCTCCCCTCGCACGGCCCGGCACCGCCCGGCCCCACCCCCGTGCGCATCCACTCGCGCACACGGCGCTAGATAATCACACCGCAGGACACGAAAGATCCTCGCGAATGTCACCGTTCCGTCCCGATCGACCTGCTAAGACAACGAAAGAGGCCGAAAGCGCCGGGCGGTACGAGGGGGACGGGAGCGTCAGCTCAGCGCGGAGCCCGCCTTCCACCCGCTCCACTCCATGTTCCAGCCTCCGAGCCCGTTGTCGGGAGCGACCTCACGGTCACGGGAGTTGACCACCTCGACCACGTCGCCGACGAGGGTCCGCTCGAAGAACCAGCCCGCCGGGGACTCGGCGCTGCCGCCCTTGTCGTCCCGGAGCCCGACACAGCCGTGGCTGACGTTGGCGGAGCCGAAGGTGCTCGGATCGGCCCAGTAGTTCCCGTGCAGGAAGGTGCCCGAGTCGGTGAGACGGATGGCGTGCGGCACGTCCTTGATGTCGTACTCCCCGCCGAAGCCGACCGTGGCCCCGTTCATCCGGGTCACGTCGTACATCTCGGTGACGACCATCTTCCCGTTGTACGTGGTGGTCTTCGGCGCTCCCGCGGTGATCGGCACGGTGGCGAGGACGTCGCCGTCCCGCCGGACCTCCATGGTGTGGGCGGCGGCGTCGACCACGGACACCTGGGAGCGGCCGACGGTGAACCCGACGGTCCTGCGCTGGATGCCGTACACGCCGGGTGCCCCCTCGACGTCCCGAAGGCCGAGCTCCACGGTGACCTCGGTGCCCGGCCGCCAGTACGCGGCGGGACGGAAGTCGAGCCGCTCCTTGCCGAACCAGTGGCCGACGATCTCCACCGGCGGCACGGACGTGACGCGGATGGCCCGCTCGACCTCGGCGCGATTCTCGATCGGCATGTTGAAGCCGAAGGAGACGATCATGCCGGTGCCGACAGTGGAACGGTTCTCCGGCTTGAAGTACCCGATGAACCGGCTCTCGGGCACCACCGTGGTGAAGGTGGTGTGCCGGGCCGAGCGGCGGCCGTGCGCGTCCAGCGCGACCGCGTCCACGCTGTACTTCGCGGCCAGCGCGAGCCGGGTCTCCGGCCGGGGCCGCCAGCGCAGCCCGTCGGCGGAGATCTCCCCGGCCACCTGGGTCCGTCTGCCGTCCTCCACCTGGACGACGCTCACCCGTTCGAGCCGCCCGCTGTCCACCTTCACCTCGACCGGGCCCTCGGCCGGCAACCCCCGGCTGCCGTCCTCCGGGCTGACCCGGATGACATCACCGGGGGCCCGCGCCTTGCCCGGCAGGCCGATGCCGATCCCGCCTTCACCGTCCGGCGCCGTGCAGCCCACGAGGCCCGCCAACAGTCCCGCCACCGCGAGGGCGTACCTCGCCCGCTTCCATACAAAGGTCACGCTCGGCCCAACGACAGCCACCCTCCAGGGGAAACGTGCGTGCGGGTCATGTTGGGAGCCGGGCCGTTCGGGCAGAACAGGGGGAGAACCACGCGCGGGAGCGACGGCCGGGACGCCGCCGCTCCCCGGCGTGCGGGCCCGACGAGCCGCTGGAGGCCGGGACGGTGACGAGCGCAGCCGAGCAGGAGGCGGTACCTGACCATGCCCCGGAGCGGGCCGGGCCACCTGTGTGGCCGGGCGCGCCGACGCCGCTCGGCGCCCGCTGCCGGGTCGGCCCCGACGGGGTGAGCGGCACCAACTTCGCTCTGTGGGCGGGCGGTGCGGAGGCCGTCGAGCTCTGCCTCTTCGGCCCGGACGGCACCGAACTGCGGCTGCCGCTCACGGAGCTGACGCACGAGATCTGGCACGGCTTCGTGCCGGGGGTCGGGGCCGGCCAGCGGTACGGCTACCGGGTGCACGGCCGCTGGGACCCGTGGACGGGGGCCCGCTGGAACCCGGCGAAGCTGCTCCTCGACCCGTACGCGCGGGCCGTCGACGGCGACTTCGCACTGCCCCCGGAGGTCTACGGGCACGTCCGGGACTGGCCCCAGCAGCATGTGGCCGACACCGTCCGCGACGAGCGGGACTCCGCCCCGCACGTCCCCAAGGGGGTCGTCGTCCAGGACGACGACGACTGGTCGGACGACCGCAGGCCCAAGACGCCCTGGCAGGACTCCGTCATCTACGAGCTGCACGTGAAGGGCTTCACCCGGCTCCATCCGGGCATCCCCGAGCATCTGCGGGGCACGTACGCCGGTCTGGCGCACCCGGCGGCGATCGAGCACCTCGTACGCCTCGGGGTGACGGCGGTGGAGCTGCTCCCGGTGCACCAGTTCGCGCACGAGGACCATCTCCTGCGGCGGGGCCTGCGCAACCACTGGGGCTACAACTCCATCGGCTACTTCGCCCCGCACGCCGGCTACTCGTCCTCGGGGACCACCGGCCAGCAGGTCGGCGAGTTCAAACGGATGGTGCGCGCCCTGCACGCGGCCGGGATCGAGGTCATCCTCGACGTCGTCTACAACCACACCGCGGAGGCGGGCGAGCTCGGCCCCACGCTCTCCCTCAAGGGCATCGACAACCGCGGCTACTACCGGCTCCAGTCCGACGCCCGCCGGTACGCCGACTACACCGGCTGCGGCAACACCCTGCACGTCGTGCAGCCGCAGGTCCTGCGGCTCATCACCGACAGCCTCCGCTACTGGGTCACGGAGATGGGCGTCGACGGCTTCCGCTTCGACCTGGCGGCCGCCCTGGCCCGGTCGATGCACGACGTCGACATGCTCTCCCCGTTCCTCGCCGTCATCGCCCAGGACCCGGTGCTCCGCCGGGTCAAACTCATCGCCGAACCGTGGGACGTCGGCAACGGCGGCTACCAGGTCGGCGCCTTCCCGCCGCTCTGGACGGAGTGGAACGACCGCTACCGGGACGCCGTACGGGACTTCTGGCGCGGGGCGCTGCCCGACGTCCGGGACCTCGGCTACCGGCTCTCCGGCTCCAGCGACCTGTACGCCTGGGGCGGGCGCCGGCCGTACGCCTCCGTCAACTTCGTCACCGCCCACGACGGCTTCACCCTCCGGGACCTCGTCACGTACGAGCGCAAGCACAACGAGGCCAACGGCGAGGGCAACCGCGACGGCACCCACGACAACCGCTCCTGGAACTGCGGGGCGGAGGGCGAGACCGACGACCCCGGCATCAACGCCCTCCGCCTCCGCCAGCAGCGCAACCTCCTCACCACCCTGCTGCTGTCCACCGGCGTCCCGATGCTCGTCGCCGGCGACGAGATGGGCCGCACCCAGGGCGGCAACAACAACGCCTACTGCCAGGACAACCCCATCGGCTGGGTCGACTGGACCCTGCCGGACTCCCCCGGCCGGGCCCAGCTCCTCGCCCTGACCCGCCGGCTGCTCGCCCTCCGCCACGACCACCCGGTCCTGCGCCGCCGCGCCTTCTTCTCCGGCCGCCCCCAGGGCGCGGACGGGCTGCGGGACCTGGCCTGGTTCACCGCGGCGGGCGCCGAGATGACGGAACCCGACTGGTACGCGCCCACGGCCACGCTCGGCCTCTATCTGTCGGGCCGCGACATACCGGGCCGGGACGAGCGCGGCGAGCAGATCACCGACGACAGCTTCCTCGCCGTCCTCCACGCGGGCGACCGCCCCCTGGACTTCCGCCTCCCGGGGGCACCGTGGGCGGAGACGTACGAGCTGGTCCTCGACACCGCGCGGGAGGACCAGTCGACGCCACCGGGCACCCTCCACCGGGGCGGCGAGACCCTCGCCGTGGGAGCCCGCTCGACGGTCCTGCTCCGGGTCCGGGGGTGAGCACCGGCCCGGCCACCACGGCGCGACGGCGGTGGCCGAGCAGGTGGGTGCTCCCCTGCGGGCCGTGACACGGCCCGCGACCGCGGCCGCCTCGGCGCGGAAGTCCCCCGCGTGCTCGCTGCCCGTCACGGTCGGGATGAGCGCGGCGGCCGTCATGTCGTGCCAGTACCCGAAGCGCTCGGCAGCGGGCAGCGCCTCGGTACTGATGCGCTGGACGCGCACGCTTCCCTCCCCCGGTCGTCCGGTCGGACGGGGGCGGCTCAGGAGCGGCCCAGGATCCCCCGGTCGTACCCGGCGGCGACGGCCCCGTGGGCGTCGCCCTGGGCGACCAGGGCCAGGATCCCGGCCATCGCCCGATCGGTCGATGGCCGGTACGACGCACGGCCGCCCTGGGCGTACTCCCGCCCGGCCGGAAAACAGGATGAGACGTGTCAGTGGTGAACCGTAGGGTCGGACCTGATGCCCGAGAAACCTGTCGCCCCAGAGCCCCCCGCCCCGGCCCTCGACTCCGCCGCGGCCGCCACCACCCCCGCGGCCGCCTCCGCCTCCGCCGCGCCGGACGCCGCCGACGCGTCCGGTGCGACCGACGCTCCCGACCGCTCCGCGGTGCGGACGCTGCTCCGGCTCTGGCCGTACGTGCGGCCCGTGCGGGCGCGGTTGTTCACCGCCGCGTTCGTCGCAGTCGTCGCGTCCTGTCTGTCGCTCGTCATCCCCCTCGTCCTCAAGTGGCTGGTCGACGGACCGGTCGCGGACCGGGACCCGGGCGGGGTGTGGCTGGGGGCGCTCTACCTCCTGCTGCTCGGCATCGCCGAGGCGGTGCTGTTCGGCTACCGGCGCTGGCTGGTCGCCCGCCCCCTGTCGGGGGTCGAGGCGCGGATGCGGGCCGATCTGTACGGCAGGCTCCAGCGGCTCCCCATCGCCTTCCACGACCGGTGGGCCTCGGGCCAGCTCCTCTCCCGCGGCACGACCGACCTCATGCTGGTCCGGATGTTCCTGGCCTTCCCGCTGACGTTCCTGCTGGTCAACGGCGTGACGATCCTCGCGGGTTACGTCCTGCTGCTCGCCCAGGACTGGTCCCTCGGGCTCGTCCTCCTCACCCCGGTCATCCCGCTCGTCATCGTCTGCTCGATCTTCGAGGGCCGGTACGGGGTGGTCGCGCGCCGCGCCCAGGACCAGGTGGGCGATCTGACGACCGTCGTCGAGGAGAGCGTCCTCGGCATCCGCATCGTCAAGGGCTTCGGCCGCCACCGCAGCCAGGCGACGGCCTTCCGCGAACTCTCCGGCCGGCTGCGCGGCACCGAGCTCCTGAAGGCCCGGCTGCTCGCCATGATCTGGGCGGTCATCACCTTCGTCCCGGAGCTGGCCATCGGCGCCGCCCTCGTCCTCGGCACGATCCAGGTGGCGGACGGCGACCTGTCGGCGGGCACGCTCGTCGCGTTCCTGTCGACGGCCCTGGCGCTGCGCTGGCCGGTGGAGTCGATCGGCTTCCTGCTGGCGATGAGCCAGGAGGCGGCGACCGCGACGGAACGGTACTTCGAGGTGATGGACGCCGAGGAGGAACCGGACACCGCCCCGGCCACCGCGGCCGAGGCGGCCGGCGGCCCGGGCGGGGTGCGCTTCGAGGGCGTGTCGTTCCGCTACCCGGACGCGCCGCCGGACTCCCCTCCCGTCCTGGACGGCATCGACCTGCACATCCGCCCCGGCGAGACCCTGGCCCTGGTCGGCGGCACCGGCTCCGGCAAGACCACCCTCACCGCCCTCGTACCGAGGCTCCACGAGGCGTCGGGCGGCCGCATCCTCCTCGACGGCGAGGACATCGCCCTGATGGAGCGCGACCGGCTGCGGTCCCTGGTGTCGGTGGCCTTCGAGGAACCGACCCTCTTCTCCGCCAGCGTCGGGGAGAACGTCCTGATGGGGACGGACGGCTCGGCGGGCGAACCGGAACTGCGCCGCGCCCTCGGCGTCGCACAGGCCGAGGGCTTCGTCGGGCGGCTGCCCGAGGGCGCCGGGACCCAGGTCGGCGAGCAGGGCCTGAGCCTGTCCGGCGGACAGCGCCAGCGGCTCGCCCTCGCACGGGCGGTCGTCGGCCGCCCCCGCTTCCTGGTCCTGGACGACCCCCTGTCCGCGCTCGACGTCCACACGGAGGCCCGGGTGGAGGCGGCCCTGCGGGAGGTCCTGCGGGACACCACGGCCCTCGTGGTCGCGCACCGCCCGTCGACGGTGATGCTGGCCGACCGGGTGGCCCTGCTCTCCCGGGGCCGGATCGCGGCCGTGGGCACCCATCACGAACTGCTGCGGAGCAGCGAGGAGTACGCCTGGCTGATGTCCGGCGACGGCGAGGGCGGATCCCGATGACACAGCAGACGGCACAGGCGACACCGGCGGAGCAGCCGGCCGGCGACCCCTTCGACCGCGACGACCTCCCGGCACCCCCCGGGGCGACAGGCGTCCTGCTCCGCTCGCTCCTCTCGGCCCACCGCGCCCGGGTCGCGCTCGCCGCCCTGGTGCTCCTCGTCAAGGAGGCGGCGGTCCAGGCCGGCCCCCTCCTCGTCGCGTACGCCATCGACGCGGGCGTCCCCGCCTTCCGCGCGGGCGACCACGGCCCCGTCGTCGCGGTGGCCCTCGGCTACCTCCTCTGCGCGGCGCTGTCGGGCCTCCTCCAGTACGTCTTCGTCCGCGGCGCGGCCCGCGTCAACCAGGACGTCCTCCTCGACCTGCGCGGCCGCATCTTCCGCCACGCGCAGATCCTGAGCGTCGACTTCCACGAGCGGTACACCTCGGGCCGGCTCATCTCCCGCTCCACGACCGATGTCGAGTCCCTCCGGGAGCTCCTCTCGGAGGGACTGCAGGAACTGATCGGCGTCGTCCTCTCCTTCGTCTCGATCTCGGCGATCCTGCTCTACCTCGACCTGGGCATCGGCGCGGTGGCGGTGGCCTCCTTCCTGCCCCTCTTCCTTCTGGTGCGCGTCTACCAGCGGCGGGCGGGCGCGGTGTACGCCGAGCGCTCCACGGCCATCGCGGGCGTCATCGTGAAGTTCGCGGAGACGATGAACGGCATCCGGCCGGTCCGGGCGTTCCGCCGGGAGCAGGTCAACAACGCCGAGTTCGCCTCGCTCAACCACCGGCACGAGCGCAGCAACGGCGACGCGCTCCTCGAAATGGCCCGCTACGTGGTGGGGTCGCGGCTCGTCGCCAACACGGCGGTCGCCGGCATGTGCCTGTGGGGCGCCTACCGGGTGGCCTCGGGCTCCCTCGAACTGGGCGTCCTCGCGGCCGCGGTCCTGTACATGCGGCGCCTGTACGACCCGATCGACCGGCTCGGCATGTTCCTCAACTCGTACGAGTCGGCGGCCGCGTCCCTCACCAAGATCGCGGGCCTCCTCGCCCAGGAGCCCGGGGTCCCGGAGACGACGGCCCCCGCCACGCTGCCCGCCCGCACGGGCTCCCCGGGGCGCGAGGTCACCTTCGACGCGGTCCGCTTCGCCTACCGCACGGGCGGCGAGGTCCTCCCCACCTTCGACCTGACCGTCCCCGCCGGCCAGACGGTCGCGGTGGTGGGGGCGACGGGCGCGGGCAAGTCGACCCTGGCCAAGCTCCTGGCCCGCTTCTACGACCCCACCGACGGCGCGGTGCGCCTGGACGGGGTGGACCTCCGCGACCTGAGCACGCCGGACCTCCGCCGGGGCATCGTCATGGTCACCCAGGAGGCGTTCCTCTTCTCGGGCACGGTCGCCGAGAACATCGCGATCGGCCGCCCGGACGCGACCCGCGAGCAGATCGAGGACGCGGCCCGCGCGATCGGGGCCCACGACTTCATCAAGGGCCTCCCGGACGGCTACGACACGGACGTACGCAAGAGGGGCGGCCGCATCTCGGCGGGCCAGCGCCAGCTGGTCGCCTTCGCGAGGGCGCTGCTCGCGGACCCGGCGGTGCTGATCCTGGACGAGGCCACCAGCTCGCTGGACGTCCCGGGCGAACGCGCGGTGCAGCGGGCGATGGACACGGTCCTGGCGGGCCGTACGGCGGTGGTCATCGCGCACCGCCTGTCCACGGTCGAGGTCGCGGACCGGGTGCTGGTGATGGAGTCGGGCCGGATCGTGGAGGACGGTACGCCGTCGGACCTGGTCGGCGACGAGGGCCACTACGCCGGTCTGCACCAGGCGTGGCGGGAGAGTCTGGTGGGCTGAGGCCGGCCCCGTGGGGGGGTGACGTGGGGGCCGTTCCGGGGGCGCGATTCAGGATCGTGCCCTGCGCAGCAGAACGAGGGACAGCGCGGCCGAGGCCACCATCAGGGCCGCCGCCCCCACGGCGACCGTTCCCATCGCGTCGACGAACGCGGTCCGCGCGGCGTCCAGCACCGCGGGGCCGGCGGCCAGCGCACCGCCCAGGGTCTCGCGGGCCGCGGCCGGAGCGGCCGCGGGCATCGCGCCGGTGTAGACCGCCGCTCCCAGGGCGCCCAGGAGCGCCATGCCGAGGGCTCCGCCCAGTTCGGCTCCCGACTCCAGGACGGCGGCGGCGGAGCCGGCCCGCTCGGGCGGTGCGGCGCCGAGGGCCAGTTCGTTGGCGAGGGTCATCGCGGAGACGAGCCCGCCGGCGTAGACGGCGCTCGCCACGATGACGACCCACAGGGGTGTGGTGCGGTCGATGCCGGCCAGCCAGGCGAAGCCGGCGGCGGCCAGGAGGAATCCTCCGGCCATCACATGGGCCCGGTCGGTGTTCCGGGCCAGTGCCGCGGCCGTGGGCGCGGCGGCCAGGACGCCCGCGGTCGGCACGAGGCTCCAGAGCGCGGCCTCGAAGGGGCTCTGGCCCAGGACGGACTGCAGGTACTGGGTGAGGAAGACGGCGAAGCCGACCGTAGCCGCCATCGCGAGCAGGTTGGCGAGGACGGAGCCGCCGTAGGCCCGGTTCCGGAGCAGCGCGAGGTCGACCATGGGATGGGCGAGCCGTGTCTGGCGGCGGACGAAGACGAGGCCGACGAGCAGCCCCACGCACACGGCACCCGCCGGGAGCAGCGCCCAGCCGTCCTCGGCCAGTTCCTTGACGCCGTGGATGAGCGGCAGCAGCGCGCCGAGCGAGAGGGCCGCGCTGAGGACGTCGAACCGTCCGGCGGCGGCCCCCTTGGACTCGGGCAGCAGCAGCGGCCCCAGGACGAGCAGCAGGGCCATGGCCGGCAGGTTGACGAGGAAGACGGATCCCCACCAGAAGTGCTCGACGAGCGCGCCGCTGACGACGGGCCCGAGGGCGATGCCGCTGGCCATCACGGAGGTCCACAGGGTGACGGCCTTCGCGCGCTGCGCGGGGTCGGCGAAGAGGACCCGGATCAGGGCGAGCGTGGCGGGCATGAGACAGGCGCCCGCGATACCGAGGAGCGCGCGGGCTCCGATCAGGGCGCCGGGACTCTGCGCGTAGGCGGCGGCGACGGAGGCGACGCCGAACAGCGCCGCGCCGCCGAGCAGGACCTTGCGGCGTCCGATGCGGTCTCCGAGCGCGCCCATGGTGACGAGGAGCCCGGCGAGGACGAAGCCGTAGATGTCGAGGATCCAGAGCTGTCCGGTGGCTCCCGGCCGGAGGTCGGCACTGATGGAGGGGATGGCGAAGTAGAGGACGGAGACGTCCATGGAGACGAGGAGGAGCGGCAGCATGAGGACGCCGAGGGCCGTCCATTCGCGGCGGCCGGCGGGAGCGGGACCGGTGGCGGGCTCGGGCTGGGCGGTGAGTGTCATGGGGAGGAGGGAAGCAGCGGTGTGCGTACGGTGCCACTCCCGCCCTAGTGCACCTCGAACGGTCGGTACGAAGCGCCAGTTCAGAGGTGCGTACACCCTGTTGGCGCACTAGTACACTCCCGCCATGACGACGCAACCGCCCTACCTCGCGATCGCCGCCGAGCTCCGTCGCCGCGTGCAGGTGGGCGAGTTGGGCCCCGGGGACAGGCTTCCGTCGACGCGGGCGATCACCCGCGAGTGGGGCGTGGCCATGGCGACGGCCACGAAGGCGCTCGCGGTCCTGCGTCAGGAGGGCCTGGTCCGGCCGGAGCCGGGGGTGGGCACGGTGGTCGTGCCCTCCGCGAAGGGTGCCCGGACGGCGGGCGACGCGCGGACGGCGTCGCCCCTCGCGCGGGGGGAGATCGTCGCCGCGGCCCTGGGACTCGCCGACGCGGAGGGGCTGCCCGCCCTGACGATGCGCAGGGTGGCGACGGTGCTGGGCGTGTCGACGATGGCCCTCTACCGGCATGTCCCGGGCAAGCCGGAGCTGGTCCGGCTGATGACGGACGCGGCCTGCGGGGAGGTCCCGCTCGGTCCGGTGCCGGGGCACTGGCGGACGGCCCTGGAGCAGGGGGCGCGCTGGCTGCGTGACGTGTACGCCAGGCACCCGTGGCTGGCGCACGCGATGGCCTCGTACACGCGGCCGGTGGCGACGCCGAACGCGATGGCGTACACGGAGTGGGTGCTGCGGGCGCTGAGGAGCACGCCGCTCTCCCCGGCCCAGAAGCTCCACACCCATCTGGCGATCTTCGCGTACGTCCAGGGGCTGTCGATGGCGGACGATCTGGAGGCGCAGGCGCGACAGGATTCAGGCATCTCCGACAGCGAGTGGATGGAACAGAACGAGCCACGCTTCGACGCGATCCAATCGGGTCGCACGTACCCGGAGTTGGCCGCGATGACAAGCGACGGCGGGTTCGGTCTCGATCTGCGGACGCTCTTCGAATTCGGGCTCGCGCGAACATTGGACGGCATCGCGGCCTTGATCGACGAAACGTCCGCTTAACGAACACGGCCTTACGAGCAGCGAACGATTTCCGGCCAACTTGCCGACGCACTCCTGACAGGTCCCCGTCATTCCTGTCACTCTCTCCCCGGCTCTTCGCACCAGAGTTCGCTGCTTCACCCGAACGTGCTCCACAGCTCTGCTTGCTCCGCCCGGATGGGCCGACCCAGTCCGCCGGTACCCCCCTCGCAAGAAGGAGTCTGCGTGAGATCCACGCCCAGCCGTCGCGCCACCGCGACCGGCGCTCTGATCGCTGCCGCCGCCATGCTCGCCGTGAGCGTCCAGACGGGTGCCGCCACCGCGGCGGACGCCCCCTGGAGCATCGCCCCGAAGGCCCAGCAGGGCACCTCGGCGAACCCCGGCAAGCTCCCGGCCGACCTCACCCCCGCCGAGCGCACCGCGCTCATCAAGGCGGCCGACGCCGACAAGGCCGCCAAGGCCAAGGAGCTCGGCCTCGGCGCCCAGGAGAAGCTGGTCGTCCGTGACGTCGTGCAGGACCGCGACGGCACGACCCACACGCGCTACGAGCGCACCTACGCCGGACTGCCCGTCCTGGGCGGCGACCTGATCGTCGCCGAGACCAAGGCCGGCGCGACCACCGGTGTCACCAAGTCGACCCGCGCGGAGCTCAAGAACATCTCCACCTCCGCCGCCGTGGCCCCGGCCGCCGCCGAGAAGCAGGCCGTCGGCCTCGCCCAGGCGGACGGCTCGGCCAAGGCCAAGGCCGACCGCGCCCCGCGCAAGGTCGTCTGGGCCGCCAACGGCACCCCCGTCCTCGCGTACGAGACCGTCGTCGGCGGCCTCCAGCACGACGGCACCCCGAACGAGCTGCACGTCGTGACGGACGCGAAGACCGGCGCGAAGCTCTTCGAGTGGCAGGCCATCGAGACCGGCGTCGGCAACACGATGTACAGCGGCCAGGTCACCCTCGGCACCGCCCCGTCGTACACCCTGACGGACACGGGCCGCGGCGGCCACAAGACGTACAACCTCAACGGCGGTACGTCCGGCACCGGCACGCTGTTCAGCAACACCACCGACACCTGGGGCAACGGTCTCCCCGCCAACAAGGAGACCGCCGGCGCCGACGCGCACTACGGTGCCGCGCTCACCTGGGACTACTACAAGAACGTGCACGGCCGCACCGGCATCCGCGGTGACGGCGTCGGCGCGTACTCCCGCGTCCACTACGGCAACGCGTACGTCAACGCGTTCTGGTCCGACTCCTGCTTCTGCATGACCTACGGTGACGGCTCCGGCAACACCAAGCCGCTGACCTCCATCGACGTGGCCGCGCACGAGATGACGCACGGCGTCACCTCCAACACCGCGGGCCTGGTCTACAGCGGCGAGTCCGGCGGCCTCAACGAGGCCACCTCGGACATCTTCGCGGCGGCCGTCGAGTTCTACGCCAACAACGCCCAGGACAAGGGCGACTACCTCGTCGGCGAGAAGATCGACATCCGCGGCAACGGCACCCCGCTGCGCTACATGGACAAGCCGAGCAAGGACGGCTCGTCCAAGGACGCGTGGTACTCGGGCCTCGGCGGCATCGACGTCCACTACTCCTCGGGCCCGGCGAACCACTGGTACTACCTGCTCTCCGAGGGCAGCGGTGCCAAGACGGTCAACGGCGTGAACTACGACTCGCCTACCTCCGACGGCCTGCCCGTCACCGGCATCGGCCGGGACAAGGCCTCGCTGATCTGGTTCAAGGCGCTCACCACCAAGTTCAGCTCGAACACCAACTACGCCGGGGCCCGCACGGGCACCGTCGCGGTGGCCACCGAGCTGTACGGCGCCGGCAGCCCCGAGGTGCTCGCGGTCGAGAACGCCTGGGCCGCCATCGCCGTCGGTTCCCGCCCGGGCGGCGGCGAGCCGCAGCCGGGCAAGGTCTTCGAGAACACCGCCGACGTGTCCATCCCGGACAACGGCGCCGCGGTGACCTCGACGGTCAACGTCACGGGTGTCACGGGCAACGCGCCCTCCACCCTCAAGGTGGACGTGAACATCGTCCACACCTACCGCGGTGACCTGATCGTCGACCTCGTCGCCCCGGACGGCTCGGTCTACAGCCTGTCCAACCGGTCGGGCGGCAGCGCCGACAACATCGTCCAGACCTTCACCGTGAACGCCTCCTCCGAGGTCGCCAACGGTGCCTGGAAGCTCCGTGTCCAGGACAAGGCCGCGGTCGACACCGGCTACATCAACAGCTTCAAGCTCACCTTCCCGTAAGCCCGCGAGCGGGCCATCGGCAAGCCGGTGAGTGAGTAACCCCGAGTCACAAGTGCCGGACGCCCGGAGGGATCCTTCCCTCCGGGCGTCCGTGCGTTCCCCGGACCCGCACCGGCCCTCCGTACCCTGGGACGCATGATCAAGGTGCTGCTGGCCGACGACGAGACGATGATCAGGGCCGGAGTGCGGGCCATCCTCGCCACCGACCCCGGGATCGAGGTGGTCGCCGAGGCGGGCGACGGTCACGAGGCCGTCGAACTCGCCCGCGAGCACCGCCCCGACGTCGTCCTCCTGGACATCCGGATGCCCCGGCTCGACGGACTCGGCGCGGCCGAGGAGCTGCGCCGGGCCGTCCCGGGCGCGGCCGTCGTCATGCTCACCACCTTCTCCGAGGACGCGTACATCGCGCGCGCCCTCGGCAGCGGCGTCAGCGGCTTCCTGCTCAAGTCCGGGGACCCGCGCGAACTGATCGCCGGGGTCAGGGCCGTGGCCGGCGGCGGTGCCGCTCTCTCCCCCACCGTCGCCCGCCGGGTCATCGACACCCTCGGCGGCGAGCGCCTCACCCGCGCGGCCTCGGCGCGCGCCCGCCTCGACCGGCTCACCGGCCGGGAGCGGGAGGTCGTCGGCCTGCTCGGCGCCGGACTCTCCAACCAGGAGATCGCGGACCGCATGTACGTCGTCGAGGGCACCGTCAAGGCCCATGTGAGCGCCGTCCTCGGCAGGCTGGGGCTGCGCAACCGGGTCCAGCTCGCGATCCTGGCGTACGAGGCCGGCCTGGTGACCGATGCGTGAGGCGCCGCGCGAGCCGTTCCGCGAGCGTCTCTTCGACCTCATCCTGTGGCTGCTGCTCTGCGTGCCCGTGCTGCTGAAGTCGGACCCGAACGACGGCGGCAGCTGGACCCGGGTCGCGGTGGGCGTGACGGTCCTCGCGGGCTGCGTCGCGGTGAGCCGGAGGTGGCCGCTGGTGTCGCTCGCGGCCGCGGTCGCGGCGAGCCTGCCGGCCACCCTGGAGCTGTTCACCCCCTCGTACAGCCTGGCGCTGGTCGCCTTCGGGTACCTGGCGGGGCGGCGCCAGGAGCACACCCGGGCGGCGCTCTGGCTGTTCGGCGCGATCGCGGCCGCCGGGCTCGTCCTCACCTGGGTCACCCGAACCTCGCTCGGCCAGTGGTTCACGCTGCTGCTCGCGCTCGCCCTCGCCGTCGTCGCGCCCTGGCTGATCGGCCGGTACGTGCGCCAGTACGACCGTCTCGTGCGGAGCGGCTGGCAGCTGGCGGACCGGATGGAGCGCGAGCAGGCGGCGGTGGCCGACCGGGAGCGGCTGCGGGAGCGGTCCCGGATCGCGGGTGACATGCACGACTCGCTCGGCCACGACCTGGCCCTGATCGCGATCCGCGCGGGCGCCCTGGAGGTCTCCCCGGACCTGGGCCCGGACCAGCAGCTGGCGGCGGGCGAGCTGCGCCGCGCAGCGGCGGACGCGACGGCCCGGCTGCGGGACATCATCGGCGTCCTGCGCGAGGAGGACGAGGCGGCGCCGACGAGCCCGGCCGGCGAGACGGTCGAGGAACTGGCGGCCCGCGCCCGCGCGTCGGGGCTCACGGTCACCCTCACCACGACACCCGTGCCGACGCTGCCGGGGATGTCGGGGCTCGCCCTGCACCGGATCGTGCAGGAAGGCCTCACCAACGCGGCCAAGCACGCGCCCGGCGCGGCGGTCTCGATCGCCGTCGCCCCGGAGGACGACGAGGCGGCCACGGTGCGGGTCGAGGTGGTCAGCGGCCCCGGCACGGGCGGGCCCTCCCTCGGCTCCGGCTCCGGCGGCACCGGCCTCGTCGGCCTCGGCGAGCGCGTCCGCCTGGCCGGCGGCACCCTCGGCCACCGTGCCACCGAGGACGGCGGCTTCGCCCTGACCGCCGTGCTGCCCCGCAGGGCCCCCGCGCCGCTGCCCGCCGCTCCCACCTCGGCCCGGGAGCTGGACCTGGCGCGCCGCGAGGTCCGCAAGGGCCTGGCACGGGCGATCTGGATCCCGCTCGCGCTCCTCGCCGCGCTCGGCGCGCTGATGCTGGGGGTCGCCGCCTGGACGCAGGCCCAGTCGTACCTGGAGCCGGACGACTACGCGCGGATCCGGATCGGCCAGACGCCCGCGCAGCTCGACGAGAGCATCGACGACTGGCCCGAGCACCCGCTGGACAGCGCACCGCAGGTGGCTCCGCCGGAGCCGCGCGGGATGGACGAGTGCCGGTACTACCGCTCGACGATGCTGGCCGCCGTGCCGGTGTACCGGCTGTGCTTCGTCGCCGGGCACCTCGCCGACAAGGCCGAGGTGCCCTAGGGCCGGGACGCGGTCAGGGCACCGGTGGGCACGGCACCGGTGAGCCCGGCACCGGTGGTCGGGCCTACCGGAGCAGGACCCCCGCCCCCTCCCCCGTCGTCTCCTCCGGCACGGCCACCAGGCCCAGTTCCGCCGGGTGGGCGAGGAGCGGGTGGGAGGGGCGCACCCGTACCGTGCAGCCGAAGGAGCCGGTGCGGTCGAGGGCCAGGGTGCCCGCGTACGGCTGCCGGCCCTCCAGGTCCGGGCCTCCGGCCGGCTTCAGCGGGACGGTACGGGTGTCGGTGAGGGTGTCGTCGGCGTCGACCCGGCCGGTGACGGCCTGCACCTCGACGTCGTCGGGGGCGAGGGCGCCGAGGGCGACCCGGACCCGGACGACCGGGGTCGCGCCGAGCTCCGCGTCGGCGAGGTCGTCCGCGAGGTCGTCGCCGACCTCGACGTGGTCGACGGTCACCTTGGGCCAGGCCTCCCGGACCCGCGCCTTCCAGGCCGCGAGCTCCCGCGCCCGGTCCGGGGTGAGCGCCCGGCGGGCGGCGGCGGCGGGGACGTACAGCCGCTCGACGTACTCGCGGACCATGCGGTCGGCGAGCACCTTCGGGCCGAGGTCGGTGAGGGTGCGGCGGACCATCGCCGTCCAGCCGGCCGGGACGCCGTCGGGGCCCCGGTCGTAGAAGCGGGGGGCGACCCGGCGTTCGATCAGCTCGTAGAGGGCGGCGGCCTCCAGGTCGTCGCGGCGGTCCTCGTCCGCGGCGGCGGCTCCGTCGGCGGTGGGGATGGACCAGCCGAAGTCCGGCTCGAACCACTCGTCCCACCAGCCGTCGAGGACGGAGAGGTTGAGGCAGCCGTTGAGCGCGGCCTTCATGCCGCTGGTGCCGCAGGCCTCCAGGGGGCGGAGGGGGTTGTTGAGCCAGACGTCGCAGCCCGGGTAGAGGCCGCGGGCCATCGCCATGCCGTAGTCGGGCAGGAAGACGATCCGGTGCCGGACCCGGGGGTCGTCGGCGAACCGGACGAGTTCCTGCACGAGCCGCTTCCCGCCGTCGTCGGCGGGGTGGGCCTTGCCCGCGACGACCAGCTGCACCGGCCGCTCGGGGTGCAGCAGCAGGGCCCGCAGCCGGTCCTTGTCCCGCAGCATGAGGGTCAGCCGCTTGTACGAGGGGACCCGGCGGGCGAAGCCGATGGTGAGGACGTCGGGGTCGAGGACGGAGTCGGTCCAGCCGAGTTCGGCGGCCGCCGCTCCGCGCTGCCGCCATGACGCCCGCAGCCTCTCCCGTACGTCGGCCACGAGACGTTCGCGCAGGGTGCGGCGGAGTTCCCACAGTTCGCGGTCGGCGGGGTCGGGACCGAGCCGGCCGACCTCGGGGGCGACCCAGGTGGGGGCGTGGACGCCGTTGGTGATGGAGGTGATCGGCACATCGTCGGCGTCGAAGCCCGGCCAGAGCCCGGCGAACATGGCCCGGCTGACGGCCCCGTGGAGGGTGGAGACGCCGTTGGCGCGCTGGGCGAGGCGCAGCCCCATGGCCGCCATGTTGAAGACGCCGGGCTCGCCGCCCAGCGGGGTCTCGTCGCCGAGGGCGAGGACCTTGCCGGTGTCGACGCCGGGGAGCGCGCCGTCCCCGCCGAGGTGGCGGGCGACCAGGGTGCGGTCGAAGCGGTCGATGCCGGCCGGGACGGGGGTGTGGGTGGTGAACACGGTCCCGGCGCGCACGGTCTCCAGGGCGCTGTCGAAGTCGAGTCCCTCGCCCTGGAGTTCGCGGATGCGTTCGAGGCCGAGGAAGCCTGCGTGGCCCTCGTTGGTGTGGAAGACCTCGGGCGCGGGGGTGCCGGTGAGCCGCGTGTACGTACGGACGGCCCGGACGCCGCCGATGCCGAGCAGCATCTCCTGGAGGAGCCGGTGCTCGCTGCCGCCGCCGTACAGCCGGTCGGTGACGCTCCGTTCGCCGGGGGCGTTCTCCTCGACGTCGGAGTCGAGCATGAGGAGCGGGACGCGGCCGACCCGCGCGATCCAGAGGTGGGCGTGGAGACTGCGCCCGCCGGGGAGGGCGAGGGTGATCAGGGCGGGGGCGCCGTCGGCCTCGCGGAGCAGGGTGACGGGCAGTTCGCCGGGGTCGAGGACGGGGTACTGCTCCTGCTGCCAGCCGTCCCGGCCGAGGGACTGGCGGAAGTAGCCGTGCCGGTAGAGCAGGCCGACGCCGATGAGCGGGACGCCCAGGTCGCTGGCGGACTTGAGGTGGTCGCCGGCGAGGATGCCGAGGCCGCCGGAGTACTGGGGCAGGGCGGCGGTGACGCCGAACTCGGGCGAGAAGTAGGCGAGGGCGGCGGGCGCGTCGCCTGTTCGCCCGGCGGCCCGCTGGTACCAGCGGGGGGCGTGGAGATAGGTGTCGAGGTCCTCGGCGGCGGTCCGGAGCCGGGTCAGGAAGTCCTGGTCGGCGGCGAGCGCGGCGAGCCGCGGGGCTTCGAGGGCGCCGAGGATCCGGACGGGGTCGGTGCCGCCGGACGGGGTCGACGTGCCGGGGGGTTCGAGGGACTCGAAGAGGGCGCGGGTGGGTTCGTGCCAGGACCAGCGCAGGTTGTGCGCGAGGTCGGCGAGGGGTCGAAGGGTGTCGGGGAGGACGGGACGCACGGTGAATCGACGGATTGCCTTCACGCGTTCCACCTTCGCAGGCGAGTACGGAGCGGAGTGGACGCACCACGCTGTGCGTCCGTCGTTCCGCTCAGACGTTAGGGCACACCGCTCCCCCCGTGCGACGGCGCACGGGGAGCGGTGGGGCGCGTGTCAGCCGATGGCCGGGAGGGGGACCTCGTACGGGGAGCCCTGGTTGACGGTCGCCGGGTCGAAGGCTCCGGTGGCGGCGTACCGGCAGGCGATGGCGGCGAGTTCCTCGGCGGGGATGACCTCGTGGATGTCGGTGAAGCCGTGCGGGGCGCGCGCGTGCGCGAGGTCGATGACGACCTCGGGGCCGAGTTCGCGGTTGGCCCGCTGGAGCGCGGTGGTGACGGGGCGGCGGTCCCGTTCGTAGGCGGCGAGGCCGTCCTCGGGGTCGGCGTGCCGGGCGAGGGCGTGGGCGAGGGCGCGCGCGTCGACGATCGACTGGGTCGCCCCGTTGGAGCCGATCGGGTACATGGCGTGGGCGGCGTCGCCGATGAGGGTGGTGCGGCCGTGGGTCCACCGGTCGAGCGGCTCGCGGTCGACCATCGGGTACTCGTACGCGGAGTCGGCGGCGCGCAGGATGTCGGGGACGCTGACGCCGTCGAACTCCCAGCCCTCGTAGAACGGGAGGAAGGTCTCGACGGGGACGGACCGGTTCCAGTCGCCGAGGAACCGTTCCTCCTCCGCCACCGTGCCGGACGCGCAGGTGCGCTCGGCGGGGCGGGCGAGCGCCCAGTTCACCAGGACCTCCCGGTCGGGCCCGGTCGGCCGGCCCATCGGGTAGACGACGGCCTTCTGCCGGTCGTCGCCGGCGATGAGCATGAACGAGCCGACCGCCTTGGCCGGCATCCGGGACACTCCTCGCCACACCAGCATCCCGTTCCACGGCGGCCCGCCCTCCCCTGGGTGCAGGGCGGCTCGTACGGTCGAGCGGATGCCGTCCGCGCCGACGAGCACGTCCGGTTCGAGGGAGGCGCGGCCGTGCACGGCGCCTTCCCGGTGTTCGAGCCTCAGCCGGGGCCGCCCGTCCGGTGTCGGCTCCACGCCGCTCACCCGGACTCCGGTGACCAGGGCGGCGGGACCGAGCCTCGCCCGTACCGCGCCGGCGAGTACCTGCTGGAGGTGCCCCCGGTGGACCGACAGCTGCGGCCAGAGGTAGCCCGCGCCGAGGCCGCGCGGCTCCCGGGATATCAGCCCGCCGGAGCGGTGGTAGTAGCGCAGTTCGCGGGTGCGCAGGGCGCCCGGCTCCAGGGCGTCGAGCAGGCCGAGGGCGTCCAGTTCGCGGACGGCGTTCGGCATCAGGTTGAGCCCGGCGCCGACCGGGCGGATCGCGGGCGCCGTCTCGACGACCGTCACCCGCTCGAAGCCGGCGGCGTGCAGGGAGAGGGCGGTGGTGAGGCCGGCGATGCCGCCGCCGGCGATCACGACGTGCGGGCTCTGCCCGTAGTCCGGCGCCGGACGGCGGCGGCGGACCGGGAGGAACGCGGAGGGGGTGTGGGGGGACATGACGACTGCTCCTTCGGCGCCGCTACGCGGCCGACGGCCCGACGGGGGCCCCTGCGGGACGGCGCCGCACGGTCGCGCGGCGCACCATGGTCTCGTTCTCCCTGGTCAGATCCAGGATCGAGCGCAGCAGCGCGACCGGGGCCCCGCCGCTGCCCTCCTCGTACAGCCGGGTCTCCTCGCTGTACGCCTTGCGGGCGATGCCGAGGTGCCGGGCGCGGAAGGTCTTCAGGAGGCGCAGCACCCGGCCGAGGGCCTCCGCGGACGCGGCCAGGGAGGGCGGCAGCCGGTCCGCGCCCTCCCAGCTGACGGCGGCCGACAGCTTGCTCACCGCCGAGACCCCGCCCCGGTGCCGGGTGTGGAAGGCGCGCCAGGCCGGCAGCGCGTACGGCACGGACTCGGCGAGGAAGGCCTCGTAGGCCGAGTCGGAGCGGTCGCACTGCCACAGTGTCAGGTCGACCAGCCAGAGCGGCACCTGAGCGGCGGCCGGGCCGAGATAGTCCCGGCCGTCCACCTCGACCTCCTCGAAGTAGGGGCGCAGCACGACCGCGAAGTACTCCGGGGACACCTGCGCCACCGTGAGGTCGATGGAGTCGACCATCGCCCGCACATGACGGGCCACCCGGTCGAGGGCGGTGGCGAAGCCCGGGTCGTACGGTTCGAGGCGGGCGACCCGGCCACAGTCGTCGAGGGCGGCGACGAGGCCGGGGAAGACCATCCGTACCGCGTCCTGGAGCCGGACCTCCGTCGGATCGCCGGTGTAGGTGCGGCGGCGGGGGCCGGGCGGGTTCCAGGTCGTGTAGTGGTGCACGGTGTCCCTCGGCACCATGTCGGTGCGGCGGCCGAGGAGTTCGAGGACGGGCAGCGCCTCGGGCACGGCGTGGAGGGGCTGTACGCCGTGCCGTTTCAGCGAGCCCAGCAGGATGCCGAGGTCCCGCATCGCGGCGAGGGCGTGGCCGACGCTCCACTGGGCGGCCCGGTCGATGTCCGGCACGAGGGCGCGCAGCGCGACGGTGAGCGCGGCGACGTCGGCGTCGGCGTTCATCGCGGGTACGGCGGCGAGCAGGCCGTCGGCGCCGAGCGGGTCGGCGGCGCGGATGTCCTCGGTGCGGTGACGCGGATCGCCCAACAGCACGGGGGCTCCTCTTGTTCGGGGCTCGGTTCGCCGAAGAGGCACGGCTCACTCGCCGGTGGTCGTGGGCAGTGGTTCGGGTGGGTGCGGGCCGGTTCGGGTCCGGTCGGGTACGGGGGCGGGTCAGCGGCGGTCCGGGACCCGTTTCGCGGGGGAGCCCTCCGGCGCCCGTCTCGGCGGGTGGAGGCGCAAGGAGAGCAGCGCGGCCGCGGCGGCGACGGCGGCGCCGGTGAGGAGGGCGGCGCGGTGGCCGGAGGTCTCGGCGGTCGCGCGGGCCGCGTCGACGGCTTCGGTACGGCCGGTGGCGACGCCCACCAGGACGGCGAGGCCGAGGACGGAGCCGAACTGCTGGCTGGTGTTGACGAGTCCGGAGGCGAGTCCGGTCTCCTCGGGCGCGGCCTCCGCCGTCGCGGCCACGTTGGTGGTGACCATGACGAGCGGCAGGGCGGCGCCCAGGACCAGGCTCGGGGCGAGGACGGTGCTCGCGAAGCCGCCGTCGGGGGTGAGGGCCAGGGCCAGCCACAGGGTCCCCGCGCACAGCAGGACGAACCCGAGGGTCATCGTCCGGTGCAGGCCGATCCGGAAGATGAGCCGGCCGGTCTGCGGGGCGACCGCGACGACGACGAGCGACAGCGGCAGCAGGCCGAGGCCGCCGCCGAGGGGCGAGTACCCGAGGACGTTCTGGAGGTGGAGGCTGACCAGGAAGAACATCGGGAACAGGGTGGTCTGGGCGAGCGCCGCCAGGGTGTTGGCCAGCCGGAGCGCGGGCCGGGCCGGCACGGACGGCGGGACGAGCGGCGCGGCGGCCCGGGCCTCGACGGCGGCGAAGGCGAGCAGCAGCGCGAGGCCCGCCGCCGCGGCGCCGAGGGTCCGGGCGGACAGCCATCCGGCGTCGGCCGCGCCGACGAGCGCGAAGGCGACGAGTCCGAGGCCGGCGGTCGCGGTGAGGGCCCCGGCGAGGTCGAAGCCGCCGTGCCGGACGGGTCCGGTGCGGCGGTCGGAGCCGCCGAGTGCGCGGCGGGCCGCGACGGCGAGGACCGCCGCGAGCAGCACGTTCAGCCAGAGCGTGGAGCGCCAGCCGAGCAGGTCGGTGAGGACGCCGCCGAGGACCGTGCCGAGGACGCCGCCGAGGCCGCCCATCGCGGCGAACACGCCGAGGGCCCGGTGCCGGACGGGCCCGTCGGGGAAGAGCAGCAGGAGCAGGGCGAAGGCGGCGGCCGCGGCCAGCGCGGCGCCGACGCCCTGGGCGGCGCGGGCCGCGACGAGGGCGTCGGCGCCGGGGGCGGCACCACCGGCGGCGGAGGCGACGGCGAGCAGGCCGAGGCCGCCGAGGAAGACCCGCCGGTGGCCGAGGAGGTCGGCGATCCGGCCGCCGAGGAGGAGGAGTCCGCCGAAGGTGATGAGGTAGGCGTTGGCGACCCAGGAGAGGCCCGCGGAGCCGGTGGTGAGGTCCTCGCCGACGGTCGGCAGTGCGACGTTGACGATCGCGGTGTCCATGATGAGCAGCAGCTGGGTGGCGGCGAGCAGGGCGAGCGCCCCGCGCCGTGGTGCCGGTGCCGTGGTCACCGGGTCGTCCCGAGGCCGTAGCCGTCGAGGCACGCCTGGGCGAGGTGCTCGCAGTCGTCGGCGGCGCCGGCCCAGGTCTGCATGGTCAGGTAGACGTGCGGGGCGCCGTGGTAGAAGCGCTCGTACTGCTCGTGGCGTCCGGCGAACTCGGAACCGAGGGCGTCCCAGGCGAGCTTGAGGAGTTTGACGCGGTCCTCCGCGGGGTGGCCGGTGGTGCCGAAGTAGCGGCGGACCAGGGGCCCGAGTTCGGGGTGGAGGAGGTCACGGCCGCTGGCGGGGAGCTGGAGGAGGGCGCCGCCCGCGAGGAGCCTGATGTCCTGGACGGCGCGCGGGTAGAGCTCGCCCGCCATGATCCGCTGGGCGAAGGAGATGTCCTGCCCGGGGCGGACGCCGCCGCGTCCGCCGTCGACCTCCTCGTACGAGGCCTCGGCGGCGAGCACGAAGGCCTTGGCCTGGGCGACCATGCCGAGGAGCCTGCCGACGGCCTGGGTGACGGGCGGGAGGTCCTCGGTCCCGTTCGAGCGGGTGAGGAGGATCGCGAGTCCGGTGAGGAACTCCAGCTTGGTCCAGAACCGGGTCGCGGACTGGTGGACGAAGTTGAGGTAGGCGGGGGTCTGCCACCAGACGGCGCCGGTGGTGGCCGGGTCGCGGTGGGTGAGGACCCGTTCCCAGGGCACGAAGACGTCCTCGCAGACCAGCGTCGCGTCGTTCTCGTCGTACCGGGAGGACAGCGGGTGGTCGAAGACGGACCGGGAGCGTTCCTCGTAGGAGGTGCGGGAGATCAGTTTCAGGCCGGGGGTGTCGAGGCGTACGGCGAAGGTCAGCGCGTGCTCGGTGTCGTCGGCGGCGAGCGGCTCGATGGTGCCGACGAGGATCTCGTCGGCGAAGACGGCGCCGGTGCCGACGGTCTTGGCGCCGCGGACGACGATCCCGCCGTCCCGTTCCGCCACGACCCGCAGGGCGAGGTCCTCCCCGCCGTGCCCGGGGGGCGGGTTGCCGAGGGTGAACGCGCAGTGCAGATCGCCCTCGGAGAGGCGGCGGTGGAAGGCGAGGGCGTGCTCGGCGCCGTCGAAGGTCCCGCCGGTGAAGACGGCGGGCGCGGCGGCGAACCCGGCCGCGCCGGCGGCCATGTAGTCGGGGGTGCGGCCGAGGAAGCCGAAGCCGGCGCGGGCCGTGACGCGGAAGGCACGGCGGCGGGCGACGAGGTCCTCGTACGAACGGGGCACGGTGGAGGCGCGGCGCACCCCGCCCTGGACGAGGACGGGGTGGTGGACGGGGTCGTCGGCGAGGTCGTAGAGCCCGGCGAAGGAGGCCGCGGTGGAGCGGAAGGCGGGGTGGGCGGTGACGTCCTCGACCCGCTCCCCGTCGAGCCAGATCTCGCGCCCGTCGCGCAGCCCCTCCAGATACTCCTGCCCGGACCTCGTCACCGGTGTATCGCCTCTCCTCGGGTGTCACGGCTGTGCCGGTCCCGAGCCTGTCCGGGGCGGCCCGTCCGGACAATGAGCGTCCGTCCAGGGGTCCTTAAGAACCGGCCAGGGAATCCCGAAGATGTCAGGTCGGTGGGCGCGGATCGGCGCGGACGTCCGGGGGGCCGCTCCCGGACGGCCGTCCGCCGGCCCTTCCGGAGGACCGCTCGGCCGCCTCTCAGGCGGCCCGGTCGGCTCCCGAGCGGTACTCCCCCGGGGTCACCCCGAACCATTTGCGGAAGGCGAGGTGGAAGCCGACGGCGCTCTGGTAGCCGACGCGGGCGGGCACCGCGGACTGCGGGAGGGAGGTCTCGGTGAGGAGCCTGCCGGCCTCCTGCATCCGGCGGGCGGAGAGGTACCGGGCCGGGGACTCGCCGACCAGGTCCCGGAAGGAGGCGGTGAAGGCGGAGCGGGACATGCCGACCTCCCGGGCGAGGGAGTCGATGGTCCAGGGATCGGCGAACCGGGTGGCCATCATGACGACGGCCCGGCTGATCCCGGGGTGCCGGAGCAGCGGCAGCGAGGCCGGGTTGCCCGCGAGTTCGCGGAGCAGCGGCCGGAGCGCCAGGACCAGGGCCATCTCGAAGGCGCGCAGGGTGATGAGCCGGTCGCCGGGGCCGACGGGCCGGTCCGGGGCGGCGAGCAGCCGCAGGGTGTCGCGGAGCAGCGGTTCGCGGTCGACCTGCGGTCCGTCGAGGACGAGTGCCCAGGGCAGCGAGGTGTAGAGGCCGGTGGCGGCGCTGGCGTCGTAGTGCAGCCCGGCGCAGAGCAGCCGGCTCTCGGGACCGCTGCCCTCGATGACGATCTCCCCGGAGGTGCCGGGATGCCGCTCGGGCAGGACGGCCTTGAGCGGGAGGCCCTGGCGTTCGGGCCGGTCGGAGAGGCGGTGTGCGGCGCCGGTCGGGAAGACGACGAGGTCGCCGGCGTGCAGTTCGACCGGGGCCTCGTCCTCGGTGGTGATCCAGCAGTCGCCCTCGACGACGTAGTGGAGGACGGCGCAGCTGCGTTCGGCGTCGCCCTCGATGGCCCAGGGGGCGCGGACGTGCCAGCGGCTGTCGAAGACGCCGGTGAGCCTGAGGGGTTTGAGCAGTTCGCTCAGCAGGTCGTCCTGCTCTTCCTGCTCGGGCTGCAGTGCGTGACGGTCGGTTCCCACGATTGCCATGGACGATCCTTCAACTTCCGCCCCGGTTTGTTAATTGAACGGCCGAAGCCGGGGCGGCGAGCCTGGAAGGACGCCGACACGACATCCGGGAAAGTCTATCGAAGGGCCTCAGACACACATGTCCAGTGAGAATCCGATGCGGGTGGCGGTCGTGGGCGCGACGGGGTTCCAGGGGGGTGCGGTGGCCCGTCTGCTGGCCGAGCGGCAGCACCGGGTGCGTACCCTGACGCGGCGGCCGTCGGCGGACCGGCCGCCGCTTCCGGGGGCCTATTTCCTGGCCGGCGATCTGGGGCGGCCGGACGATGTGCGGGAGCTCTTCGAGGGCACCACGCACGCGTTCATGACGATGCCGCTGGTGTACGAGAGCGAGCGGGTGGAGGCGTACGCGCGGAACGTCGCGGAGGCGGCCCTGGACGCGGGCACGGAGCGGCTGGTCTTCAACGCCAACACCCGGATCCCGCTGGGACCGACGGACGTCGCCGCCTTCGAGACGCGCCGGCTGGCGGAGCGGGTGCTGCGGGACAGCGGGGTGCCGCTGGTGGTGATCCGGCCGCCGGTCTACCTGGACAACCTGTTCTCGCCGTGGAACGGGCCGGCCCTGGTCGACGACGGCGTGCTCGCCTATCCGCTGCCGGCGGCGGCGCGGACGGCGTGGCTGTCGCACCGGGGGCTGGCGGACGCGGCGCTCGCGGCGCTCACCCGGGAGGACCTGGAGGGCCGGACGTTCGACATCGGCGGCGAGCGCTCCCTGACGGGCGGTGAGCTGGCGGCGGCGTTCGGCCGGGGGCTCGGCCGGTCGGTGCGGTACGAGGAGCTGGATCCGGCCGCTTTCGAGCGGAGTCTCGCCCAGCTGCTCGGTCCGGAGACGGCGGCCGGGGTGGCCGGGATCTACCACTTCATGGCGAGCGGCGCCGATCCGCTCCTGATGGCGGACGACGACGGCGTGTCGACGGAGGTCCTGGCCCTGGAGCCGCCCCCGGTGGAGGAGTGGGTGGCCCGTCAGCCCTGGCAGGTCTGGTCCTCGGACACCTCGCCGCGGCACTGACCGCGGCCGGTCCGCGGCACCGGGCGGGCGGGGTCGGCGCAGCCGCCGCACAGCCGTCCGCACCACGAGAGACATGCCCCGCCCCACAAGGGCGGGGCCTTTTCTTTGTCCGGGTCCTGTGCTTGCCGCT